>DCVO01000095.1:16472-17181 GCA_002327405.1 Thiobacillus sp. UBA2186 | reverse complement strand
ATGCCGATGAAGCGCTCCATCGAGCCTAGTATCGCCCGGTGCAGCATGACCGGGGGGCGGCGAGAGTTGTCCTCGTCGACGAACTCGGCCCCGAGGCGCACCGGCAGGTTGAAATCCAACTGAATGGTGCCGCACTGCCACAGGCGCCCCAGGCTGTCTTTCAGGGTGAATTCGATCTTGGGACCGTAGAAGGCGCCCTCGCCCGGCTGCAAATCATAGGCCAGCCTGTTCTTGTCCAGCGCCGCCGCCAGGGCCGCCTCGGCCTTGTCCCAGGACTCGTCCGACCCCACGCGCTTGTCGGGGCGGGTGGAGAGTTTGACCAGCACGTCGTTGAAACCAAAGTCGGCGTAGACCTTCTGCAGCATGACGATGAAGCCCGCCACTTCCGCCTCGATCTGGTCCTCGGTGCAGAAAATGTGGGCGTCGTCCTGGGTGAAGCCGCGCACCCGCATGATGCCGTGCAGCGCGCCGGAAGGCTCGTTGCGGTGGCAGGAGCCGAATTCGGCCAGACGCAGCGGCAGATCGCGATAGGAATGCAGGCCGCTGTTGAATATCTGCACGTGTCCCGGGCAGTTCATCGGCTTGACCGCATAGTCGCGGTTTTCCGACGAAGTGGTGAACATGTGCTCGCGGTAGTTTTCCCAGTGCCCGGATTTCTCCCACAGGCTCTTGTCCATCACCGCCGGGGTGCGCACTTCCTGGTAGCCGT
>DCVO01000095.1:370-16455 GCA_002327405.1 Thiobacillus sp. UBA2186 | reverse complement strand
ACCATGCCCGGCGCCTCGTCCTGCATGTGGAAAAGGTCGAGCTGCCTGGACAGCTTGCGGTGGTCGCGCTTTTCCGCCTCTTCCAGACGATGCAGGTAGGCGTCGAGGTCTTCCTTTTTCGCCCACGCCGTGCCGTAGATGCGCTGCAGCATGGGGTTGCGCGAATCGCCGCGCCAGTAGGCGCCGGCCAGCTTCATCAGCTTGAAGGCGCGCGGCAGTTTTCCTGTGGATGGAAGATGCGGGCCGCGGCAGACGTCGAACCACTCGCCCTGGCGATAGATGGAAAGCTCCTCGCCCTCGGGGATCACCTCGTCGATGATCTGCACCTTGTAGGTCTCGCCCAGCTCGGCGAACGCCTTCTTGGCGTCCTCGCGCTCCCACACCTCGCGGCGGATCGGCAGGTCGCGCTTGACGATCTCTTCCATGCGCTTTTCGATCTTTTCCAGGTCTTCCGGGGTGAAGGGCGTCTCGCGCGCGAAGTCGTAGTAGAAACCGTCCTCGATCGCCGGGCCGATGGTCACCTGGGTACCCGGGTAGAGTTCCTGCACCGCCTGCGCCATCACGTGCGCGGCGTCGTGGCGGATGAGATCGAGCGCCTCCGCGTCCTTGGCGGTGACGATGGCCAACTGGCTGTCACGGTCCATGACGAAGCTGGTGTCCACCAGCCTGCCGTCGACCTTGCCGGCGAGCGCGGCCTTGGCAAGGCCGGGGCCGATGCCGGCCGCGACCTCTGCGACCGTGACCGGTTTATCGAAACTTCTGACCGATCCATCGGGAAGGGTGACGTTGACCATGATCCTCATCTCCAGGTGGGTGCGCCCTGGCTGGCGCACCCAAACAAAAAAGCGCGGCTCGACCGCGCTTTTTCATTCACAAATTACATAAAAGGTGCGAACAAACGAAACGACGGCTTTTTATCCTCGGACGGAAAAACAAGTTCGCGGTGACATTTCGCAACCTCCGTGGGCCATTCGACTGGCACAGGCGCGCATTCTGCCACAAGAAGCCGCAGTGGACAACCGGATCAACCACTGCCATGCGTAGCGGCAGCGGGTCGGCGCATTCGCATCCTGCCCGGAGTCGCATCCCCTGCTTCGCCTTTGCGGACGTCCGGCATCCGTGTCTTTCTCGTGTCAGACGCTGCCGCCGGAGAGTTTTTCGGCGGGCTGCCGGCGCAGCCTTTCCCGCAGCCTTGCCACATCCTGGCGCGGCGGGGCGCCGAACAGGCGGCTGTATTCCCGGCTGAACTGGGAGGGGCTTTCGTAGCCCACCCGGAAGGCGGCGGAGGAAACATCGGCCTCCCCGGCCAGCATCAGGCGGCGGGCTTCGTTGAGGCGCAGCCATTTCTGGAACTGCAGGGGGCTCATGGCGGTGAGCTGGCGGAAATGGTGGTGGAAGCTGGAGGCGCTCATCTGCGCGTAGGCGGCCAGGTCGTCGATGCGCAAGGGCTGGGCGTAGTGGGCCTTGAGCCAGTCGATGGCGCGGGCGATGCGGTGCCCCTGGCTGCCCACGGAGGCGATCTGCCACAGGCGTCCGCCCTGGTCGCTGCTCAAGAGGCGGTAGTGGATCTCCCGCTGGATCAGGGGTGCCAGGACGGGGATGGACTCGGGCTCGTCGAGCAGATTCACCAGGCGCTGGAAGGCATCGAGCAGGGTCGCGGTGCTCTGGCCCAGTACCATGCCCCGCTCGCAGGGCGGCGCCGCAGGCGGCAGGCCGCGCCGCACCATCATCTCTGCCACGAGCCGCAGGTCCAGCTTCAGCGCCAGGCCCAGGTAGGGTTGCTCGACGGAGGCCTGCACGACGTGCATCGTGGCCCCCAGATCCAGGGAGGTGATGAGGAAGCGGCGGATATCGTAGGTGTATGCATCGCCCCCCAGCAGGGCGCGCTTGGCCCCCTGCACCACCAGGGCCACGCTCGGCTCCACCATGCAGACGCAGGGTTCGGAGGGCCTCTCCCGCCGGTAGAAGCGCAATTCGGGAATGGCCGTGTCGGCCTGCTCGACGCCGCTTGTCCAGCGGCCCACGGCCTGGGCCAGGACGGCGCCGGCGCGGATCACCGCGCCTTCGTCCCGATCCGGGATATCGGCTTTTTCACCCACCGGCAAACCTCATCCATGCATGAGCATGCCTATAATAACCCAGGGCCTGCCCCAATGGATGCCAAACCCTGCCCTCTCGCAGGATCAGGCAAGAATACCGCAGGATCGTACTAACCGTTCTGCAACCGGCACCCGGAAAATGCAAGTGACCCCACCCTACAGGAGGTGATTCCATGCCTACCCTCGATATCAACGGCAAGCCCATCCGCGTGGATGAGGCCCCCGACACGCCCCTGCTGTGGGTCCTGCGCGACACCCTGCGCCTGACCGGCACCAAGTACAGCTGCGGCATGGGCCTGTGCGGCGCCTGCACGGTGCATGTGGACGGCCAGCCGGTGCGCTCCTGCATCACCCCCATCGCCGCCGCCGCGGGCAAGAAGATCGTCACCATCGAAGGCGTGGGCGAGTCCCGCGCCGCCAGGGTGGCGCAGGCGGTAGAGGAGGCCTGGCGCCGCCTGGATGTGGTGCAATGCGGCTACTGCCAGCCGGGCCAGATCATGAGCGCGGTGGCCCTGCTGGAGGAGAACCCCCGCCCCACGGATGCCGACATCGACGCCGCCATGGCAGGCAACCTTTGCCGCTGCGGCACCTATGTGCGCATCCGCGCCGCCATTCACGAAGCCGCCAAGTCCCTGGCCTGAGGAGACATGCCATGACCATCCTCGACAAGCTCGCCGCCGAACCCACCACTCCTTCTCAGGAGGCACACATCGAAAACCACAGCCGGCGCCGCTTCCTGCAGGGCGTCGCCGGCCTCACCCTCGCCATCTATCTGCCGGGCGGCGCCCGCGCCGCTACCCCTGCCTCCTCGACCGGCCCCCTGTTCGAACCCAACGCCTTCCTGCGCATCGGCGTCGACAACAGCGTCACCGTCATCGCCAAGCATCTGGAAATGGGCCAGGGGACCCACACGGGCCTGGCCACCGTACTCGCCGAGGAACTCGATGCGGCCTGGGAGCAGGTCAAGGTGGAAGGCGCCCCGGCGGATGCCAGGCGCTACAACAACCTGCTGTGGGGGTCCGTCCAGGGCACCGGCGGCAGCACCGCCATGGCCAATTCCTGGGAGCAGATGCGCCGCGCCGGGGCCATGGGCCGCGCCATGCTGGTGGGCGCCGCCGCGCAAAAGTGGCGGGTGCCGGCCGCCGGGATCACGGTCGCCGACGGGGTGGTGAGCCACCCGGCCTCGGGCCGCCGCGCCACCTTCGGCGAACTGGCGCAAGCGGCGGCGGAACAGCCCCTGCCCGCAGAGGTCCGCCTCAAGTCCCCGCAGGAATTCAAGCTCATCGGCAGGCATGTCCCGCGCAAGGATTCGGCGGAAAAGGTCAAGGGCACCGCCATCTTCACCCAAGACGTGCACCTGCCCGGCATGCTCACCGCGGTGGTGGCCCATCCGCCCCGCTTCGGCGCCAGGCTGAAGCGTTTCGATGCCGCCAAGACCAAAGCGGTGAAGGGCGTGGTGGACGTCGTCGCCGTGCCCAGCGGGGTCGCGGTGCTGGCCAAGGACACCTGGAGCGCCAGGAAGGGCCGCGATGCCCTGGTGGTGGAATGGGATGAGGCAAGCGGCTACCAGGGGAGCAGCGAGAACATCTTCGCCCGCTACCGTGAAATGGCGCAAAAGCCCGGCAGCATCGCCCGCAAGGACGGCGACCCGGAGGCCGTCTTCGCCGGCGCCGCCAAGGTGCTCAAGGCCGCCTACGACTTCCCCTACCTCGCCCACGCCGCCATGGAGCCCCTCGACTGCGTGGTGAAGCTTTCCGCCGACGGCTGCGAGATCTGGAACGGCGAGCAGATGCAGACCCTGGACCAGGCCAAGGTGGCCGAACTGCTGGGCCTCGAGCCCGAGCAGGTGAAGCTTCACATGCTCTACGCCGGCGGCAGCTTCGGCCGCCGCGCCAGCAAGCATGCGGACTACGTGCTGGAGGCGGTGCACATTGCCAGGGCCATCGGCGGCAAGGCCCCGGTAAAGCTGGTATGGCTGCGCGAGGACGACATGCAGGCCGGTTACTACCGCCCCGCCTTCCACCACGTCCTGGAAGCGGCCATCGACGCTGAGGGCCGCCTGCTGGGCTGGCGCCACCGCCTGGTGGGCCAGTCCATCAATGCGGACTCGCCCATGAGCGGGCTCATGAAGGACGGCATCGACCTCACTTCCGTGGAGGGGGCCGCCACCCTGCCCTATGACATCCCCAACCTGGTGGTGGACCTGCACACGCCGCAGGACGTGGGCGTGCCGGTGCTGTGGTGGCGCTCCGTGGGCTCCACCCACACCGCCTACTCCACCGAGGCCTTCCTCGACGAAGTGGCCGCCGCCATGGGGCAGGACCCGGTGCGGCTGCGCCTGGAACTGCTGAAGAAACATCCGCGCCACGCCGCCGTGCTCAGGCTGGCGGCGGAAAAGGCCGGCTGGGGCACCCCGCTTCCCCCCGGCAAGCCCGGCGAGCGGCGCGGCCGCGGCGTGGCGGTGCATGAATCCTTCCGCTCCTGCGTGGCCCAGGTGGCCGAGGTGACGGTGCAGGCCGACGGCAGCCTGAAGGTGGACCGCATCGTCGCCGCGGTGGATTGCGGCATCGCCATCAACCCGGACAACGTGCGCTCCCAGGTGGAAGGCTCGGTGGGCTTCGCCCTCTCGGCCCTGTTGTACGGCGCCATCACCCTCGAGGGCGGGCAGGTGCAGCAATCCAATTTCCACGACTACGCCCTCTTGCGCATCAACGAGATGCCCGAGGTGGAGGTGCACATCCTGGCCTCCGCCGCGCCGCCCACCGGCATCGGCGAGCCCGGAGTGCCGCCGGTGGCGCCGGCGGTGGCCAATGCCATCGCCGCCGCCACCGGCAAGAGGCTGCGCCGCCTGCCCATCGACCCGGCCGAACTGAAGGCCTAGACATGGACGGCATGGACCTCCAGGTGCTGGCGGCCGCGCGGCGCTGGGCCGCGGCGGGGGAGCGCTTCGCCCTGGTCACCGTGGCCCGCACCTGGGGCTCGGCGCCGCGGCCGGCGGGGGCGTGGCTCGCCCTGCGCGAGGACGGCCGGATCGAAGGCTCGGTTTCCGGCGGCTGCATCGAGGACGACCTCAGCGCGCGCATGGCGGACGGCCGCCTCCAGGGCAGCGCCCCGTTCAAGCTGGTCTATGGCGTGGCCACCGAGGACGCCATCCGCTACGGCCTGCCCTGCGGCGGCACCCTGGAACTGGTGGTGGAACCGGCCCCCGATGCCGACCTGCTGGAGCGCCTCGCCGCCCTGCTGGAAAAACGCCGGCTGGCCGCGCGCACGGTGGACCTCGGCAGCGGCGCGGTGAGGCTGGAAAACGCCCGCCCGGGCGACACCCTGCGCTGGGACGGCCGGCGCCTGACCACCGTGCACGGGCCGCAGTGGCGCCTGCTGCTGATCGGCGCCGGCCAGGTCTCCCGCTACCTCGCGCCCATGGCCCAGGCCCTGGACTGGGCGGTCACCGTGTGCGAGCCGCGGGAGGAATACGCTGAAGGCTGGGACATGGCCGGCACCACCCTGGTGACCGCCCTGCCCGACGATGCCCTGCTGGCCATGGAGCCGGACCCGCGCCTGGCGGTGGTGGCCCTCACCCACGACCCGAGGCTGGACGACATGGTGCTGCTGGAGGCCCTCAAGTCTCCCGCCTTCTATGTCGGCGCCCTCGGCTCCCGCCTCAACAACGCCCGCCGCCGGGAACGGCTGGCCCGCCACTTCGACCTCTCGCCCGAGGAACTGGCCCGCCTGCACGGCCCCGTGGGCCTGCCCATCGGCAGCCGCACCCCGCCGGAGATCGCGGTGGCCATCCTGGCGGAAATGACGGCGGCGAAGAACGGCGTGCGGCTCGGCCACCGGGCACCGGCGCCCGCCGCGCTCGATCCCGCCGCCCTCGATTCCGCCGAGCTTGGCGCACCTGCCGCCTGCGGCGTGGCCTGAGGCTCATGGGCGGGCTGGTCGGCCTGCTCCTCGCCGCCGGGCGCAGCCGCCGCTTCGGCAGCGACAAGCTGCTGCACCGGCTGCCCGACGGCCGCAGCCTGCTGCAGGCCAGCCTCGCCCCCCTGACCGCGGGGGCGGACCGCGCCCTGGTGCTGGTGCGCCCCGGCCCCTCGCCCCTGCATGCGCACCTCGTCGCAGAAGGCATCCCTTATCTGGAAGTGCCCGAGGCCGACCAGGGCATGGGCGCCACCCTCGCCGCCGGCATCCGCGCCACGGCGAAGGCCGAGGGCTGGCTGGTGGGGCTGGCCGACATGCCTTGCCTTGAGGCCAGCACCGCCGCCCGCGTCGCCCATGCCCTGAAGCAGGGCGCCCTGCTTGCCGCGCCCCTGCACCAGGACCGGCGCGGCCACCCGGTGGGCTTCGCCGCCTGCTGGTATGCCGAGCTGGCCGCCCTGCACGGCGACCAGGGCGCCCGCGCCCTGCTGCGGGGCGAGATCGCACATGTCGTAGCCGTCGAGGTGCAGGACCCCGGCTGCCTGCTCGACGTCGACACGCCCGAGGACCTGGCCGCCCTCGGCACTTACCCGTCCCGGCCGGCCACGGACTGACCGCCGCGGGCCCCCGGGCCGGACAAGGGCGCCATGCGGACAGCCCCGCCACCTTGGCCCGGGCCGCATGCACTTTCCGGTCTTTTGATCAGGCGTCGGTCCAGACAACAGCCAAGGCCGCACCGGAACGGAGGGGTGGTTTTGTCACGGTTTCGGCACAGCAAAAGAAAAAGCCGCACTCGGCGGCTTTCTCGGATACTGCAACTACCTGATTTTCTGCTGAAAATTGGTAGGCGCGATTGGACTCGAACCAACGACCCCCACCATGTCAAGGTGGTGCTCTAACCAGCTGAGCTACGCGCCTGCAAGACGCGCATTGTAGCGGGTATGCGGCATGCGCTGCAAGCACAAAAAGCCGCTGCGCATGCATTCAGCCTGCCGCATTGAAGTCCTGCAGCATATCGTCCAGCACCCGACACATGTTGCGCCAATGCGAGCCTTCCCAGTACACCCGCCCGCACCGGTCGCAAGTGCTGAAGCGCTGATAATTCTCCCGCACCCGGGGCGGCAGCCGCTCCAGCACGTCGGCCTTGTCGACCGGGCGCAGCGGTGCATTGCAATGCAGGCACAAGGTAAACGGCTTGGCGTTGCGTGCAAGATCCAGGCGTTTGACGATCTCGCGCAACTGTTCCTCCGGCTTCTGCGCGTGCAGATAGCAGCCATGGACAATCTCCCGGCGCTTGAGCAATTCGCGGTCGCGGGAGAGCAGGATGCGCCCTTGTTGCGCCTCGATGGCCGCCAGTTCGTCGTCATGGTATCCGTTGTCATACAAGGTATCGAAGCCCAGCATGCGCAGCATGTGTGCCAGGCCGCCGAGATGCGCGTCGGCGACGAAGCGCGGACGTCCGGACGGTCTTTCGCGCAACCGCGGTTGCGAGGCGGCATCCGCCGCATCCAGACGGGGGCAGACCACGACATGGTCGCCGTCCGCCAGTTGACGGTCAAAACCGGCCGGCTCGCCATTGACCAGGATCATCTCCACCTCGGTATGCGGCACGCCCAGGGCTTCGATCATGTGCTTGGTCGTCGCGGCACGCGCGCAGACGCTGACAAATTCCCGATAACGACGTCCTGGCGGCAAAAAGTCGTTGAGTTCTTCGCAGAATCGGAAAGTGGCACTCCCCATGCCGAAACAATACCATTCGCCGCTTTCACCATGCAGGACAAGCCCAAAGCCAATAGACCATATTGCAAGAATGGTATTTATTCGCCAAGCCGACTATTCATTGCACAGGCAAGACAGCCGTAAAACCAGTACTCAAACAAGAAACAACACACGCTTGGGAGAACATGTGGCGCATGGCTGGGGATTGAGCGCGAAGCTCATCGGCTATATCGCAGCCGGCGCGGTCGTCACGTCCGTCGCCGTGGGCATTGCTCGCGTCAAAAACGAGCGCGAACACCTGGGCAACCTGGCCAACTACTCCGGCCAGAACATGGCCAATACCACTGCCGCCGGTGCCGCCAGCCTGGTGGTCGGTTATGACTACGGCAATCTCGAAATCCTGGCCCGCAACGTGGCAGACCAGGCGAACGTGATGGGTGTCACCATCCTCAATCGTGATGGCCGCATCATGAGCCAGACCGTGGCGGGCTCAGGCAGGCAATACCGCCGCTACCAGGCGCCCATCGTGTTTGACGGCAAGGTGATCGGCTCGGTCGCCCTGGACATTTCCACCGAGAGGCTGGAACAGGCAATAGACGAGCTGTATGTCCGCATCGTGATCGAGCAAACCATCATCGGGCTGATTCTTGCCATCATTGTTTACCTGTTCGTTTCGCGTGGCATCGTATCGCCGATCCTGCGCCTGACCTCGGCAATGGAAGCGACCATCAACAAGGGCGAACCCTACATCGCAAAGCAGTTGGACGTGGCCAGCGGCGACGAGATCGGCCGCCTGATCAAGGTCTTCAACAAGCTCAACCAGCAGCTCGCCAGCAACTACGAAAAACTGCAAAGCAAGATCGATCTTGCCGATCAGGCGCTGAGAAACAAGAACATCGAACTCATTGCAAGAACGGACGAACTGGAAAACGCCCTCGAAATGCTGAGTTCCATGGCCACCACCGACTGGCTCACCAAGCTGCCCAATCGCCGCCAGTTCGACGACGGATTCGAGCAGATGCTGTCCCAGGCCGAACGCTTCAATGAACCCCTGTCACTGGCGCTCATCGAGGTGGACAATTTCAAGGACATCAACGACAGCCACGGCCACGCCGCGGGGGACGAAGTCCTGCGCCAGATCGGTGCTTTTCTCAAGGATTCGGTGCGCCGTTCCGACGCGCCGGCAAGGCTGGGCGGAGACGAGTTCGCCATCCTGCTCTACCACACGGGAGAAAAACAGTCGGAGATACTCGTGCGCCAACTGTTCAAAAAGATAAAGGCGCACGTGTTCAGCTTCAACGGCCAGAAAATCTCGGTAAGCCTCAGCGCCGGCATTGCAGAATATTCCGCCGCGAACAACACGAAGCAATCCCTCTATTTTGCGGCGGACAAGGCCCTGTATACCGCCAAGCATCGCGGCCGCGACCAGTACGCCCTTTATTCGGATTTGCCCAAGGAGGAAGTCTAGGCATGCAGGTGAAACTTGTTGTCGCGTTTGCCGCGCTGATATCGGCCGCCGCTCCGGCGATGTCTTCGCCGCAAAAACAGCCGGCCGAGGCTACCATCACCATGGGCTCGGTGGCGATGGATATCCCGGTGGAAATGATCAAGCGCCTGAGCGTACTGACCAATTATCTCGCGCTCAATACCGGTCTCAACATTCGCTTCCGCCCCTCGCCCAACCTCGGCTCGGCAGTGGACGAGCTTGGCGGCAACCAGACCCAGATCGCCTATCTCACGCCGGTTGCCTACATCGATGCCCGGCAGAAATACGGGGCGGTTCCGCTGGTGGCGCCCACCATCAATGGGCGCCCGCATTTTTCCCTGGTCATCGGCACCAAGGCCGGCTCCGGCATCCGCACGCCGGCCGACCTCAAAGGCAAGCGCTTCGCTTTCGGCGACGAAAAGGCCTTGCTGCAGAAGGCAGCCGTCGCCTTCATGGGACTCGGCACCGGCGATTTTTCCAATTTCGCCTATCTCAAGCACTACGACAACATCGCCAAAGCCGTGCTGGCCGGCGATTTCGACGGCGGCATCCTGAAGGACTCGATCGCGGACGATTTCAAGGACAAGGGCATCATCGTGATCGGCTCCACCCCCCCGCTGCCTTCCTACGTCTTCGCCGTGCACCCGAGCATGCCGGCAAATGTGCGCGACAAGCTGCGCGACGCCTTCCTTGCCCTGAAAAAGGATAATCCGGCAGGAACAGCCACCCTGGAAGCCTTCGACAGCAGCTACGACGGCTTCGTCGTCATCCAGGACAGCGCCTACGACCCGGTGCGCAAGCTGATCCAGCCGTTCCAGAAATAAAAGCGTTTTACCGGGAGGTCGCGGAGTTTCAGTTTTCTTTACTCGGCGTACTCCGCGACCTCCGCGGTCAATTTGCGGTTGATCCGGTTGGGTAAAATCAAGTCAACCCCTCTCGACCTCGATCACGCTCTGCACCTGTCCCAGACGGCCGATGAGGCGGCCGATCTGGGCGGCGTCCTTCACCCTGAGTGTGATGGCCATGTTCGCGTATTCCCCGACCGATTCGGTATTGACCCGCAGCACGTCGACACGCTCCCTGGTAAAGACATCCGACACGTCGCGCAGCAAGCCCTGGCGGTCGAAGGCGCGCAGCCTGACCTCGAACGTGAAGCCGCCCTCGCTCTTCCTTTCCGCCCAGTTGGCCTGCAGGATGCGATCCGGATTGAACTTGGCAAGATTCGGGCAAGCGCGCCGATGCACGGTCACCCCGCGCCCCACCGTCGTGTAGGCGACGATGGCTGCCGGCGGCTCCGGCTTGCAGCAGCGCGCCATGGAAAGCGGCACGTCGCCCAGCCCCTCCACCAGCACGCCGCTCGCCGACTTGCGCGGTGCCGGCGTCTTGCGGACAACGACGGGGGCCGCAGGCGCACCCTGCTCGCGCATCGCTCGTGCAAGAATCTGCGGACCGAAATCGCCGCGCCCGAGCGCAGCCAGAAACTCGTCGGCCGACTTGAATTTCAGGTCCTGCGCCAGCTTGTCCAGCTTGATGTCGCCGACGCCCAGGCGCTTTCTCTCCTTATCCAGCTGAGCGCGTCCGAGCTGGGTCAGCTCGCCCTGGTCGCGCTGTTTGAACCAGGTGCGCACCTTGGTGCGCGCGCGATGCGTCTGCACGTAGCCGAGCTGCGGATTCAGCCAGTCGCGACTGGGATTGCCCTGCTTCACGGTGAGTATCTCGACGCGCTGGCCGTTCTCGAGCGGGGTGTTGAGCGGCACCATGACGCCGTCCACGCGCGCGCCGCGGCAGCGGTGGCCAAGGTCGGTATGCAGGGCGTAGGCGAAGTCGATCGGCGTGGCGCCGCGGTCCAGCGCAATCACCCGGCCCAGCGGCGTCAGCACGTAGACCTGGTCCCGGAACAGCTCGGTGCGGAACTGGGCGGCGAATTCGCTGGCGTCGGCGACGTCGTCCTTCCACTCCAGCAATTGGCGCAGCCAGGCGATCTTCTCTTCCATGCGCGCGTCGTTCCTGCCGCCTTCCTTGTAGCGCCAGTGCGCGGCCACGCCCAGTTCGGCATGTCGGTGCATGTCGAAAGTGCGGATCTGCACTTCCAGCGCCTTGTCCTCCGGCCCGACCACGGCCGTGTGCAGGCTGCGGTAGTCGTTGCTCTTGGGGTGCGAGATGTAGTCGTCGAACTCGCTGGGGATGGGCTGCCAAAGGTTGTGCACGATGCCGAGCACGGCGTAGCAGTCGGCCTCCTTCTCGACCAGCACGCGCACCGCGCGGATGTCGTAGAGCTGCTCGAAGCCCAGATTCTTGCGCCGCATTTTGTTGATGATGCTGGCGATGTGCTTGGGGCGCCCCATAACCTCGGCCTTGATGCCGTTTTTGTGCAGTTCCGCCTTCAGCGTGGCCAGAACGGCGGCGATGTAACGCTCGCGGTCGCCGCGCTTTTCGTCCAACAGCGCGGCAATGCGCCGGTAAGTCTCGCCGTCCAGGTAGCGGCAGGCCCAGTCCTCCATTTCCCACTTGACCTGCCAGACGCCCAGCCGGTTGGCGAGCGGCGCAAACAGCTCGCGCGCCTGATGGCCCAGAAGCTGCTGCAATTCCGGCTCGGCCTTCGCCGCACAGCGCAACGCATGGGTACGCTCCGCCAGCTTGACCAATACCGCGCGCACGTCCTGCACCATGGCCAGCACCATTTGCCTCAGCGATTCGATCTGGGCCGCCGGCTCCACGTCCAGGTCCTGGGTGCCGTGCGCCAGCACCTCGATCCTGGACATGGCCGACACGGCTTTCGCCAGCTGCGCGGCCTCGCCGAAGGGCTCCAGCGCTTCTTGCGACGTGCGTTCCACCAGCGGATACAGCAAGGTGGCCAGCACTGCATCGTGCCCAAGCTTCAGCTCGTCGACGATGCGCGCCGCGCCTACGGCATGCGCGAACAGGCTGGCGCCGCCGGGCGTCTGCAGCACAGACAGAACCGGAAAGGCCAGCTCCAGCGCACGGCGCACATCCGCATCATTGCCTTCTTCGCCCAGCCACTGGCAGGCTTCTTCCACGCCGACAAGCGCAAGGCAGGCGGTTTTCTTGATTTGTTCGACCATGCGCAATTATCCTGGAAATGGCATCTGAGCCATGGCATTCACCCCCTATTACAACGCAATGAACACAGAGGTAACGGAGGCGGCAGAGTAAGGCGCGGGAACAAAAAGTCTTTTTTGCTTTACTCCCTTGCCTCGCTTCCTCTGGGTAAATGAGTTTTTGATGATTATTCCACGACTGGCTGCTGCCAGTATCGCTTGCGCTGCTCGCGCCAGCGTTCCACGCTCACCCCATTCTCGGCAAAGCGCAAACGCAGCCAGCCATGGCGGTCGCTGCGGTGCATGACGGCGCCGGCTTCGGCAAAGCGCCGCAGCACATCGGCATGGGGATGGCCATAGCGATTCTTGCGTCCCATGGTAAAGACCACATGCCGCGGCTGCACTGCCGAAACAAACTCGGTGATGGAGGACGTGCGGCTGCCATGGTGCCCTGCAACCAGTACCGTAGCCGGCAATTTGTCCGCCACCCGCTCGGTCATTTCCAGTTCGCCGATGCGCTCGGCATCGGCCGTGAGCAACAGGCTTTGCGCGCCGCGGGAAATTTTGAGCACGCAGCTCTTGTCGTTGTCGCTGCGCCCGGACTGGGCATAGGCATAAGGCGTCGGGTTCAGCATTTCGAAGTCCACGCCGTCCCATTGCCAGCGTTGTCCGCGCAAGCACTGCCGGTGCGGACGCGCCAGCAATGCATGCCCTGCCGGGAGGGAGGCCAGCAGCCAGCGCGGCTCCATATCGCGCATCACCGCTGCGGCGCCGCCGGTATGGTCGAGATCGTCATGCGTCAGAACCAGGCTGTCCAGCCTGGCAATGCCCAGCGCGCGCAGGCGCGGCAGCACGATCTGCTCGCCGGCATTGTTGTCGCCCAGCGCGGGGCCTGCATCGTAAAGCAGCGCATGGCCTGCCGTGCGGACGAGGATGGCCGTGCCCTGCCCCACGTCGAGCACCTCGGCCTCGAAACTGCCCGGGGCCGGCGTCGCCACTGCCGGGAACAGCAGGGGCAGGCACATGAAACCGCCCAGCCAGCGCCGCGGCAGCCCGGGCATCAGCATCCAGGCTACGCCTGGCAACGCAAGCGCCAGCGCCCAGGGCGGCGATGCAGGCAGCGCCCATGCCGCCCAGTCGAACGCCGACAGCCATTGCAGTAAGGCCTCCACCCCCTGCATCAGCCAGGCGGCGGGCTGCAAGAGCGGCGGCACCAGCGCCCCTGCCAGCGCCAGCGGCACCACGCCCATGCTCACCACCGGGATCGCCAGCGCGTTGGCCAATGGCGATACCAGCGACACCTGGTGAAACAGCAGGAGCAGCGCAGGCGCCAGCGCGATGGTCACCGCGGCCTGGGTGCGCATCCAGGCCGTAATTTTTCCCGCAGCGCCTTGCAGGCCCTGGACTGCCCACATCATCGCCGCCAGCGCACCGAAGGAAAGCCAGAACCCCGGCGCCAGCACGGCCCAGGGATCGAGCAGCAGCACGATGGCCAGCGCCAGCAGCAGCAGGGATGCGGGGCGCGGCTCGCGCTGCAGCCACAGCCCCGCCACCAGCACGGTCAGCATGAACAAAGTGCGCTGGGCGGGAATCTGGAAGCCCGCCAGCAGGGTGTAGGCCAATGCCGCGAGCCAGCCGCACAGCAGCGCCGCCCGCCGCGCCGGCAAACGCAGCACCAGCGCCGGCACGCGCCGCCACAGCGCATAGACGAACCCGCCGACCAGGGCGGCGAACAAGGTGATGTGCAAGCCGGAAATGCTCATCAGGTGGCTGGTGCCGGTGCGGTTGTAGACGCGCCAGTTGGCGTGCGGAATGGCGTTCTGGTCTCCCACCGCCAATGCGGTGATGACTCCGGCCTGCGGATGGCCGGCCAGTGCCAGGCCAATGCCGTCCCGGATGCGTTCTCGCAAGCGCTGGACAAGATCGAGCGGATGGCCGCTCTCGCCCAGTTTCATCGCTCCGCCCTTCTCGCGCACGTAGCCGGTGGCACGAATGCCTTTCTGCAGCAGCCAGGCCTCGTAATCGAAGCCGTCCGGATTGGCCGTGCCGTGCGGCCGCTTGAGGCGCACGGTGAACTGCCAGCGCTCGCCGGCCTCGATGCGCTGCGGAATCTGCGCGGCGATCCATTCCGGCGCCGGCCAGCTTAACCGTATGCGCGCCGGTATCTGTGCGCCCGCGGTCAATAATTTTTCCACGCGGAAATCGAAGCGCTCGCCGTGGGCGTCGCGGTCCGGAAGGCCGGCGACGACGCCCACTACGCGCACGTCCACGCCTTCCCAGGCGGGCGGCAGCGCATCGGCCATGCGCGCCTGCGCACGCCAGCCAGCCCAGGCAAAGCCCAGGACGGCGCAGCTGGCCAGTACTGCAAGCATGCGCACCTGTCTCGGCCAGGCACGTTCAAAATGCGGGAGCAGGAAAGGCGTGAGAACCAGCGGCAACGCCCACAGCCAGGCGGCATCGGGCAGGGACGGCTGCTGCTGCAGCCAGAAAACGCCTATGCAGAAAGCGGGAAGCTTAAGTCTCAAGCGCGGTCAGGCGACCGTCCACCAGGCGCAACTGCCTGTCCATCCTGCGCGCCAGTTCGACGTCGTGGGTAACAATGATGAGGCTGGTGCCGAGCGCCTTCTGCAGATCACGCATCAGCTCGAAAACCGACTCGGCGGTCTGCCGGTCGAGGTTGCCGGTCGGTTCGTCCGCCATCACGCAGGCGGGCTGCGTGACCAGGGCGCGGGCGATGGCCGTGCGCTGGCGCTCGCCGCCGGAAAGCTCGGACGGCAGGTGATTCAGCCGGTGTCCCAGCCCCACCCTGGTCAGCGTCTGCGCAGCGACTTCCCGCGCTTCGCGCCTGCCCATGCGGCGGATCAATAGCGGCATGGCGGCGTTGTCCAGCGCGGTGAATTCCGGCAACAAATGATGGAACTGGTAGACGAAACCCAGCGCGCGGTTGCGCAGTTCGCAGCGCTCCGCCTCGCCGAGCCGGGTCTGGCTGCGCCCCAGCAGTTCGATGGCGCCGGCAGTGGGCGCATCGAGCCCGCCCAGCAGATGCAGCAGCGTGGACTTGCCGGAACCGGAAGCGCCGAGGATGGCGAGCGACTCGCCCTTGCCAACCGAGAGGTCGACGCCGGTGAGCACCGGCACTTCGACCTTGCCCTGAAAGAAGCTTTTCTTCAGCCCCGCGCAGCGCAGAATGACTTCACTCATAACGCAGCGACTCCGCAGGGTTGAGCCGGGATGCGCGCCAGCTCGGATAGAGCGTGGCGAGCAGGGACAGCAGCAGCGACACGCCGGCGATGATCTCGACGTCGGCCCATTCGAGCTTGGAAGGCAGCTCGCTGATGTAATAGACGTCCGCCGGGAACAGGTCCATGCCGGCGGCCTTCTCGATCATGGGCACGATGGTTTCCAGGTTGAGTGCGCCGACCACCCCCAGCGTCACGCCGGCCAGGGTGCCGAGCACGCCGATGAAGGCGCCCTGGATGATGAATATGCCCATGATGCTGGCCGGCCGCGCGCCGAGGGTACGCAGGATGGCGATGTCCGACTGCTTGTCCGTCACCGCCATGACCAGGGTGGAGACGATGTTGAATGCGGCCACCGCGACGATGAGCAGCAGGATCAGGAACATCATGCGNNCGGCGCGGAAGAAATTGGCATGGCTCGTCGTCCAGTCGGAAACGAAATAATCGGGCATCTGCGCGGCGAGGTCGCGCGTGACCCAGGGCGCACGGAAAATGTCCTGGGTCTTCAGCCTCAGTCCCGACACGTCCTCGCCCAGGCGCGCGAGCTTCTGCGCGTCCTGCAGATGGA
>DCVO01000095.1:233-363 GCA_002327405.1 Thiobacillus sp. UBA2186 | reverse complement strand
ATGCCGGTCACGGTGAACTGCTTCATGCGCGGCAGCACGCCCGCGGGGGTGATATTGCCCTGCGGGGTGATGACGGTCAGCTTGTCGCCGACGCCCGCGCCCAGGGCCTGCGCCAGTTCAAGGCCGAGGA
>DCVO01000095.1:0-178 GCA_002327405.1 Thiobacillus sp. UBA2186 | reverse complement strand
GCCCAGCGCCAGCATGCCCTGGTTCATAACGAACGGCGCGCTGGCGACGACCTCGGGGTGGGTTTTCACCTGCCGCCGCACAGATTGCCAGTCCGCGAGCGAATCGCCGATACCCGAGACTTCGACATGCGAGGCCACGCCCAATATGCGGGTGCGCAGTTCCTCCTGGAAGCCGTTC
>DCVO01000076.1:30303-30776 GCA_002327405.1 Thiobacillus sp. UBA2186 | reverse complement strand
TCGGTCAGTACGCCGGCGGCGGGCTGGAAGTCCTTACCCGGATCTTCGGCGTAGAGGCGTACCTGCATCGAAGCCCCCTGCGGATTGGACATAAATCCTGTGAGATCCAGTTCGCCTGCAGCTTCCTTCACCATCCATTCAACCAGATCGATGCCGGTGACTTCCTCGGTGACGCCGTGCTCGACCTGCAGCCGCGTGTTCACTTCGAGGAAGTAGAACTCGCCGCTCTGCGTGTCGTAGACGAACTCGACCGTGCCGGCGGAACGGTAACCGACGGCTTCGCCCAGGCGCACGGCGGTGGCGAGCAGATTGGATCTTTGAATATCGGTAAGCCCGGGTGCCGGAGTTTCCTCGATTACTTTCTGGTTGCGCCGCTGCACCGAACAGTCGCGCTCGCCCAGCGCGACGACGTGGCCGCGGCCGTCGCCGAAGAGCTGCACCTCGATGTGGCGCGCGTGCTCGACGTATTTCTC
>DCVO01000076.1:16011-30279 GCA_002327405.1 Thiobacillus sp. UBA2186 | reverse complement strand
CCGGCGGTGCTCTTCAGCATCACCGGATAGCCGATGCGCGCGGCCTCGGCCTGCGCGTGGCCGGCATCCGACAACAAACCGGAACCGGGCAGCAGCGGCACCTTGTTCTGCTCGGCGAGTTCGCGCGCGGTGTGCTTCAAGCCGAAGGTGCGCATCTGTTCGGGGCTCGGGCCGATGAAAGCGATGCCGGCAGCCGCGCAATCCTCGGCAAAGCCGGGGTTTTCGGACAGGAAGCCGTAACCGGGATGAATGGCCTGCGCGCCCGTCTTCTTCGCCGCTTCGAGAATCCTGTCGGCGCGCAGATAGCTTTGCGCCGCCGGCGCGGGACCGATTTCGACCGCTTCGTCGGCAAGCCTTACGTGCAGGGAATGACGGTCGGCCTCGGAATACACCGCGACCGACTTCACTCCCATGCGCCTGAGGGTGCGGATGATGCGGCAGGCGATGGCGCCGCGATTGGCGATGAGGACCTTATCGAACATGTTTCTTTCCTGCGGGCCGTCCCGCGTGCGGTCCCCCGGCGGGCCGTCCCGCCGGTCTGTTGTTATTGGCCGGGCGCGTCCCAGATCAGCACGCGGATCGGGGTCGGGTTGTAGGCGTTGCAGGGGTTGTTCAGCTGCGGGCAGTTGGAGATGAGGCACAGCACGTCCATCTCGGCACGCATCTCCACGTACTTGCCCGGCGCCGACACTCCGTCGGTGAACGTGAGGCCACCTTGCGGCGTCACCGGCACGTTCATAAAGAAGTTGATGTTGCTGGTGATGTCGCGCTTGCCAAGCCCGCCGTCGTAATGCGCGAGCGCATGCAAAAAGCTGTCGCGGCAGGAATGCATCGGCCGCTTGTCGAGTGCGTAGCGCACGGTATTGCTCTCGCACGAGCAGGCGCCGCCCAGGGTGTCGTGGCGGCCGCAGGTATCGGCGGTGATGGTCAGCATCACCTTGCCTTCGGTCGACATTAGCCGGGTACCGGCAGTCAGATAGAGCGCGCCCTGCGCACGCACGGTGTCGGCGGCGCTGTAGCGTTCCTCTGGGTCCTGCGCGCTGTAGAACAGGGTGTCGACCGCCTGGTTGCCCTCGAGGTCGAGAATGCGGAAGACCTGGCCTTTCCTGATTTCGTGCAGCCAGGGGTCACCGGCGTTGACCACGGCGTCGTATACGGCGGTCTTGGGGTCGAAGGAGCTTTCGACGAGGTTGAAAGTGCTCACGGGTTCGCCTCAACGATAGAGAATTTCGGTTTGATAGAAGCCGCGCTGGTTCTCCGGGCAGGAATTGCGGCACACGTCATCGGCAGCCGGCGCGCCGGCTTTCCAGGCGGTCAGCATGACGTCGCCCGGCGCATAATCGGGGCGCGGGTCGAGCGGGTGCGGCGCCGCGGAGAGCACGACCAGAACGTTCATCTCGAAACGCAGGTCGAGATAGGCGCCGAGGCGCGAGTTCGTCTCGTCGAAGCGCAGCCTGCCGGCGTCGTCCGCCGCGACCTTGCTGAAAAAGTTCACGTTCGGCACCACGTCGCGCCTGCCAAGTCCCCACTTGCCGAGTTCGACCAGCAGTCCGTCGCGACCGTTGCGATGCATGGCATTGCGGTGCGTCTGATAATTCGCCTCGCCGTACTTCGCCTCGACCATCTCGGCGTTGCTCGTGCCGCACACGGTGTCGTGCCAGCCGCAGGTGTCACGAATGACCGAGCACAGCACGTGGCCCATGTCGGAGTAGAGCGCGTGCCCCGTGGTGAGGTGTGCGGTGTGCTGCGCCTTCAGGGTGTCGGGCATGTTGTAGCGCTCGAGCTTTTCCTCGGCGTTGTAGAACAGCGCCGAGACGTTGGCGCGGCCGGACAGGTCGGCAAGCCTGAGCGCGTTGCCGCGGCGCAGGATGCCGGACCAGTGGCAGCCGCCGGGAAGCCGTTCTTCCCACAGGAACAATTCGGGCGGGATGGGATTCAGGTTTTGTGCCATGTGCGTCAATCGTGTTGGTGGCGGACAGTCATAGGGAAGCCGTGTCCAGGTTGAGTCGATCCAGCATGTTCTGGTCTGTTTTCATGCCCGAAGTCTCGCGAATGCGGGCGAGAATCTCTTTTTTAAGCGCAAGAAATTCCGGCGTGTGCTTCATGTCCTGCTCGCGTTCCGCCGGCAGCGGCACCTGGTAGACGGTGTCGATCCGCCCCGGACGCGGCGCCATCAGCACCACGCGGTCGGCGAGGTAGATCGCTTCCTCGACATCGTGGGTGACGAAGGCGAGCGTGGGCTTTTCCAGCTTGTGCACGTGCAGGATGAGGTCGTGCATGACCTCGCGCGTCTGCGCGTCGAGCGCGCCGAACGGCTCGTCCATCAGCAGGACCTGAGGCCGCCCCATCAGCGCGCGGGCGATCGCCACGCGCTGCTGCATGCCGCCGGACAACTGGTTGGGCCAGGCGTCGGTCGCGGCGTTCAGACCCATCAGGCTGAGCAGCGCATCGGCGCGGCCGGATGCGGCTTCCACATCGGAAGAAGTGAGCGACTCGCGCCCGTGCTTGAGACGGCGGCTGAACTTGATGTTCTCCATTACCGTGAGCCAGGGGTAGAGGCTGTAGTGCTGGAACACCATGGCGCGGTCGGCGCCGGGGCCCTCGACGGGGCGGCCATCGACCAGCACTTCACCGGAGGTGTGATATTCGAGACCGCCGATGATGCGCAGCAAGGTCGATTTGCCGCAGCCGGAAGCGCCGACGAAAGTGACGAACTCGTTGTCGGCGATGTCGAGGCTGACGTCCTTCAAGGCCTCGACACGGTGACTGCCTTCGCCGAACACCTTGCCGACCTGTTGGATGGAAATTTTCGTCGGCATGTTCACGCTTTCAAATGCTGCCAGGGAAACGCCTTGCGATGCGCGAGGCGGAACAGTTGATCCATGACCAGGCCGATAATGCCGATCAGGATGATGCCGACGAAGATCTTGTCGGTTTGCAGGAAACGCTGGGCTTTCAGAATCGAATAGCCGAGGCCGGAATTGGCGGCGACCAATTCGGCCACGACCAGATAGGTCCATGCCCATCCCATGGTGACGCGCAGGGTGTCGAGCAGCGCCGGCTTGGCGGCCTGGAAGATCACCAGGGTGACGGTCTCGCCCTTGCTGGCGCCCATGGTCTGCGCAGCCTCGATCTGCGCCATCGGCACGCGGCGGACGTCTTCGGCCATCATCAACACCATCTGGAAGAAGGTGCCGATCCAGATGATGGCAATCTTGGACGATTCATCGATACCTACCCACAGCATGACCAGCGGAATGAAAGCCACTGCCGGCATGTAGCGGATGAAATCGGTCAGCGGTTCCAGGATCGCCTGCACCGGCCGGAACGTGCCGATCATCAGACCCAGCGGCAGCGCGATCAGCGCCGAGAGCAGGAAACCGGAAGTCACGCGATAGACGCTGATCCAGATGTCGGAGAGCAGCTCGTCCTCGGCATACCACTGCACCAGCCGGTCGAACACGTCGACCGGGCCGGGCATGAAAACCTTGTCCACGGCCGAAACGCTCGACAAACCCCACCACAGCGCCAGCGGCACCAGCAGGCCCAGCGTTGCGAACAGCCAGTATTGGCGGCGGGACAGCGGCCCGCGGATCGCCCACATGCTCGGCCGGCGTGACTGCACAGATGCCCTGGCTTGCATTCTCATTCTCCTGATTGATTGTTTGTTGCAGGCAGCGGCATCGACCGACAAGGCCAAAACCGAGGCGGACAATGAAGCTTCGGAGGGGTAAACGATTGCAAGCAAGGCTCCTGTCGAGGGATCACGAGTTTCCGGTCGGAGAAAGCGGCATCTGATCGCTATCTCCCGGGCTTTTGTCCCTCCGTGGAGCACTGCCTGTCGACAGCGCCGGCTGCTCTCGGACCAGACATCCCAAAAGGGATCGGAACCCTAGCTGCCATTCGCGGTAACTGCAGCCTGGAACAAGCCGCCTTCCCGTTAGCCCTTACTTAGCAATGCCCATGCCAAAAAGGTGCACACACGCAACAAATTGAATTGAATGAAGATTTCAACATTGAAATGAAGCACGAATCACAAGCGCAAAACAAATGCGCACAGCGCAGGTGCATTTGCATGCTTCCGGGCACCACGATGGACCAGCGCAGTGCTTTGCTCCGCAGGCAAGCGCAGGAACTGCGCGCCCGTGAAGAAAAAAAAGGGCGCCCGGAGGCGCCCGTAATGCAGTGATGCACAGGACAGGTTACATGCTGTAGGCACGCTCGCCGTGTGAGGCAGTGTCCAGGCCTTCGCGCTCTTCTTCTTCCGCCACGCGCAGGCCCATGGTCATGTCGATCACCTTAAACAGAACCAGGCTGACCACGCCGGACCAGATGATGGCCACACCCACTGCAGTGATCTGCGTCATGACCTGGCCACCCATGGTGTAGCCGTCGATGCCGACCCCGCCCAGCGAGGGAGACACGAACACACCCGTGAGGATGGCGCCGAGCGTGCCGCCGACGCCATGGATGCCGAACACGTCCAGGGAATCGTCGTAACCCAGCATTTTCTTCAGCCCGGTCACGGCCCACAGGCACACGGGGCCGGCGATCAGGCCGAGGATCAGGGCGCCCATGGGGCCAATCAAGCCGGCAGCGGGAGTCACCGCCACGAGGCCGGCAATCGCACCCGAAGCCACGCCCAGCATGCTGGCCTTGCCCTTGATCATCCATTCCACGAACATCCAGGACAGTGCGGCGGCAGCCGGCGCAAACAGCGTGTTGATGAAGGCCAGAGCAGTGCCGCCGTTGGCTTCCAGGTTGGAGCCGGCATTGAAACCGAACCAGCCGAACCACAGCATGCTGGCGCCGATCATGGTCATGGTCAGGCTATGCGGCGTCATCGCCTCCTTGCCGTAGCCGATCCGCTTGCCCAGAACCAAGGCACCCATCAGCGCGGCCACACCGGAGTTGACGTGAACCACCGTGCCGCCGGCGAAGTCCAGTGCGCCCTTCTCGAACAGAAAACCGCCCGCAGCCCAAACCATGTGAGCAATGGGAAGGTAGGAGAAGGTGAACCACAGAGCCGAGAACACCAGCAGGGCGGAGAATTTCACACGCTCGGCCAGGCCGCCGATGATCAGCGCAGTGGTAATCGCGGCAAACGTGAGCTGGAACACCATGAACACATACTCGGGAATCACGACGCCGTCGCTGAAGGTGGCAGCAGTCGAGTCAGGCGTGATGCCAGACAAGAACATTTTGCTCAGATTACCGATGAAGGGCCCCTCGCCGTTGAACGCCAAGCTGTAGCCATAGATCCCCCACAACACCCCGATCAGGCAGAAGATGACGAATACCTGGGTCAGCACGGACAGCATGTTCTTGGTACGCACGAGGCCGCCATAGAACAGAGCCAGACCCGGGATGGTCATCAGGATCACGACCAGGGTCGCCATCATCATCCAGGTGGTGTCGCCCTTGTCAGGAACCGGAGCCGGTGCTTCGGCCTCCGCAGGCACAGCTTCAGCCGGTGCAGCTTCGGCCGGTGCAGCAGCCTCTTCCATTGCCGCCGGTGCAGCAGCCTCTTCGGCAACCGGAGCCGGCATCGGATCTTCCGCCCACACCGGCGCGGCAAGACCGAGACTCAAAATCAAACCCAAACTTGCAAGCCATTTGTTCATTTGTTTTCCCCTTACAGCGCGTCCGGACCGGTCTCGCCGGTGCGGATACGGACCACTTGTTGCAGATCAAATACGAAGATCTTGCCGTCGCCGATCTTGCCGGTGCCGGCCGCCTTGGAGATGGCCTCGACCACGCGGTCGAGCTGATCGTCCTGGATACCTACATCAAGCTTGATCTTGGGCAGGAAATCGACGACATACTCCGCGCCGCGATACAGCTCCGTATGGCCTTTCTGCCGCCCAAATCCTTTTACCTCGGTCACGGTCAACCCGGTCACGCCGATGGCGGACAAGGCTTCGCGCACTTCGTCAAGCTTGAAAGGCTTGATGATTGCCGTCACAAATTTCATGTTGTCTCCCAAAATGAGATGAGGGAAAAATGGAGCGGCGCGAAGCCGCTCCGGCTTGGTTAAATAAAATCAGAAGGTCTTGGAGAAGGACACAAACGCGCGGCCGTCAGCCACTTCTTCGCCATCCCAGGTGTAAGCGGTGTCGTCAGCATTGGTATCCGTGTAAGCCACGGTCACCACGCCAAAACCGATATCCTTGGTGACGCCCACTTTCCAGTCGGTATAGGAGGCGTCGTCGTTGTCCTTGACGTTCTGATAGCCGACGTGGCCGAGCACGCCCCAGCCACTGCCAAGATCGTAGGAGCCGTTCAGTTCGACGTAGTAGCTGTTGCGGGTCTTGCCGCCGGTGTCGGTCGTCCAGCCCACGAAGTGCTCGGATACGACATGGCTGTACTTCAGGCTCAAAAATTCCCAGCTGGCGCCCACATAGGCTTCGGTGGTGTCGGGATCGGTCGCACCCGGAATGTCGTCGCCGGGGTAGTAATAGGTAATGACGCCTAGGTCATAACCGATCGGACCAGCGGAACCGCGGTAGCCGCCGTACAGGTCGATCTCCATGCTGTTGTCGTCCTTGTAGCCGCCGTCGCTGACCCACGCCACGTTGGAGGCCCAGGTACCGACGTAAAAGCCGCTGGCGTGGCTGTAGTCGAAACCACCCTGGATGGCCGGACCGTTTTGGGTCTGGGAAACGCCGCGGAAAACATAATCCGAGGTCAGAGAGATGTTGCCGCTGAGGCTGTGCGGGCTTTCAGCCGCCTGAGCCAGCATCGGGGCGGCCAAGGTTGCCATCACCATCAGGGAAATGGGTTTCAGTTTCATGAATGTGTCCTTTCAAAACGTTTTTGAAAAATGTGCTTACCGCACAACATGGTTAGCACAGCCCATGCCAGCAACCAAAATGTAATGAATACATGTGGTTAACAACAGGTATCGGGTAAGCCTTATTAGACCGCGCACTGATTTGGGGTCTGCTTTTCACAACACCGCCCCACGTTGGTGCGATATAGCCCTGACCAAATCTGCATATCGCCTCTGCTAAACTTCTTCCAGCCAAATTTCCAAAACGGATCATTTATGAGCATCTCCGCCTTCAACCTGGACCAGCTCGCACAAAAGCTCGGCGAAGTTTTCCGCCAATCGCCTGCGCGCGATCTCGAGCAGAATCTCAAGGCCGGCCTCACCGGCTGGCTTGCCAGACTCGATCTGGTCACGCGAGAAGAGTTCGACGTGCAGGCGGAAGTGCTTTCGCGTACCCGCGAAAAACTGTCGCAACTGGAAGCGCGATTGAAGGATCTGGAAGCGCGCCACCAGCCCGGCAAGGATTAAATAAAACCTTGGCCGTCGCCGTCCTGATCAGCCGTGCACTCGACGGGCTGGCCGCACCCGAGGTGCACGTGGAAGCGCATCTGGCCAACGGCCTGCCTTCCTTCACTCTGGTCGGCCTGCCGGAAACCGAAGTCAAGGAAGCGCGCGACCGCGTACGCGCCGCGATCCAGAATACCGGCTTCGAATTCCCCGCGCGGCGCATCACCGTCAACCTCGCCCCCGCCGACCTGCCCAAGGAATCGGGGCGCTTCGATCTGCCCATCGCGCTGGCCATCCTTGCCGCCTCGGGGCAGTTGCCTGCGGATCGAATCCATCAATACGAGTACGCCGGCGAACTCGCACTGACCGGCGAGCTGCGCCCCATACGCGGCGCGCTGGCCATGACGCTGGCTTCGAGAAACTGCGGGCGGACGCTGGTGCTGCCCGAAATTTCCGCCCGCGAAGCCGCTTTGGTGGAAGACGCCGACGTGCTGGCGGCAGATTCGCTCGCCCAGGTGTGTGCACATCTCGCCGGCCAGGCCAGTCTGCACCGCCCTCATGCCGTCGGCATAACCAGCCGGCCGGCTTACGCCGACCTTGCCGACGTAAAAGGGCAGGCCGCAGCCAAGCGCGCGCTGGAAGCGGCGGCGGCGGGGGCCCATTCGGCACTCATGTCCGGCCCGCCCGGCACCGGCAAGTCGCTGCTGGCCGCCTGCTTCCCCGGCATCCTGCCGCCGATGACGGAAGAGGAAGCGCTGGCTTCGGCTGCCGTCGCTTCGCTCAACGGCGGGTTCAGGCTCGAGTCCTGGCGCCAGCGTCCTTTCCGCGCCCCGCATCACACGGCTTCCGCCGTGGCGCTGGTGGGCGGCGGCGGCAATCCGCGACCGGGCGAAATTTCGCTCGCCCACCATGGCGTGCTGTTTCTGGATGAATTGCCGGAATTCGACCGCAAGGTGCTGGAAGTGCTGCGCGAGCCGCTGGAAACCGGGCACATCACGATTTCGCGCGCCGCGCGCCAGGCCGAATTCCCAGCACGCTTCCAGCTCATCGCCGCCATGAACCCCTGCCCCTGCGGCTATCTGGGCCATCACAACGGCAAGTGCCGCTGCACCCCGGACCAGATTCTCCGCTACCGCGGCAAGATTTCCGGCCCGCTGCTGGACCGCATCGATATCCAGATCGAGGTGCCCGCGCTGCCGGAAAACGAACTCATGGCCAAGGCCTCGGCCGAGCCGAGCGCCGCCGTGCGCGACCGTGTCGCGCGTGCGCGCGACAAGCAGTCCGCGCGCCAGGGCAAACCCAACGCCGCGCTGACACCGAAGGAAATCGAGCAGTTCTGCCAACTCGACCATGCGGGCGAAACCCTGGTCAGGCAGGCCATCGCGCGGCTCAGCCTGTCCGCGCGCGCCTATCACCGCATCCTGAAACTGGCCTTGACGCTGAGCGACCTGGCGGGGGCAGACCGCATCGAAGCCCCCCATCTCGCCGAGGCCATCCAGTACCGGCGGGCCCTCAACGGATGACGAAGAAACTCGAACACGCACTCGCAGGCTGGCGTGAAGAAAAACGCTCGGCCTATCTTTACCGGGCAGTGTCACTCGCCGAAACCGGCACGCCGCGGCAGGCCCTGTTCGACGAACTGGCGAAGGCAGCCGAGGAGCAATCCGGCATCTGGGCCGGCGTGATCCGGTCCGAGGGAGGCCTGGTGCCGCCCCGTTTCCATCCGGATTTCCGAGCCCGTCTGGTTGCCGGGCTGACCCGTTATTTCAGGCCGCGCACGCTGCGTCCCGTCCTTGCCGCCATGAAGGTGCGCGGCATGTCGCTGTATGCCTCGCCCATGCCGCACCGGATGCCGGTAAATGTCGAAGAGATCGGCCGCCGCCATCAAGGCTCGGGCGCAGGCAATACCCTGCGCGCGGCCGTATTCGGCGTCAACGACGGGCTGGTTTCCAATGCCGCGCTCATGCTCGGCGTGGCTGGCGCGACAGCGGACAACGGCGTCGTACTGCTCACCGGCGTGGCCGGGCTGCTGGCCGGCGCCTTGTCGATGGCCGCAGGGGAATATATTTCCGTGCGCTCGCAACGGGAGATGTTCGAATACCAGATCGGGCTGGAGCGTGAAGAGCTGGAGCAATATCCCGAGGAGGAAGCGGCCGAGCTCGCCCTGATTTATGCCGCCAAGGGCATTCCCAGGGACGAAGCGGAAAACCTGTCCAGGCGCCTGTTCCAAGATCCTGAACGCGCGCTCGACACCTTGGCACGCGAAGAGCTGGGACTGAATCCGGACGAACTCGGCTCGCCGGCCAAGGCCGCGATTGCATCCTTTCTGGCATTTGCCGCGGGCGCCATCATCCCGCTGCTTCCGTTTGCCTTGCCGCTGTCCGCCCAGCCGCTGACCGTCAGCATCGCATTGACCGGCGTTGCACTTTTTTGCGTAGGCGCCGTGTTGAGCCTGTTCACCGGCCGAGGCGCCGTTCATGGCGGTCTGCGCATGCTCGTCATCGGCGCCGCCGCCGGCGCAGCCACCTACTTCATCGGCAATGCCCTGGGCGTGGCTATGGGCTAGCTAGCGCAGGCAGGCGGCTACTGACCTCGTCGACAAAGCCGGGGCAGACACCCAGGCCGTTTCTGGCAACCCCGTCACTCCATGCCACGGGGCCCGCTCTGCGCCTTGGCTTCCTGCATGGCTTTGATTGCACGCTCCTGGGGCGTCAGCTCCTGTTCATTCGCAGCCTCGGCTTTCGGAGCCGTGGCATTCGCATCCTCGTAGCCGACTGATGCGCCCTGCGCCTTCAAGGCCTCAAGCGCCGCCTGCGCCCGCGCCATGCGCCGTTCCTTCTCGATCTGCGCTGCCAGTTCTGCCTGGCGTTTGCGCTCGGCTTCGGCCGCGCGCGTCGCAGCATCCTTGCGGGCCTTTTCCTGCGCCGCGGCCAGCGCCAGCCGCTCTTTTTCCTGCTTGGCCGCAGCCAGAGCGGCGGCATCCTTTTTCGCCTGCTCGCGCGCTTCTTCCGCCTCGCGCCTGCGTTCGGCCTCCTGCTGCGCCTGGGTGCGTTTTTGCTCTTCCTGCAGGCGCTTGCGCTCTTCGCGGATGCGCTGCAGCTCGGCGCGGAAATCCTCCGCACCCTTCTTGACGCGTTCGGCGGCGGCTTCCATCGCCTTCATGTCTTCCTCCGCACTTGCCTGCGCAGACAGGGGGCTCGCGACCGCCAGCCCCGCCGACAACAACAGCGTTATGGATTTGATGTTCATGCGTGTTCTCCTTTACAGCGTCTGCCCCGGCAGAAAATGCTTTTTGATATTTGATGATCTGGCGCGGCCTTCTTTCCCAAGGGAAAAAACCGCGTATACGGTTTATTACGACCGAATTGAAAGATTCTTTATTGGTATCAATGCTTCGCGGCAATCGGACCCCGTTTCATGGCCGGGGGCTGCCCGATCGGCTGTTGTCATGCGTGATTCACGGAAGCAGGCAGACAACTCGAACAATAATCAGGGCCTCGGCCCGCGATTCGCCTTGGCAGGAGTCGAGCCGCATTTCGGGTCCGGATTGTCGACACAGGCATTGTCGGCCCCGGCCGTGGCGGTCTGTTGCGCTGCAACGGCCCGACTGGCGCCCCCGGAACCGCACTGCGGATCCGGGTTGTCGATGCAGGCGGGATCCTGCCGGGACTTCCTGGGCGACAGTTGCAGCGATTCGAGATCGATCCTTTTTTTGGACATGCAGTTGGGATCGGGATCATCTATGCAAGAGCGCTCGAGCGCGACTTGCGCTCGCTTGCGTGCGAGCTCCTCCTCTTTTCCAAGCTTGGCGAGCTTTTCCGCCAGCGCGGCCTGACGCAGCTGCTCGGCCTGTTCGGCCTTGGCCGCAGCTTCCCTCACGGCGCGCTCCTGTGCGGCCTGAAGCTCCCTTGCGCGCTGTTCGCTTTCGCGTTTGGCGGCGACCAAGGCTTCCGCATCCTTCCTGGCCTGTTCCGCGCGTTCCTCGGCCTCGCGCTGGCGCTCTGCGGCCTGTGCGCGCTTTTGCTCTTCCTGCAAACGCTTGCGTTCCTCGCGTATGCGCTGCAGTTCGGCGCGGAACTCTTCGCCGCTCTTCTTGATGCGCTCGGCGGCGGCTTCCATCGCCCGCATATCTTCTTCGACGCCGGCCAGTGCCGGCATGGGAACCGTAACAACCAGGCCTGCGGCCAAGGTCAGCGATATAACTTGCATGTTCATGCGAGATCTCCTTTGGCAACGTTCCGATCCGGTGTGGTTTTTTGCTTTTTTAATAATTATTTTGTGGTCGGCAAAGGCCGCCTGCCGCGACTGCAAGAATGCGCGCCGCCACCAGATGCTAACGTCCCGGCGGGCGCAATTATTTACCCCCCTTGAAGCGCGGGCAGACAAACGGACGGTTGGAAGAAAAAAACCTGGTACGAACTTACCAGTCGATTATCCGGCCGGAGCTCAGGTCTGTTCCCATGGCAGGCCCTCGAAGCGCCAGCCGTTCACCATGCTGCGCCGGCGCTGCGCATCGAGATCGCCCTCGAAGCCGTGCAGAACGTTGTACACCTCGGGAAAGCCATGTTTTTCCAGAAACTCGCCGGCAATCTTCGAGCGGTTGCCCGAACGGCAGATCAGCACCACCGGACGGTTGAGGCTGGTGGCCTTGCGCACATGGCCGAGGAAGTCAGGATTGAGGTCGAAAAACTCGCCGTCCTGCCAGGGAATCAGCAGCGCGTCCTTGGGATGCCCGACGAACAGGTATTCCATCTCCGAACGCACATCGATCAGGACGGCATTGGGATTGGCCTGGAGGAATTCATGGGCTTCTTTGGGCTCAAGATGCTTCATGGCAAAGGCTCAAACGGGTTGGAACCTTATAATAGACGGCTTGATTAGACTTTTCTTCAGCCCATGTCCCGCACCGCCCTGTTAAATGACGCCATTTCCCGCCGCATTCTGATGCTGGATGGCGCCATGGGCACCATGATCCAGGGCTATGGCCTGACCGAGGCCGACTATCGCGGCGAACGCTTCGCGGACTTTCCCCGCGACGTCAAGGGCAACAATGACCTCTTGTGCCTGACCCGGCCGGATGTCATCCGCGAAATCCACGAAAAATACCTCGCGGCCGGCGCAGACATCCTGGAAACCAACACTTTCAACGCCCAGCGCATTTCCCTGCACGACTATGCGATGGGCGAGCTGACCCGTGAAATCAACATTGCGGCAGCAAGGCTTGCGCGCGAAGCGGCTGACAAATTCTCCACCCCCGACAAGCCGCGCTTCGTCGCCGGCATCCTCGGCCCGACCTCGAAGACCGCCAGCATCTCGCCCGACGTGAACGACCCGGGCGCGCGCAACATCACGTTCGACGAACTGGTCGAGGCCTACACGGAACAGATCGGCGCGCTGGCCGAAGGCGGCATCGACCTGTTCATGGTGGAGACCATTTTCGACACCTTGAACGCCAAGGCCGCGCTGTTCGCCATCGAGCAGTATTTCGACGGGCGAGAGGACAAGCTGCCGGTGATGATCTCCGGCACCATCACCGACGCTTCCGGACGCACGCTCTCGGGCCAGACCACCGAGGCGTTCTGGAATTCGGTGCGGCACGTGAAGCCCTTCTCGGTCGGCCTCAACTGCGCGCTCGGCCCGAAGCAGATGCGCGCCTTCGTCGCCGAACTTTCGCGCGTGGCCGACTGCTTCGTCTCCACCCACCCCAACGCCGGCCTGCCCAACGCCTTCGGCGGCTACGACGAGACCCCGCGGCAGATGGCGGAAGCGGTGCGCGAGTGGGGCGAGTCGGGCTTGCTCAACATCGTCGGCGGCTGTTGCGGCACCACGCCCGCCCACATCCAGGCCATGAGCGAGGCAGTGGCCGGCCTGCCGCCGCGCAAAGTGCCGGACATCCAGCCATGTCTGCGCCTCTCTGGGCTTGAACCATTGAACGTCTGCCCCGGCAGCCTGTTCGTCAATATCGGCGAGCGCACCAACGTCACCGGCTCGCGCGCCTTCGCGCGCATGATCCTGGAAGGCCGCTACGACGACGCGCTCTCGGTCGCGCGCCAGCAGGTGGAAAACGGCGCCCAGGTCATCGACGTCAACATGGACGAGGGCATGCTCGACGCCAAGGCGGCGATGGACCGCTTCCTCAAGCTCGTCGCCTCCGAGCCCGACATCGCGCGCGTGCCCATCATGATCGACTCCTCCAAGTGGGAAGTCATCAAGGCCGGCTTGAAGTGCGCGCAGGGCAAGTGCGTCGTCAACTCCATCTCCATGAAGGAAGGGGTGGAGAAGTTCAGGCACGAAGCCAAACTCGCGCTGCGCTACGGCGCGGCCGTGGTGGTAATGGCCTTCGACGAGCAGGGCCAGGCCGACACCTTCGCGCGCAAGACCGAAATCTGCGCGCGCGCCTATGAAATTCTGGTGAACGAAGTCGGCTTCCCGGCCGAGGACATCATCTTCGACCCCAANNGCATCGAGGAGCACGCCAACTACGCCGTGGACTTCATCGAGGCCACGCGCTGGATCAAGCAGAACCTGCCGCACGCGAAAGTCTCGGGCGGGGTGTCCAACGTCTCCTTCTCCTTTCGCGGCAACGACACCGTGCGCGAGGCCATCCACACCGTGTTCCTGTACCACGCCATCCGGGCCGGCATGGACATGGGCATCGTCAACGCCGGCATGCTGGGCGTTTACGACGAACTCAACCCCGAACTGCGCGAGCTGGTCGAGGACGTGGTGCTGAACCGCCGGCCCGATGCCGGCGACCGCCTGGTGGAAGCCGCCGGCAAATACGCCGGCCAGAAGAAGGAGGAGACCGAGAACCTCGAATGGCGCAACGCGCCCGTCGAAGCGCGGCTGTCGCACGCCCTGGTCAAGGGCATCACCAGCCACATCGTCGAGGACACCGAGGAGGCTCGGCTCAAGGCCGAGCATCCGCTCAAAGTGATCGAAGGCCCGCTCATGGCCGGCATGAACGTGGTCGGCGACCTCTTCGGCGC
>DCVO01000076.1:0-16006 GCA_002327405.1 Thiobacillus sp. UBA2186 | reverse complement strand
GACGTGCACGACATCGGCAAGAACATCGTCGGCGTGGTCTTGCAATGCAACAACTTCGAGGTGATCGACCTCGGCGTCATGGTGCCCACGGACAAGATTCTCGATACCGCCGACGAGGTCGGCGCCGACATCGTCGGCCTCTCGGGGCTCATCACGCCCTCGCTCGAGGAAATGGCCAACGTCGCCAGGGAAATGCAGCGACGCGGCATGCGGCAGCCGCTGCTCATCGGCGGCGCCACCACCAGCCGCGCGCACACGGCGGTAAAGATCGAGCCCAATTACGACAACCCCGTGGTGTGGGTGCCGGACGCCTCGCGTGCCGTCGGCGTCGCCACTTCGCTGCTGTCCAGGGACCTCAACGCGGCCTATGTCGCCGAAATCAAGGCCGACTACGCCAAAATCCGCGAGCAGCACGCCGGCCGCGGCGAGGCCAGAAAGCTGCTGCCACTTGAAACCGCTCGTGCGCGCGGTTTCAAGACCGACTGGGCCGCCTACACGCCGCCCGCGCCGCGCCAGCTCGGCATCCATGTATTCCGCGACTACAACCTGGCCGAGATCGCCGCCAGCATCGACTGGACGCCCTTCTTCCAGGCCTGGGAACTGGCCGGCCGCTACCCGAAGATTCTCAACGACGATGTGGTGGGCGAGGAAGCGCGCAAGCTGTTCGACGACGCGCAAGAAATGCTCAACCGCATCATCAACGAGAAATGGTTGTCGGCCAACGGCGTGATCGGCCTGTTCCCGGCCAACACGGTGGATTCCGACGACATCGAGCTTTACGCCGATGAATCGCGCAGCCAGGTCCTGATGACCTGGCACAACCTGCGCCAGCAGATGGAAAAGCCGCTCGACCGCCCGAACATGTGCCTCGCCGATTTCATCGCGCCGAAGGAAACCGGGGTGAAGGACTACCTCGGGGCCTTCGCCGTCACCGCCGGCGGCGGCCGTTTCGACGAGAAGCTCGCCGAGTTCGAGCGCGCGCACGACGACTACAACGCCATCCTCTTCAAGGCGCTGGCCGACCGCCTCGCCGAGGCCTTCGCCGAAAGACTGCACCAGCGGGTCAGAACGGAGTTCTGGGGCTACGCCGCCGATGAAAACTTGAGCAACGAACAGCTCATCAACGAGGAGTACCGCGGCATCCGCCCGGCGCCCGGCTACCCCGCCTGCCCGGAGCACACGGAAAAGGGTCCGCTGTTCGATCTGCTTCACGCCACCGAAAACACCGGCCTCAAGCTCACCGAAAGCTTCGCCATGTGGCCGGCCGCCGCGGTATCCGGTTTCTACTTCAGCCACCCGCAAAGCCGGTACTTCGCGGTGGCCAAGATCGGCCGCGACCAGCTGGAAGACTACGCCCGCCGCAAGGGCTGGGACCTCACTACGGCCGAGAAGTGGCTCGCGCCCAGCATAAACAATTAATTACATATATCAATTAATTATCAATTAATATTTATTTGATAATTCACGAGTTATCATTAAACTATCAATTAGTATCAATTTGATAACTTCAAATGAAAATTCCACTCAGCCCTCCGCCGCTCAACGCCTTACTGAAAGGTTTCAAACCAGAAACCCTCGTGCATTTCGCCGATCTGAAACTGGGCCCATTGGTTGAAGGCCGTTATTTGCATTGGGACGAACTTCGTCACCGCTCGCCACCGGTGGGGCTGAATCTGGAAAGCTGGTGGCTAGCAACCAAGCTGGCACGCTCGGTCAATGCCAAATCGCTGCCGTTTCTGGACAAGCTTGGCCGCGCCTTCGTCTATACCCTGCCCGAAACACTGTTGAAAAATCTCCATGACATCGACCGAGAAGCGGGCATGATCTTGAGCGGGCACCCGCCTATTGAGGTGCGTAGCGACCAGGCTCGCTATTTGATGGCCAGCCTGATCGAGGAATCGATCACTTCCAGCCAGCTCGAAGGCGCCTCCACCACCCGCCGGGTGGCTGAGGCCATGCTGCGCGAAGGCCGCAAACCGACAAACATCAGCGAGCGGATGATTTTCAACAACTTCGAGGCAATGCGTCGCATTCGCGAAATCTGCGGAGAGCAACTCAGGCCGGAACACATCATTGAATTGCAACGCGTGCTGACGGAAGGCACGCTGGAACACCCCGAAGATTGCGGACAAATACGCCAGCGCGACGACATCCAGGTAATCGGGAAAGGTGACGGAACGGTGTTACACCAGCCGCCCAAGGCCTCCGAACTGGAAGCCCGCCTGCAATGTCTGTGCGATTTCGCCAATGCCCCAATTTCGGACGAAGGCTTCATTCACCCTGTTGTGCGCGGCATCCTGCTGCATTTCATGATCGGCTACGACCACCCTTTCGCCGACGGAAACGGCCGTACGGGGCGGGCCTTGTTTTACTGGTACATGGCAAAACAGGGATACTGGATGATGGAATACCTGTCGATTTCCAGCATCCTGCGCAAAGCCCCCGCCCAATATGCGCGCGCCTATTTGTTGACCGAAACCGACGATGGCGACACCACGTATTTTCTTCTGCACCAGACCGAAGTCATCCTAAAGGCACTGGAAGCATTACACCGCTACCTGAATCAAAAAATACGCGAACAAGAACAGGTCAGCCTCCGCCTCAAAGATTTACAAACTCACGGCAAACTGATTAACCACCGACAGACCGCACTGCTTGCGCACGCCCTAAAGCGACCGCAAGAACCATTCACCATCGAGAGCCATCAGCGATCACACCAAATCGCCTATGCCACTGCCAGGTCTGATCTGCTTGAACTTGTATCCCTCGGGCTGCTGGAGGAAAGGGTGCAAGGGCGCCGCAAGAAAGTATTCTTTCCCATTGCAGGGCTCAGCGGAAAACTTGGCGCAATCACATAGTGTCTCAACCCATAAGTTTGCGTACATGCCGAGACGCGCATCCGCGCGCCAAGTGCGCGAAGCGAACCGCAGCCATAGCCGTAGCTATGGCGAGGATGAGCGACAAAGCAATCGGCGATGCGGGACGCGTCGAACATGGCGAAACTTATGGGTTGAGACACCAGTCATCCGGGAACGTGGCCGGGCAAACCTGTAGGCCAGCCAAAGGAACTTGGTACTAATTTACCTTGCATCCCGATTAACCAGACTTGTTAACCAGACTTGGGAATCCTTATATACTCGCGTTATGCCTATCGAACTCTACAAAGACCCCCACCACGTCTGCCTGATGTTCAACGATCTGGTGGACGATACAGAAAGCGAGGCCGTCCAGGCCAACCAGTTCCTCATCGTCACCGATGGCGAGGGCGCCGTCATCGACCCGGCCGGGCAGATGACCTACAACGCCCTGTTCGTGGCGATGCAGAAATTCTTCCCGCCCAAGAACCTGCGCTACATCTTCGCCTCGCACCAGGACCCCGACATCGTCGCTTCGCTCAACCGCTGGCTGTCCGGCAGCGAAGCCACACTGTACGTCTCGGCGCTGTGGTCGCGCTTCGTTCCGCATTTCTGCACCGGCGGGCGCACCGAAGGCCGCATCACCGCCATCCCCGACCGCGGTGTCCGCGTACCTCTGGGCAACACCAACATCTACGCTGTGCCGGCGCATTTCCTGCACGCGGAAGGCAATTTCCAGTTCTACGACGACCGTTCGAAGACCCTGTTCTCGGGCGACATGGGCGCGTCGCTGGTGCACCATGACGACGTGCTGGTGCCGATCGCGTCCAAGGCCGATTTCGTGGCCAACCTGAAACACATGGAAGGCTTCCACAAGCGCTACATGGTGTCGAACAAGGCCTGTCGCCTGTGGGCCAACATGGTTCGCGGCATGGATATCCAGATGCTGGTGCCGCAGCACGGCCGCTACTTCGTGGGCCGCGAAGCCATCAACGCCTTCCTCGACTGGATAGAGCGGCTGGAATGCGGGATCGACTTGTTCACCCAGGACAACTACCGCTTCCCGCCCGCCGGCTAAAGCAAAAAAGCATGCACAAAGAGGACGCTGAGGTAAAAAGAGGAAAAGCGTTTTTCTCCGTGTCCTCAGCGTCCTCTTTGTGAAGCAGGATTCTTTTGCCTTCTCGTTTTCCCTGTAATCAAACCTGCCAACTGCCGCCCCTGACCTTGTCCCACCAGAACAGCGCGGTGGTGGTCTTGGTCTCGCAGATCTCGCCGCGGCGGATCATGTCCATCGCTTCGTCGAAGGGCACGCGCAGGATTTCCAGGAACTCGTCGTGGTCGCGCTCGTGGCCGACGTGTTCGAGATCCTGTGCCAGGAAGAAAAACATCTTCTCGTCGCAATAGCCGATGGCGGGATAGAACTCGAACAGGAACTGCATCCTGCCCGCGCGGTAGCCGGTTTCCTCGATCAGTTCGCGCTGTGCGCAAAACGCGGGGGTTTCGTCCGGGTCCAGCTTGCCCGCCGGCACTTCGATGAAATCGCGCCCGCAGGCATAACGGTGCTGGCGCTCGAGCAGCACGTCGCCGTTCTCGAACACCGGCAGGATCACGGCCGCGCCGGGGTGCACGATGAACTCGCGCGTGGAGGTATGGCCGTTGGGCAGGCGCACCGTATCGCGGCGCGCCTTGAGCAGCCTGCCCCGGCACATCCATTCGGAGGCCAGCATGGTTTCGGTCAGGTCGGGCTTGTCGTTCATTTCTGTCTTTCTCAAGGGCGGCATGTTTCAGCCGTATACTGGTCTGCATGGCCGGCTCGAACAACAAGCACGGCCGATTCCACATGAATTGCGTCGAAAAGAATGATAATCGAGGCACATGACGCTGCAAAAAACGGCATGCAGCTCCTTGAAAGGCAAAAAAAAAGCCGGGTGGAAAACCACCCGGCGAAACCGGAGGAAACGGCTTGCGTCACCTCGCTGCGGAGAACCGACGGCTGGCCGGAATCAGCCAACCCATGAATTCATGTTACGGGGATGATTTCGGTTTGCATATATAACTAAAGTTATAGGCCGCCTGCCCGGCGGCCTGGGCAGATTGCCGGCGTCCAGGACTTTTTCAGGATCGGATGAGCAGGTTAGACTCTGGGAAATCTCGACGAAAGCGGCATAAAGCAGGCTTTGGGAGGCCATTTAGGGAGCCCGATTAAACTCAATGAAGATTTTGCTGGCAGACGACCATCCCCTCTTCCGCGAAGGGGTCAAGCACGTCTTGATGCTGTTGGGGGACGAAGTAAAAATCGTCGATGCGCATGATTACCCCACGCTGTTTGCCGAGGCGGCGGCCAATCCCGACCTGGACCTGGTGCTGGCCGATTTGTACATGCCCGGCATGGGCGGCCACGAGGGGGTTGCCGAGTTCAGGAACCAGTTTCCGGATACGCCCCTGGTCATCATGACCGCATCCGAGTCGCGCGCCGACGCCCGGCGCGCGCTCGCGTCCGGCGCCTTGGGTTATGTGCTGAAATCCTCGCCCAGCCAGGAAATGCTCGACGCCCTGATCCGGGTGCTCGACGGCGGGATTTACGTACCCCCCATACTCGTGGGCGACGAACAGCCCGACGACCCCTTCAGCCTGATGCCGCTTTCGAACCAGGGCATCCGCCTCACCCACCGCCAACTGGAAGTGCTGAAGCTGCTGCTGCAGGGCAAACCCAACAAGATCATCGCGCGCGAACTGGATCTGTCGGAAGGCACGGTAAAAATCCACGTCGCGGCGATTTTCAAGGCGCTGGGCGTCAGCAACCGCACCGAGGCGGCGGTCGCCGCCCAGCGGTTCGGGCTGAATCTGGCCGGCGCCTAGCCAACGGCTGATGCTCCGGCAACTCGCCAGACGTTGCTGCCCCGCAGCGCTCAACCGCATCCACAAGCTGGGGGCGCTATTCTGGCACCAGAGCATACGCACGCGTTTCCTCGTCATTGCCCTGGTTCCCTCGCTGGCGACCGCCGCCCTGCTGACCTCGCAACTGCTGCGCCAGACCCTGGCCGAGGCCAGGCACAACACGCGCAGCGAACTGCTGAGCGCCGCCAGGCATATGGCGGCAGTGGGTCAGTACGCCCTGATCAGCGGGGATGCCATTTTGCTCCGGCAAACAGTCCAAAGAGAACGCAGCCAGGCCAGCCTGCAATTCACCTGCATCCAGGATTTGCGCGGATTGACGCGTTACTGCGACGGCATCCCGGATTTCAAATCGCTGTCCTCGCCGCCGGCCATCGACACGGTCATGGAAATTCCCGGCGCATGGATGGCGGCGCAGCCGATCATGCTGCCCGCCGTCGAAACAAACGGCGAATTTCCGCCCCGTAAGACATCCGCTCCGGAAGTCATCGGTTACGCCATCGCAGCCGTCAGCACCGAGCCTTTACGGGCGACGCAACGCAGAGCCCTGTTGATCTCGACCAGCCTGGTCATCGCCTCGGCATTGCTGACCGCCTTTCTGGCCTGGCGCATGTCCACGCGCCTCACGCGCAGAATCCAGCATGTCTCGCATGCGGTGGAGCGCATCGCCAGCGGCAATCTGCAAATTCGCGTCGACCCGAATCCTTCCACCGAACTGGGCATCCTGGAAAACGGCATCAACCGCATGGCCGAATCCTTGCAGGCCCACCAGGACGAGCTGCAGGTGCGCATCATCCACGCCACCGCCGACCTGGCCGCGAAGAAGGAAGAAGCCGAGCGGGCGAATACCGCAAAGTCGCGCTTCTTCGCCTCGGCCAGCCACGACCTGCGCCAGCCGCTGCATGCGCTCGGACTTTTCGGCGAGGCGCTGAAACAGCGCGTGAAGACATCCGAACTGCGCACGCTCGCCTCGCAGATATCCAGTTCGATTTCGTCCCTGGAAACCCTGCTCAATGCCTTGCTCGACGTTTCGCGCCTGGATGCCGGCATCATCGAGGTGCGCAAACGGCACTTCCCCGCCAGCCAGCTGTTCGAACACGTCCAGCAGCAGTTCGAGGGTCCCGCCGCCGCCAAGGGGTTGAAGCTGAAAGTGCACCCCACCAACTGGATCCTTTACAGCGACCCGGTGCTGCTCGAGCGCATCCTCATCAACCTCGTCTCCAATGCGCTGCGCTATACGTCGAGCGGGCGCATCGTGGTTGCCGGCCGCAAGCGCGGCAACTCGCTCCTGATCCAGGTATGGGACACCGGCATCGGCATTCCGCAGAATGCGCTCGATACGATTTTTGAGGAATTCGTGCAGCTCAACAACCCGGAGCGCGACCGCGAAAAAGGCCTGGGTCTCGGCCTGGCGATCGTCGCGCGCACCGTAAACCTGCTTGGCTTGCGTATCAGCGTGCGCTCGCGCGTGGGTCATGGTTCGGTATTCGGTCTGGAGGTGCCGCTCGGCTCCACCCACCAGATCTCGCCCGCCGAAGCGCCCATCATGCCCTTGGCCGCCAGCCTGCAGGAGCGTCTGGCCGTGGTGGTGGACGACGAAGTGCCGATCCTGCGCGCCATGGAAAGCCTGTTCAAGACCTGGGACGTGGGCCTGGTCACCGGGCGCAGCGCCGAGGATGCGCTCGACCAGTTGAATCAGCTCGGCAGCGCGCCGGATTTCCTGATCACCGACTACAGCCTGGCGGAAGACAAGGATGGCATCGACGTCGCACGCCAGTTTCGCGAAGCGTTCGGCGCCGAATTGCCGGTGCTGGTGCTGACGGGCGACACCGCGCCGGACACCATGCAGCGCATCAGTGACGCCGGCTACAAGGTCATGCACAAGCCGGTGCGCCCGGCGCGGCTGCGCGCAGCGCTTGCCCACCTGCTGGACAAGGACCCGTCGCACGGCTCCGGATGACAGGACAGCACCTTCAGGCCGTCCTGAAACTAATCCAGCAGCAGGCTGAAACCGGCCGACAGCGCGTAATCGTGCGTGAGCTGGATGCCGTTCACTTTCTGGTACACCGGCAGCTCCAGCTGCGCATACAGGCTCAGGCTTCTAGACCACGCATACGCCAGCCCGGGCACGACCGCCGCTTCGCTGCGGCCGCTTTCTTCCGGTTCGGCGTTCGCGCCGTCATCGCGGCCCACGCGCAGCAGATTGGCCTGCAGCAGAAAATCCAGCTTGCCGCTCACCGGGTATTGCCAGCCCGTCTGCAGGGCAGCGCGCCAGCCCGGCTGATAGCCGTCTTGTTCGTTCAACGGCAGTTGCAGCGAGAGATTGGCAAACAGATTGCCCGGCATGGCCGGCGCTGCCCAGGCCAGCCCGCCGCCCAGCAGCAGGTCGGTGGTGCCGGTGCCGGGCTGGACGCTGCGCTCGGCCTCGTCGCCGTCGGCATTGCGCACGTCGGTTTTGCCGGTCGGCAGTTTCACGCCGCCGTTCAGGCTCCACGCCACGCCGCCTGCGTGATGGCGGGCGGGCTGGTATCGCAGCTTCACGCGCGCATCGCCCAGCTCGTCGAACTGCCAGCTGTCGAAAAACGGCGTGCCGTGATGGTTGTGGACATGGGCATGTTCGCGATTGGAATAAGGCAGCACCACGCCCACGCTCCAGTCCCGGGCGAAACCGTAGTCCATGCCCAGCAGGAAATTGCGGTTGATGGTCTTGATCTCTTCGTGGTGCTCGCTGATCTCGGCGCGCGAAACCTTGTCGGTGCCTTCGCGCAGCTGGTTCTGGTTGAGATATTCCATCTGCCCCCACACGCGCCAGCCCGGCGCCACGCCCTGGGTCAGGGCCAGCCAGTCGTTCGATGTGGAACAGAACGCCGCGCCGCAGCCCGCCTGCGCCTCGCCCACGGCAACCAGGCCGGCTAGCGCCAGCGCATATCGTTTTTTCATTCTTGTGTCTCCTCTTTTGGTGCGAGGAATTCTAGGCGGCCGGCTGCGCGCCCAAGTGCGACAAATTGCCGCGCAAGTAGGAATTGACCAGGCGGTGCCGCCAATGCAAGTAAAATGCCGGAATGAATGCAGAATCGCCTCCTTCCCGGCCATTCCGCGGCCCGCTGGGACGCCTGTTCTGGCTAAGAAACTTCATGCTGGCCGGACTGCTGCTGCTCATGCTGTGGTCCGAGTTCTACATCGGCGTGCAACTGCCCTGGCTGGCCATGAGCGCCACCCTGCTGCTGCTGGCCGTGCTGAATGCCTTCACCGCCGTTCGACTCCGGCAGCCCGCCGCGCCCCGCCCGCCTGAAATCCTCATGCACCTGCTGACCGACCTGGCCGGGCTCACCGTGCTGCTGCTCCATACCGGCGGCTGGGCCAACCCTTTCGTCTCGCTCCTGCTGCTGCCGGTGGTCATGGCATCGCTGCTGCTGCCCGCGGCGATGGCATGGTTCGCAGGCGCCCTCTCCATAGGCGCCTACAGCCTGGTGGCCTATGTCAACGTGCCCTTGAACATCCCGCCGGAGAAGGCCTTCTACCTGCACGTCTCGGGCATGTGGTTCAACTTCGCCGCCAGCGTCGTGGTCGTGGTGTTCATGGTGCTGAAGCTGCGCACCCAGCTTGCCGTACGCGAGCGCGAACTCGCCGCCTTCCGCGAAGACAACCTGCGCAACGAACAGGTGGTCGCGGTGGCGCTGACCGCCGCCGGCGCCGCGCACGAACTGGGCACCCCGCTCAACACGCTCGCCGTATTGAATGAAAGCCTGCTCGCCGACGCCGACGACAAGAACCGCGAAGACCTGGAACTCATGCGCAGCCAGATCGAGCGCTGCCGCAATCTGCTGCACGACCTCTCGCGCAGCGCGCAGGCCGCCGCCGGCGAATCTGTCTCCGCCGACCGCTATCTCTCGCGCCTGGCCGAGGAATGGCGCCTCCTGCGCCCCGCCGTCGAAGTCGAAGCCGCATGGACTGACGCACAGGCCGCCCCGCCCATCCATCCGTCCGCGAGCCTGGCCCAGTCGCTCATCAACCTGCTCAACAACGCCGCCGATGCCGCGCCCGGCCTGGTCAGGCTACAAGGCAAGCTCGCCGGCGACGGCCTGCAGATCGACATCCTCGACAGCGGCCCCGGCCCCGCGCCGGCCCTGCGCGCCATGGCCGAACCCGGCCGCTCCAGCAAAGACGGGTTAGGCTTGGGCCTGTTTCTCAGCAACGCCAGCATCGAAAACCTGGGCGGCCAGGTCACGCTGTCCGAGCGCGAGAACGGCGGCACCTGTGTTTCCGTGTGGCTGCCGCTACAAGGGCTGCAAAAATGAAGTTGTCGCTGCGAGGAGCAAAGCGACGCGGCAGTCCAGTCAAAGAGGACTGGCCTTGTATAACTGGATCGCCGCGGCGCCTTGCGCCTCGCGATGACGGCTTTTGCCGAGGCCCCTTGATCGTTCCGGAATTTTCTCTGGCTTGAGGATGCTTTAGGATGAATGCGCCACTTTCCCCCCTTTTGATCGTGGAAGACGACGAAGTCTTCGCCCGCGTGCTGGCGAAGTCGCTCACTGCGCATAACCTTGAAGTGCATGCCGCCCACAGCAGCACGGATGCGCTGGAGCTGGCACAGAAACATGCCTTCGCCGCGGCCGTGCTGGATTTGAAGCTGGCCCACGAAACCAGCCTCGCGCTGATCCCGCAACTGAAGGCGGCCAACCCCGCCATGCGCATCCTCATGCTCACCGGCTACGCCAGCATCCAGACCGCGGTCGAAGCCATCAAGCTCGGCGCCGCTAACTACCTGCCCAAGCCCGCCGGCGTGGCGGAAATCCTCAACGCCCTGCAAAGCGACCAGCCCAACCCCGACCTCCCCGCAGCGGAGCAGCCGCTGTCAGTGGACCGCCTGGAATGGGAACACATCCAGCGCGTGCTCGCCGAGCATGGCGGCAATATCTCCGCCACCGCGCGGGCGCTCAACATGCATCGCCGCACCCTGCAACGAAAACTAAGCAAGAAGCCCGTCAAGCAGTAATTGTCCGGAAAGCCAGGTTGGCTCAGCCTGTCCGTACTGTTCAGTTCCCCGTAAAAAAAAGCCCCGCCGGTTGGCGGGGCAAGAACAAGGGGCGTCGCGTTGATGATCTATTTCGCCAGCACCCAGGCCCCGAATGCGAAGTACTGCACCACCCACAGACCGGCCACGACCACGCTGGCGACACCGAGTTTGGCGATCACCGGCCCAGCCGTGTAGACGCCACGGGTCTGACCGGCCTTCCAGGACAGCGACAGCATGAAGGCGAGCGGAATGCCACCAACGATCAGGAAAGTGGCGAAGAACAGGATGGTGCTGTACCAATCCATGGCGATGGGGTAGTTCATGAAGTCGTAGCCGAAGCCGCCGTGCAAAGCGGCGTAGCGATAGGCCTCGCGCATGGCGCCGACCGCCAGCGCCATGACCAGGGCGAGCGCCGGCAGGTAGTAGGCGGCGTCCGGCATTTTCCAGGTCGCCACGGCCAGCAGCAGCACGGTGACCGCGACGGCCAGCGTCCAGGGCGAGAGGGCGAAGCCGGCCATGTTCGAGGGCAGGCTGGCCATCCATGCGGCCAGCAGCAGCACCGAGATCACGCCGCCGTACAGGGCCAGCTTGCGGCCCACGGCGCCGACGAACTCCAGGTAGCCGGCATCCTCGCCTTCGCGCGCCGACAGGTACTTGCGGCAGGCCAGAAGCCAGGCACCGGTGACCGGCGCGGCCAGGCTGACGATGAAGGCCCAGCGCGGCAGCAGTGCATCGTGGATGCGGCTGCCGGAGGCGTCGATGTGGCCGCCCGGCGCGTACCAGTTCATCCACTGGTCCGGCGACAGCATTTGCACGCTGAGCACGTGCATGATGAAGCCGACCAGCAACAGCAGCGCCAGCGACAGGCTGAGCCAGAGCGGCGAGGCGTTTTCGGCGGCCTTCCTGGCGTGGGCATAATGCAGCCAAAGCGCCCAGTAGCCAAGCAGGAGAAGCAGGATGAAGCCGATCGCCCAGCGCGCCGACAGCACGTTGGAGNNAGATCACCTGCACGAACAACAGCGGCGCGACGCCGACCACGATGGCGATGGAGACGCCGATTTTGGCGTGATCCAGCATCATCGCCGACAGTCGCTGCCAGTGGGCATTGCCGCGTTTCAGCAAGCCAGCCATGCTCAGAAAGCCGCCGCCCAGAACGACGTGCACGGCGAGGATGTGCAGCGCCCAGGTGAGCACGCCCAGGGCGAGAAAGATGACGGGATGGCTGGGTACCCCGGCGGGGCTGCGCATCGCTTCGAGTGTTGCGAGATCCATGGATGTTCTCCCAGTAATCAGCGGCTGCCGGGCAGCGCGGGAATGTTGGTGGGTACGATATCGGTGTTTTCCAGGCAGATCGGGCTGGCCAGGAACTCGTAGATCAGATCGTCCCGGCCGATGCTGGCCGGGCCCGCCAGAACGGCCAGCGCGAGGAGAGCGATGGCGACGGGCAACTTACGTTCGACGGCGACCATTGCCTACTTCCCTCCGACCAGGAAATGCGCCAAGGCGCCGGCCTCGGCCTCGCTCATGGGCATGTGCGGCATGTGGGGCATCGAGCCGGTGGCGAGCGCGCCGGAGATGAAACCGGACAGGGCCGGCTCGTCCATCCCCGCAGTCAGCTTGCGCAACGGTCGGATGCCGGTCTCGGTGTCGGTCAGATTATGGCAGTTGCTGCAATAGACCAGCGCCAGCGTCCGGCCGGCCTCGGCCTTGTTCGCTTCCGTGACCTGGCGCAGGTCGGCCGGGATGAACGGATGCGAGGCCAGCATGCCGCGCGCCTCCAGCGCCGGGATGTCGGACTTCACCCCCAGAGCCGGCACGTCGCGGCCGATCACCTGGTTGGAATAGACGTACTGGCCGGCGACCCAGGGCTTGCGCATGGATTCGCGCGAGGTCTCTTCCGGCCAGATGCCGAACACCATCACCGCGGCGGCGGCGGCGATCGACAGCCAGGGGGTCAGGATGCGCGGCGCAGCGAACGTGAGCGCCAGGTAGGCGATGATGCCGCCGAAAGTGGCCCACATGCTGGGTACGAACCAGGCCGGCAGGCGCAGCGCCATCACCTCGCGCGCATGCTCCGGCAGCGTCGTAAGCGTCCATTGCAGGCCGAGGAAGCCCACCACGGCGGAGACGATGCCGAGCACCGCCAGCTTGCGGGTCATCTCTTTCCTGAAGTCGGCGTCACTGATCCGGCTGGCGACGATGCCGCCGACCACGGCCGCGCACATCAGCATGAAGGCGGTGCGGGTGATGACCTGGCCGAAGGTGTAGGGGCCGTAGAAGCCGTTCAGCGTACCGCCCTCGGTGTACCAGGCCTGCTGGCCCGGCCACATCATGAAGGACAGGATGCCGACGATGATCAGCATGGTGCCCCAGGAGGCGATCGCAAAATAGCGCACCAGGTTGAGATGGGTCTTCTGGTCCACCTTGCCGGCCAGGTAGACCAGGGCGTAGATGCCCACCACCTCGCCGACGAAGAACACCCACTCGGTCGCCCACACCCAGACGTAGCTGTGGATCAGCGCCGAGATGCCGCGCGGGCTGGCCACCGTGGCGGAGAACCAGATGCCGGGGCCGGTGATGGAGCCGAGCACGTAGGAATACACCAGCAGCACGACGCCATAGCGGCGCACGTATTCGAGCAGTTCCGGACGCTGGCGCTTGTAGGCCACGGTGGCCAGCCAGGCAAACACCAGCGCCGCGCCCACCGAGGTGTGCGAGGCCAGGACGTGGATGACTGCGATGACGCCCAGCACCCAGCCGCTGCCGAGTGAGGGGTCGTACCAGGTGGGATACATCCCGAGCATTTCCATTGCGCGCTCCTATTGCAAGGTTGCGTTGTTGAGAAAAGCGCGCCTCCCGGCGGGAGGCGCGAAACACACGGGGGGGAAGCCCGTATGGAAGCAGGGCGTAATATAAAAGCCGATGAAGCCGTCCGGAATATGACAAATTGCCGCGCGATAGAATGTCGCGCATGATGCCCATGACATGGGTCAATATTGTTTTTTGTTGATGGCGGTTACCGCCTCTTCCTCGGCAACGCCAGCACAAAACCTCGGCGGCCAGGTCACGCTCTCCGAACATGACGGCAACATCTCCGCCACCGCGCGGGCATTGAACATGCATCGGCGGACGCTGCAAAGGAAGCTGGGGAAGAAGCCGGTAAAGCACTAAGCCCCATTTAAATTTGACTGTCGGACGTTTATGTCCGATCATTCATGCATGGCGGGGAACGAATTCATCCGCAAGGTGAAAGCGCTTGGCAAAGCCAGGGGCGTGGCCGTCAGGCTCAACGCCTCGCGCGGCAAGGGAAGCCACCTGACGCTTTATTTCGGCAGCGCCTTCACCGTGGTTCGCAACCCCAAGGACGAGCTGAAGACCGGCACCTTTCATGCCATGTGTTCTCAGCTTGGCATCAAACCCGGCGACTTATGAGGTGTAAAAATGGAATGCTTTGAATATGCCGTATCAGTAAAGCCCGACAAGGAAGGCGGCTTCGTCGTAACCTGCCGCGACTTGCCGCAACTGGTCACGCAGGGCGAAACCCTGGACGAGGCGCTGGTTGAGGCCGCCGACGCCATGGACGAAGTCTTCGCCGCCTACATGATCGGAGGCATGGACTTCCCAGCCCCCACAAAACCCAAGCGCGGCGAACACCTGGTTGCGCCACCGGCGGAAACCCAGGCCAAGGCCGCGCTCCATGTCGCCATGCGCGAAGCCGGCATCACCAAAGTCCAGCTCGCCAAACGCATGGGCGTGGACGAAAAGGAAGTCCGCCGCCTGCTCGACCCGCACTACGGCTCCAAGCTTCCGCGCATCGCCCAGGCCATTTCCCTGCTGGGCAAACGGCTGGTGATCGGGCTGGAGGCTGCTTAGTTGGCAACAAACAAGCAAGCCGGGGGTGGAAAAAACAATTCGAGCCTGAAACCTTTAACCAGAACCTTTAACCAGAACTTGCGGCACTTGCCGGCATGGGCGGTAACGGTTTTGCGGTTCTGGCTGGCGACGGCGATTTTCATTGCTCGTCAACCTGGAAACCGCAGTTGGACGCGCCCGATGGTGCGTCCAGACGGGTGGCTGGTGCGAAGCGACGACGCGGCAGGCTCATGCCTGCAAGGAGGAGCGACAAAGCCAGGCGCCTGGCTGGGCGTGCCAGCGGGTGCGTAGCGTGCTCACCCAATCGATGACCGTTAACAACGGCAGGAAACTCAATGTACAAAGGGTTCTCCAGAGAGCGATAAGCGGTCAACTGCGGTTTCCAGGTTCAATGTCCTTGCGCATGGCCGCGCATTCCTTGGCCTCGCACATCATGGCGTTGACCACGGCCAGCAGCGCGGCCATGGTGACACCCAGTATCCAGGCGAAATACCACATGCTTCTCTCCTTTAGTAAGCGGATTTGTCGTTGGCCTGAATGTAGGCCGTGGTCACCTTGCCCGACATCACCTTGTATGCCCACGAGGTGTACCAGATGATGAGCGGCAGGAAAATCACCGTGGCCCAGAACATCAGCGACAGGGTGAGATGGCTGGACACGCTGTCCCATACGGTGAGGCTGGAATTGGGATCGGTGGAAGAGGGCATCACGAAGGGGAACATGGACACGCCCGCGGTGCCGATGATGCCCAGCACCATGACCGAGGAGAACACGAAGGCGGTGCGGTCGCGGCGCATCCATGCCGCCAGCAGCGCCAGCAGGCCGCCGGCGAAGGCCAGCGCGGGAATCGCCATGGCCCACGGATACAGGCTGTAGTTCTTCAGCCAGGCGCCGGCCTCCACCGCCACGGTCTTGTCGAGCGGGTTGGGCAGGGCGCCTGCGTCGACCGCGCTGGTGATGGCGAAGCCCTTCAAGGAGCCCACCCACAGGCCGGCGAGCGCGAAGGTCGCGAGCGCGAGCCCGGCGAAAATCAGCGCGGCCTTGCGCGAGCGCTCGTAGATGTCGTTCTCGGTGCGGATCATCAGGTAGGTGGCGCCCTGGGCGGTGATCATGGCCGAACTTACCACGCCGGCCAGTAGCGCGAAGGGGTTGAGCAAAGCCCAGAAGCTGCCGGTATAGGTGGATACCATCAAGTCGTCGAAGTGGAAAGGCACGCCCTGCAAGAGGTTGCCGAAGGCCACGCCGAAAATCAGCGGCGGCACCGCACCGCCCACGAACAGACCCCAGTCCCAGGTCTTGCGCCAGGTGGGGTTGTCGATCTTGCTGCGATAGTCGAAGCCGACCGGGCGGAAGAACAGCGCCCACA
>DCVO01000015.1:3002-3243 GCA_002327405.1 Thiobacillus sp. UBA2186 | reverse complement strand
GTGGGCTTCTTCCTCACCACCGCCTTCCTGGGCATGATGTATTACTTCATTCCCAAGCAGGCAGGACGTCCGATCTACTCCTACCGCCTGTCCATCGTCCACTTCTGGGCGCTGAATTTCACCTACATGTGGGCGGGTCCGCACCACCTGCAGTATTCCGCGCTGCCTGACTGGGCGCAGTCGCTGGGCATGGTCTTCTCGCTGATCCTGCTGGCGCCGTCCTGGGGCGGCATGATGAACG
>DCVO01000015.1:2290-2932 GCA_002327405.1 Thiobacillus sp. UBA2186 | reverse complement strand
ACACCGAGTGGACCATCGGCCACGTGCACTCCGGCGCGCTGGGCTGGGTGGCGATGATCTCGATCGGTTCGCTGTACTACCTGGTGCCGCGTCTGTTCGGCCGCGAGGAAATGTACTCGATGAAGCTGGTCGCCACCCACTTCTGGGTCGCCACCATCGGCGTGGTGCTGTACATCGCCTCGATGTGGATCGCCGGGGTGGCGCAGGGCCTGATGTGGCGTGCGTCCAACCCGGACGGCACCCTCACCTACGGCTTCGCCCAGGTGCTGAATCAGATGTATCCGTTCTACACCATCCGTCTGCTCGGCGGCCTGCTGTTCTTCGGCGGCATGCTGCTCATGGCCTACAACGTGTGGAAAACCATCAGCGTGGGCAAGGCCGTCAACGACGCGCCCATCCCTGCCCCGGCCCACGCTTGAGTGAAAGGAGAACAAGAAATGGCTTTCTCACATCAGACCATCGAGAAGAACACCGGCTGGCTCATCATCCTCACCATCCTCATCGTGAGCGTGGGCGGCCTGGTGCAGATCGTGCCGCTGTACTTCCAGCGCTACGTCACCGAGCCGGTGCAGGGCTTGAAGCCCTACTCGGCGCTTGAACTGTCCGGCCGCGACCTCTACATCCGCGAAGGCTGCGTCGGCT
>DCVO01000015.1:0-2279 GCA_002327405.1 Thiobacillus sp. UBA2186 | reverse complement strand
GGGGCTCCAAGCGCACCGGCCCGGACCTCATTCGCCTGTCCGGCCGCTACTCCGACGACTGGCATCGAGTCCACCTGCTGAATCCGCGCGACGTGGTGCCCGAGTCCAACATGCCGGCCTACCCCTGGCTGCAGGAAAACGCGCTCGGCACCTCGGACATCCAGGCCAAGATGCGCGCGCTCAAGGCCATGGGCCATCCGTACAGCGACGAGGAAATCAACAACGCGCCCGCCGAGCTGGAAGGCAAAACGGAAATGGATGCCATGATCGCCTACCTGCAAAGCCTCGGCCGTTCGATGAAGGCTCAGTAAGGAGAGCCCCCGATGGATACGAACGATCTGATCGGCAGCGTGGTAACGGTGGTGTTCTTCATCACCTTCCTCGGCATCGTATGGTGGGCCTACGGCGGCAGCCGCAAGGCACGGTTTGAAGAAGACGCACGGATTCCCTTCGAGGAAGCCGACGACCTCCCCATTGGAGATAAAAAATGATGCAAGAATTCGATGCACCCTTCTGGAGTTGGTACATCATCGTCCTGACCGTGGTCAGCCTGGTCGGCGTGGCGCTGTTCCTCCTGTCGCAAAGAACCCGGCGCCTCGCCCCCGGAGAGAAGGCGCAGCAGATGGAGCACAAATGGGACGGCGACCTGGTCGAGCTCAACAACCCGCTGCCCAGCTGGTGGGTCAAGCTGTTCTGGATCACCCTGATCTTCAGTGCGGTGTACCTGGTGCTGTACCCCGGCCTCGGCAGCTTCAAGGGTGCGCTGAACTGGACCTCGTTCGGCGAGTACGACAAGGAAATCGAAAAGGCCAAGGCCAAATACGACCCGATCTTCAACCAGTTCATGGGCCAGCCCGTCGAGCAGGTGGCGGCCAGCGCCGAGGCACGCGACATGGGCCAGCGCCTGTTCCTGACCTACTGCGCCCAGTGCCACGGCTCCGACGCCGCCGGCGCCACCGGCTTCCCCAACCTGACCGACAAGGACTGGCTGTACGGCGGCGACGCGGAAACCATCAAGGCCAGCATCGCCAACGGCCGCGCCGGCATGATGCCCGCCCTGGGTGCCGCACTGGGTCCGGACGGCGCCAGGCAGGTCGCGAACTACGTGCTGTCGCTTTCCGGCAGCAATCACGACGCCGGCCTGGCGGCAGCGGGCAAGCCGCTGTTCGAAGCCAACTGCGCCGCCTGCCACATGCCTGACGGCACCGGCATGGCCGCCATGGGCGCACCCAACCTGACCGACAAGACCTGGTTGTACGGCGGTTCCGAAGGCGCCATCATGGAAGCCATCAACAAGGGGCGTGTCGGCAACATGCCCGCGCAACTGCAGGCCCTGGGCGATGCCAAGATCCACCTGCTGGCTGCCTATGTCTGGGGCCTGGGCGGCGGCATGGCCGCGCCCGCACCCGAACCTGCGGCTGAAGCGGCGGCGCCCGCAAGCGAAGAAGCCCCTGCCGCGGCAGAAACGCCCGCAGCGCAGTAAGCAGGAGCCGCAGCCCGCCCCGGACGGGGCGGGCATGTGGTGTCTTTCGTATCGTCGCGATACGATACGAAAGCCCCCACAACGCCAGCGAATATGGAATCCAGCAACACCCCCTCCAGCACCCCCGATGTACGAAGCGAAATGGAGGAATCGCTCTATGCGGTTCGCCAGAAAATCCAGCCGCGCGCGGTGCATGGCTGGTTCGCCAACTGGCGCGTGGCGCTGGTGCTGCTCACCCAGCTGGTCTACTACGGTCTGCCCTGGCTGAAATGGGACGGCCACCAGGCCGTGCTGTTCGACCTGGCGGCGCGCAAGTTCTACATCTTCGGCCTGACCCTGTGGCCGCAGGATTTCATCTGGCTCACCGGCCTGCTGGTCATCTCGGCGCTGTCGCTGTTCCTGTTCACGGCCGTGGCCGGCCGCCTGTGGTGCGGCTACGCCTGCCCGCAGACCGTGTACACGGAAATCTTCATGTGGATCGAGGAATGGGCCGAGGGCAACCACCTCACCCGCAAGAAGCTCGACACCATGCCATGGAATGCCGAGAAGCTGCGCAAGCGCGGACTGAAGCATCTTTTGTGGTTCCTGCTCGCGTTCTGGACCGGCTTCACCTTCGTCGGCTACTTCACGCCCATCGCCACCTTGTGGAACGAGCTGATCACCTTCAATACGGGCGGCTGGGAAACCTTCTGGATCTTCTTCTACGCCTTCGCCACCTGGGGCAACGCCGGCTTCATGCGCGAGCAGGTGTGCAAGTACATGTGCCCCTACGCGCGCTTCCAGAGCGTGATGTTCG
>DCVO01000021.1 GCA_002327405.1 Thiobacillus sp. UBA2186 | reverse complement strand
CCCCTGACCCCTGCCCCCTGCCCCCTGCCCCCTGAATCCTGGTCCCTGAATCCTGGAAAAGTGGCGAGCCTTACCCCGGCACTGGCATCGGTCGCTGGGGCTGCTTCCTTCCGGACCTGACCCGATTCACGACTTAGCCATGCGGGGAGGCCCGCCGCGTGCATTTTAACCCGGATGGCGCATTAATTCGCGTCCGCAATTGCGCTTATTCCTCATCCACCGGCGCAGCCAGGCGGCGTTTCTTCACCGCGCCGGCCAGCATGTGCAGCAGGGGAACGGTGTCGTCCCAGCCGATGCAGGCGTCGGTGATGGACACCCCATACTCCAGCGGCTTGCCTGGGCACTGGTCCTGGCGCCCGGGCTTGAGGTGGGACTCGATCATGACGCCCATGATGCGCTGTTCGCCGCCGGCGATCTGCGCCGCGACGTTGCGCCCCACTTCGATCTGCTTCTCGTACTGCTTGCTGGAATTGGCGTGCGACAGGTCGACCATCACTTCCTGGCGCAGGCCGGCGGCTGCCAGTTCCTTGCACGCCGCATCCACGCTGGCCGCGTCGTAGTTGGGCCGCTTGCCGCCGCGCAGGATCACGTGGCAGTCCTCGTTGCCGGCGGTCTTGAACACCGCCACATGGCCGGACTTGGTGACGGAAATGAAATGGTGGCGCGCGGCCGCGGCCTTGATTGCATCCACCGCAATCCTGATGTTGCCGTCGGTGCCGTTCTTGAAGCCGATCGGGCAGGACGTGCCGGAAGCCAGCTGGCGGTGGGACTGCGATTCCGTGGTGCGCGCGCCGATCGCGCCCCATGCCACGAGATCGGCGATGTACTGCGGCGACACCAGGTCGAGGAACTCGGTTGCCGCCGGCAGGCCGAGCGCGTTGATGTCGAGCAGGATCTTGCGCGCCAGATGCAGGCCTTCGTTGATGTCGAAGCTCTCGTTCAGATGCGGATCGTTGATCAGCCCCTTCCAGCCCACCGTGGTGCGCGGCTTTTCGAAATACACGCGCATGACGACGATGAGCTCGTGCTGAAGCTCGTCGGCGACGTTCTTCAGCCAGGTCGCGTATTCCAGCGCCGCCTTGGGATCGTGGATGGAGCAGGGGCCGACGATGACCACCAGGCGATCGTCCGCGCCGCGCAGCACGTCGTGGATCTGGTTGCGCGCGCGATATACGGTCTCCGTCACCTTGTCGCTGGCCGGCAGATCGGCCATGAGCTGCATGGGCTCGATCAGCTCGCCCACCTGTTCGATGCGGGTATCGTCGGTTCTGTAATGCGTCATATCAGCGTCCTTTGTCGCCCCATAACAAAAAACCGCCAGGGGCGCTGGCGGTCTTTCGGGGATGTTTGCGATGCTTGGGTCATTCCCTCCCGGTCGCCGATGGCGTGGGATAAAAGAAATAAAAAAAGCCGGCAAGCAGTCTGTTCATGGCATGAATGCTATCAGACGAACCCGTCACAAACAAGCTATCAGATTGATAGTCAAAGACTTTCGTGGGCGCCGTCGCAGAAAGGCGCATCGGCGGTCCACTTGCAGCCGCACAGCGACACGGTCTGCTTTTCGGTAATGGTGAACTCCTTGGGCTCGAAACCGGTGCCCTCGTGCGAACCGTCGCAGAAAGGCTGGCTCTTGGAACGACCGCAGGCGCACCAGTAGTAGGTGCCGGGTTCCAGTTCCAGTTCGTAGGGGGCTTTTTGCGCGATGACGGGGTCTTCCACAATCTCTCCTGTTTCTTGTTCAATGGCCGGGGTTGCGCACTTGAGGCTTGAGGAACGTGACCACGTTCGAGCCGGGCGCATTCTTGGTCGAGCAGCTGCCCTCGCCCACGCCGGCTTCGCGCTCGGCTTCGTGCAGGATGTTGATGACCTCGACGTAGAACTTGTCCTTCACCATCATCAGCGCGGTGAGGTCGCCGTCGTTGCGTGCCAGCACGTCGGCGCCGCCCGCGAGCAGGGCCTGGCAGACGCCGGCTTCGCCGTAGCCCGCGGCCAGCATCAGGGGACGGATGCCGTAGGTGATCTTGACGTTGGGATCGGCGCCGGCGGCGATCAGGCGGGTAACGATTTCCGGGAAACCGCGATCCAAATCGGCGTTGAAACTGGCTTTCATCAGCGCAGTCCAGCCGAGTTCGTCCTTGGCATCGACTTCGGCGCCGGCGGCGAGCAGGGTTTCCACCATTTCCAGGTTGCCGCCGTGCGCGGCATTCATCAGGGCCGTGGCGCCATAGGCGTCGCGCGCGTTGACATCTGCGCCATTGGCAAGCAGTTCGCTCACGCGCGCCGCATCGCCGGCATTGACGGCTTCGATCAGTTGGGTCATGGAATTCTCCTTAGGGGCAAGCGCCAATTACCCGAGTATTTTAGTCAGGTATGAAAAAGCGCGCAAGCCTTACGCCGTCTTGGCTGCCGCATTCCTGACATGCCGCCGCAACGCAGACTTTCTGCCGCGTCTTGCATCGATGCCCAGCAGCACCACGAGTCCAGCCAGGAAATACACGCCAGTGAGCAGCATGGCCAGGCGATGATCGCCGCCGCTCGCCCAGGCTGCGGCGCCGTAGGTCATGGGACCGAGGATGGAGGACAGCTTCACCGCCAGCCCCCACAGGCCGAAGAATTCGGCGCGATGCGCGTTCGGGCTGAGATAGCCGATGAAGGCGCGGCCCGCCGACTGCGACGCCCCCAGGCACAGCCCGGCCACATTGGCCGCCAGCCAGAAACGGTCGGCGTCGACCGCGGTATAGGCGAGCGTCACCATGACCAGCCAACCCAGCAAGGTCGCGCCCACTGCGCGCTTGTGGCCGACGCGGTCCTGCACATAGCCGAATGCCAGCGCACCGGCCGCAGCGGTGACATTGACCAGGAGAATCAGTTGTATGGTCTGCCGGGTATCGAAACCCATGGCCTGCTGCGCGTAGATGGCGGCGAGCGCGATCACCGCCTGGATGCCAGCCTGATAGAACACGATGCAAATCAAAAACCGGAACAGGTCGCGGTACTGGCGCGCATGCGCGAGGCTGTCGCCCACGCGGCGAAAGGCGTCGCGCGCAAATCCTCTCGCCAGCGGCCTGGGCGCGGCGCGCTCTTTCAGGAACAGGAAAGTCGGCAGCGCGCTCAAGGCAAACAGCGCGGCGGTGATGAACAGCACGCCGGGCACGAAATCCACGGCGCTGCCGCCGCCCGACTGCACATGGTCGACATACCCCAGTGCGACAAGCAGCACCAGCAGGCCGCCGACATAGCCCACTCCCCAGCCCCAGCCCGACACCTTGCCCAGGGCGCGTCCGCGGGCGAGTTCGGGCAGGAAGGCGGCGATCAGGTTTTCGCCGGTGCCGAAAAAGAAATTGGACAATGCGATCAGCGCCATGGCCAGCGCCACCTGGCCGGGCGCAGCCCAGGCCAGCAGCATCGTGCCGAGCACACAGCCGGCGGTGGAAAGCAGCAGGAGTTTCTTCTTGGCCCCATGCTGGTCGGCGTAGGCCCCGAGCAGCGGCCCCGTCAGCATGATGGCGGCGTAGGACACGGCCAGCGCGGTGGTCCAGGCAAAGCTCGCCCAGGGCGCATTGCCCGCGATCACCGCAACGAAGAAGGCGTTGTAGACGGCTGTGATGACGACCGTGGTGTAGCCGGAATTGGCAAAATCGTACATTGCCCACGCCCAGACCTCGCGTTTTTGCACGCCTGGATTGAGGGCCCCGGCGCTGCGGCGTGTACGGCTTGCGCTCGCAGTCTGCATCAGCCGATGGTGTTTTCCTGGAAACGCTGCTGTATTTCTTCGACCTTGTCCCGGCTGCGGATGAGCGCCTCCACGCAGTTCGAATCCAGCTTGGTGCCGGACAGTTTGCGCAACATGGCGAAAGCTTCTTCGTTGCTCCAGGCGTGCTTGTAGGGTCGGCGGCTGGTAAGCGCGTCGAAAATGTCGGCCACGGCCACAATGCGCGCCTCGACCGGGATGTCGCCGTCGGCGATGCCTTCCGGATAGCCGCTGCCGTCGACGGCTTCATGGTGGAACAAGGCGATATTGCGGAGGATGTCACCGCCCTGCATCTGCACCAGCTCGAAATGGCGCAGCATCCGATCGATGATTTCGCGACCTCGTGTCGTGTGCGTGCGCATCAGTTTTTCCTCTTCGGAGTCGAGCTTGCCGGGCTTGAGCAGCACGCGGTCCGGAATGGCGATTTTGCCGATGTCGTGCAGCGGCGAGAAGATGAAAATCCTCTCGATGTATTCATCGCTGAGCCCGTATCGGTCGGCCACCCCCTCTGCGATCACCCGTGCGAAACGCGACATGCGATCGAGGTGCGCACCGGTTTCGTCATCGCGGGCATGCGCAAGATCCCGCGCGGTCTTCACGGTGGCGAGCAGGGTATGCATGACGGTGAGGTCGTTGATGATGGCCAGCGCAATCAGATGCCCGAAAGGGTCGATCTGGCGCAACACTTCCTCGCTGAAACTGTCCGGATCGTAGGAGTTGAAGAACAGGAAACCGAACAGCCGCCCTTCGTGATACATGGGCATGGTATAGCTGGATTGGTAGCCCTCCTCGAGAATCCGCAGGGTATGTTCGTGCGTGCTTTCGGAAAAGACCAAAAGGTCGTTCACCACCCGCGGCCGCCCTTTTTCGAGGATTTCCAGCAGGGAAGGCACGTCCGAAAGCTTGGCGGAGTAATGGGTGAGCGGGCTTTTGATTTCTCCCGAATACAGGAAGGTCTCCAGAGTATCGGCTGCCGGGTCATAGACCGCGGCGGCTATGCGCCGGATAAACGGAAAGCGCTCGTTCAGCGCGGCATGAATGCCCTTCACCTTGTCGCCAAGGGTGGCATTCAGGTTGAGCAACCCCAACCTGTCTTCGTGGTCGAACATGGGATGTCCGCTATAGGGGAAAAGGATTGTCTCCACCCCCGGCTCCCTAGACCGTCCCGCCCACCGTCAGACCGTCGATGCGCAGGGTGGGCTGGCCTACGCCAACGGGCACGCTCTGGCCCTCCTTGCCGCAGGTTCCGACGCCGGAGTCGAGCTGCATGTCGTTGCCGATCATTTCCACGTGCGTCAGCGCATCGGGGCCGTTGCCGATGAGGGTGGCCCCTTTGACCGGGTAGGTGACCTTGCCGTCCTCGATCATGTAGGCCTCGGCGGTGGAGAACACGAATTTGCCGCTGGTGATGTCGACCTGGCCGCCGCCGAAGTTGACCGCATACAGCCCGTTCTTCACCGAGCGGATGATTTCTTCCGGGTCTTTGTCGCCGCCCAGCATGAGGGTGTTGGTCATGCGCGGCATGGGCAGGTGGGCGAAGGACTCGCGCCGCCCGTTGCCGGTGACCGGCACGCCCATGAGGCGCGCGTTGAGGCTGTCCTGCATGTAGCCGGTAAGGATGCCGTCCTCGATCAGCACGGTGCGCTGGGTGGGATTGCCTTCGTCGTCGACGTTGAGCGAACCGCGGCGCAGCGGAATGGTGCCGTCGTCGATGACGGTCACGCCGGGCGAGGCCACGCGCTCGCCGATGCGGCCGGAAAACGCGGAACTGCCCTTGCGGTTGAAATCGCCCTCGAGGCCGTGGCCCACCGCCTCGTGCAGCAGGATGCCGGGCCAGCCCGGACCCAGCACCACCGGCATCACGCCGGCGGGCGCGGGGCGTGCCGCCAGGTTGGTGGTCGCCTGGTGCACGGCCTGGCGCGCGTATTCTTCCAGTTTTTCGTCTGTGAAATATTCGTAGCCGAAGCGCCCGCCGCCGCCGCCCGAACCCTGCTCGCGGCGCCCGTTCTCCTCGGCGATGGCCTGGATCGACAACCTCACCAGAGGCCGCACGTCGGCTGCGGTATGGCCGTCGGAACGCGCCACGTAGACGACCTCGTATTCCGAGGCCAAGCTGGCGATGACCTGGATCACGCGCGGGTCGAGCTTGCGTGCAATCGACTCCAGCCTTTCCAGCAGAATGATCTTTTTCGCGTCGTCCAGGCTCGCCAGCGGGTCGATGGGCTGATACAGCGCTCGGCCTTCGCCTTTTTTGGCGAGCGCAAAGGACTTGCCGCCGCCGCTTCGGGCGATGGCACGCGTGGCATCGGCCGCCTGCGACAGCGCATCGAGGCTGATTTCGTCGGAATAGGCAAAGGCGGTCTTCTCGCCGCTTACCGCACGCACACCCACGCCCTGGTCGATGTTGAAGCTGCCGGATTTGACCTGGCCCTCTTCCAGCGTCCAGGCCTCGGAACGGCTGTACTGGAAATACAGGTCGGCGTAGTCGAGGTCGTGCGTCAGCAGCTTGCCGAACACCGGCGCCAGGCGGCTGCCGTCGAGATCGTTGGGCGAAAGCAGCGTGTCCTGCGCGACGCGGAACAGATGCTCGCTGGTTTGGATCGGAGAGGCGGCGTCAGTCGGCTTCATGGCAATCACTTCTTCTTCGGCGCGGCACGGTGCTCGATCAGGTCGACCTTGAGCTTGTCGCAGCCGATCATGCGATGCTGGAGCGCAGGCAGTCTCTTCCTGAGACTGGCCTGGTAGGCAGGATTGATGTTGGCGATGACCACGCCGGAACCGCGCGGCAGCCGGTCCAGCACCACGCCCCAGGGATCCACGATCATGGTGTCGCCGTGGGTCTCGCGGCCGGACAGGTGGTAGCCGCCCTGCGCCGGCGCGATGACATAGGCCTGGTTCTCGATGGCGCGCGCGCGCACCAGGGTTTCGAAGTGCGCCTTGCCTGTGGTGGCGGTAAATGCGGAGGGCACCATGATCATGTCCACATTCTTCATCGCACGGTAAAGCTCCGGGAAGCGCAGGTCGTAGCAGATCGACAGGCCGATGCGCCCGAAAGGCGTTTCCAGCACCACGATCTGGGTGCCGGGTTCGATGGTCTTCTCTTCGCGGTAATGCTCGTTGCCGAGGTCGAGGCCGAACAGGTGGACCTTGTCGTAGCGCGCGACCTGCCTGCCCTTGTCGTCATAGACGAGGCAACTGTTGCGCACCTTGCCGGCCGCGGACGCTTCCAGCGGCACCGAACCGCCCACCAGCCAGATGCCGTGGCGCTTCGCCATGCGCGACAGGAAATTCTGGATCGGTCCTTTGCCTTCAACCTCGCGCACCGCGACCTTGTCGGTGTCCTTCATGCCCATGATGGCGAAGTATTCGGGCAGCGCCACCAGCTTCGCGCCGGCATTGGCCGCCTGTTCGATCAAGCGCTCCGCTTCCGACAGGTTGGCCGCCACATTCGGGCCCGAGGCCATCTGGATGGCAGCAACGCGCACGGTACCGGGCTGGGTGGCGGCCTTTTTCGCAATGGCCGGCTTGGCGCGCGAACCCTTCGTGGAAGCGATCGAGGAGGTTTTCCTGACTGTCATGGTTGTGTTTCTTTTTCCTGTGCGGATTTTGATTTTGCCAATTTGGTGACGGTGGGATTTTCCCACGGGCCGTCCACCAGGTATTCATAAGATATGGCTTCTTCGATGGGATCTTTCAAGACTTTCTGAACCACCAGTGCGCCGACGCCGGCGATCGGCCCGCCAAGCAATGCGCCCGCTACCGCCACGCCTTCGGATACTTTGGGGAAGACCTTCACGCGCAGTCTGACCGACTCGTCCCTGAGCTTTGCCATGCCGGACATTTTCACATTGGCCGCCGGGCCCTTCATCAGAAAATCGTTGGTATAGACCGTGCCGTCCGCCACTTGCATGGTAGAGGAAATCTCGTCGAATGCGAACCCTTCGGAGAAGACGTCGCGGAAATCGAGCGTGATGCGTCGCGGCAGCGATTGCAGGCTCGCGATGCCGAGCAGTTTGCCGGCTCCGGGCTCGACTTTCAGGAACTGGCCGCTTTTAGCCTTGAGCTTGAGCGTGCCGTCCAGGGTGTCGAAAGTGAAGTCGGCCGGCGAACGCAGCCAGCTGACCTCGCCCTCGACGCTGGCCGTGCCCCTGCTGATCGCATTGGCATAGCCGAACCGGCCCAGCATCTGGCCGGCGTCCTTGATGTCCGCATTCACTTTCATGCGGGTTTCGCCAAGGCCGGCGTCTTTCCAGATGCCGTTCATGCGAATCACGCTGTCGGCATGAACCAGGTTGAGCTGGTCGATGGCCATGCCCGCAGGCACGCCGTGCGCGATCACTTCCAGCCTGCCCATGGGCCGGCTGCCGAACTTGAGTTCCTCGACTTGCAGATCCACAGCCGGAAAGCTCGATGCCTGCAGCCGCTTGGCCGCTCCGCCGCCCGTACTTTGGGCGTAAGGCAACGGGTCAGGCAGGACGAACTGTTTGAATTGCGCGGAGATGCGCGCCGCGCCGTCCCCGTCTGCGCGCCGGTACGTGACGTTGCCGGTCATCTCGCGCCCGGTCACCGACGTCCTCAGCAGATTGCCCTTGAGCCCGCCCACGAGTGCGATGTCGTTGAACTGGCGTCCCAGAAAATCGAGGCTGCCCAGCGTGAGGTCGATGCTCGACACGCCTGCATTCCTGCCGCCGCGGCCCCGCGGCAGGATATCGGCCCAGCCGCCCAGATCAAGGCTCTTCACGCTGCCTGCGACCCGCATGCCGGCTTCGTCAGGCAGCTGCGCCTGGCCGCCGAAATTGAGTTCGCCCCGCTCCAGCCTGAAACCCTCCGCGTCAGGCGTCGAAACCCACAGCGCAGTCGCGATATTGCCGTACTGCAGTGCCGACCGCTTGCTTCCGTCGTCCAGGGTCTGCTGCTCGAAGGTGAATCTCGCGGGCCTTTCGGCCGTCTTCTCCAGGGGCGCCGGCAGGCGCGCGTCGAGGCCGACCAGATCCGACTCCAGATAGAAGCGCGACTTGCCATGTTTGAGAAAGAGATCGCCTTTCCAGTCGGACTGGCCGGACAGGCGATCGGCGATGTCCTTGCCGAGCCATGTATCCAGAGCGGCGGCGGCAAAACTTCCCTGGCCGCGCACGCGCACCTGGCCGCCTTCTGTTGCCGCGGACAAAGACGCCTGGCCGCCCAGCAGGCGTGCGGTGATTTTTCTTGCCGCAACCGATTGTTCGGTGAAGTCGAGGATCCCGCTGGCCTGTTCGAGGCGCGGCATGTCCGGCCCGGGGGAAATCGTATTGCGGCTGAAGGTCAACCGTCCTGCCAGCGTGGTATCGGCGCTATGCCGCAATGGAACCTTGATGTTCATCTGCAGGCCAAGATCGCCGTTGGCGGTCATTTCTTCCGTCAGCCCGTCGATCTTTTCGCTGACCGGACTGAAATTCGCGAAGCGGATGAATTCCTGCGCCGGGCCGACCGCTTCTCCGCTCACTTCCAGCAATTCTTCCGTCGTGTCGAGATCGGGAACAACCGCCACCACCTTGCGCAGCCGCGCGCCATAGATGCGTGCCTTTTCGGAGCGGATTTCCAAGCGCATGCCATCGAACAGAAGCTCGCCTTCAATATCGTCTATCTGCGGATAATCCTGCGCAAAGCGAAGCTGGCCGCCATGCACCTTCCCCGCCACCCGGAATATGCCGTCCTCAGGCGTTTTGAACGGGAACCTGGATAGATCGCCCTGCAGCTTGAAGCTGCCCTCTCGCACGTCGCCGTCCAGGATGCTGTTCCTCAGCCAGTCGTGAGCGGTTTCATTGATGGCCAGCGGCAAGTAGCGCTGGATTTTCGGACCGTTTGCCCGCTCCACGCGGCCGGCCAGGTCTGCCTCGCCCGGACCTTTTCCATCCAGCCGATAGTGCCCGTAGGCAGTGGCGGAAAAATCAGCATTGGCAAGCACCGCCTCGGCAACCTCGATGTCATAGCGTTTATCCTTCTGCCGTTTCCAACCCCCGCGCACGTTCAGGATATCGAAGCGAAACCGAGGTTCGGCAAAAAAGCCGGGGATGTCGAAACCGCCCTGTTTCCCGGCAATGGAATAAGTGCCCTTTTCTTCATTGCCCGCCAGCATGCCGCTGAGGTTTTCCCCTCCGGGACGGCCCTCTCGCGCCGCCCAGCCGATGCCGGTAAAGCGGGCATCCACGCTGAATTTCTCGGGCACGGGCAGTTCGCCGCTCCAACGCACATCCAGGCTGTCGAAACGGCCTTGCGGGGCCCATTCGCCGATCTGCGTTTTCCAGGCATCCTCCAGCGGCAAAGCGTGGGCGAGCGCGGCGAGCCGGGTCAGCGAGGCGCGTGCGGCAGTGAGCCGTTGTTCACCTCCGCCCCAGTGATAGGAAAAATCGAAGGGCTCGACCGAGATGCCCGCCTTGTCGGCCAGCGCCATGCCGCGCGCATAGACCATTTGCGCGTTTGCTTCCTTTGCCGCTTTCCCGCGCGCCCAACCGAGCCCGCCCGTCAGCCTGGCAAGGCTGACGGGCGCTCCCAGTTGCGGAGAATCCAGGTAAAGATCGGCCAGATTGAGCTTGAGATCGCCGGACGACAGACGCCCTCCTTCAAAACCCAGTTCGGCTTCGATGGCACCGTGCCCGCTCGCCTGCGCATACGCAGATGGCAGCCAGCTGCGCCACGCGGCCAGTTCCAGTGCTGGAATCCTGAGCGCCAATTTCCCGTGCCAGTCATCGAGCCTGGACAGACTGCGCCCGTACAGCACGCCCTCCAAAGCCAGCGGCCTGGAAAGGCGGGCAGGCGGCACCACGGCAACCCGGATGGCATGGCGGGTCAGCAGGCTTTGCATCTGTACCGACACGTTGCGCAGCACCAGCGGCCGGCTGTCGCGCATATCGTCGATCCAGGCCACGGTCACGCCCTGCATGCGCACCTCGCCCTGCTTGAGCAGCCAGTCGCTGAAGGAGGTGTCCGGGCTGTTCGGGTCGACCGTGATGCCGCCGACATGGATCAATCCGTCCGGCGTGCGGCGCACGGTCAGGCCCGGTGCGTCGACATACAGTTCATGGAAACGGGGTTCCAGCGCGATCAGGGTGCGCCAGCCGAACCGGCCCTCCATTTTCGAGAAATACAACACCGGGCGACCGCCTTTCGAGACGCGCACGCCTTCGAGAGCAAAGCGGGGGCGCGCGCCGCCCCATTCGCCGCTCAGCGCGTCGAAGCTGATGGTGTAACCCGTGGCGGAAGACAATAGCCCGGCGATGTCATCCTTGTATTGCGGAAGATTCGGAAACACCCACCAGTACAGCCAGGCCAGCACCAGCGCCGGAATCGCGGCCAGCGTCCCCGCCAGCGCCCACAACCAGCGGTTGCGCAGAATGGAAATGAATTTGATACCGGCCATGTTGCCTATTGTATTGCCTGATCTTGACGGGGAAGCGGCGACAGCCGGCCTGCCTGCATGTTTATTCGCCGGCCCGCCAGTTGCTCAACTGCCGGCGGTCTCGCTTGGTGGGACGGCCTTTGATGTCGCGCGCCGGCTCCCCGGCCAGTTTGCGCATGGCGGCCTGTTCTTCGCGCCGCGTTTTGCTCTCGGCGGTTTCCTCGTACAGGGTTTGCGCCACGCTGGCCGGCCCGCGCTTGTCGGACAATGCACGTACCGCCACTTCCCATTCCGTTTCGCCCGTGCGCACGCGCAAGCCGTCGCCCACGCGGATTTCCCGCGCCGGCTTGCAGCGTTCGCCGTTCCAGTGCACCTTGCCGCTATCCACGGCCTGTGCCGCGAGCGAGCGGGTCTTGAAGAATCGTGCGGCCCACAGCCACTTGTCTATACGCATAGCAAAAGAATTTAACCACGGGGGGCACGGCGCACACGGGGTCTTCTTTGCTTTTTGATTAGTATTCCCCCGTGTTCCCCGTGGTTAATGGTTTTTCCGGTTGATTGGTCGTACTGGGTATTTCTTGTGACAATGCCGGCTTGGCAAGTTCATAAAATAAATCCGGGAGGTGTCATGGCCCCAAAAATCCTCGCCTTTGCCGGCAGCATTCGCAATGGTTCTTTCAATCGCCAGGCACTGGATTATGCCGTGGCAGGCGCACGCGCGGCTGGCGCGGAAGTCACGCTGATCGACCTCAGGGACTACAGCATGCCGCTCTACAACGGCGATCTGGAACAAAGCCACGGCGTACCGGAAGCGGCAGTTCGCATGAAAGAACTGTTCAAGTCGCATCACGGCCTGCTGCTGGCCTGCCCCGAATACAACAGTTCGATCACCCCGCTGCTGAAAAACACGCTGGACTGGGTTTCGCGCGAGCATGACGGGGAGTCGGGGCTGGTGCCCTACCGGGGCAAGCTCGCCGCGCTGGTCGCCGCCTCCGCCGGCAATCTGGGCGGATTGCGCGGCCTGCGGCATGTGCGCGAAATCCTTACCACCCTGCAAGCGCTGGTGATACCGACACAGATGGGGCTGGCCCGGGCCGACAAGGAACTTGCCAATCCCGAGTCGCCGGCATTGAAAGGCCTTGCCGATACCGGCAAGGCCCTGGCTGACGCGATCCGGCGCTGGGGCTGAGCCCAGCGGGGAAAATTACTGCACGGCCTGCTTCAGTTGCTCGAGGATGGCCGGGTTCTCGAGAGTGGAAACGTCCTGGGTGATCTCCTCGCCCTTGGCGATGGCGCGCAACAGGCGGCGCATGATCTTGCCGGAGCGGGTCTTGGGCAGGTTGTCGCCGAAGCGGATGTCGTCGGGCTTGGCGATCGGGCCGATTTCCTTGCCCACCCAGTCGCGCAGCTCACTCACCAGCTTCCTGGCCTCCTCGCCCTCGGGGCGCGCGCCCTTGCACACCACGAAGGCCATCACGGCCTCGCCCTTGACCTCGTGCGGCTTGCCGACCACGGCGGCTTCGGCCACGCGCGGGTTGGCGACCAGCGCGGATTCGATTTCCATGGTGCCGAGGCGGTGGCCGGACACGTTCAGCACGTCGTCGATGCGGCCCATGATCCAGAAGTAGCCATCGTCGTCCTGGTGGGTGGAGTCGCCCGCGAGGTACATCTTGCCGCCGAGCTCCTCGGGGAAGTAGGTCTTCCTGAAGCGCTCCGGGTCACCCCACAGCGTGCGCAGCTGCGAGGGGAAGGGGCGCTTGATGACGAGGAAGCCGCCCTTGCCCTTCTCCACGTCGTGGCCGGCCTCGTCCACCACGCCGGCCATGATGCCGGGCAGCGGCAGGGTGCAGGAACCGGGCTTGGTGGGCACCGCGCCCGGCAGCGGCGAAATCATGTTGGAGCCGGTCTCGGTCTGCCACCAGGTATCGACGATGGGGCAGCGGCCCCGGCCGATGTGCTCGTGATACCACATCCAGGCCTCGGGATTGATGGGCTCGCCCACCGTGCCCAGGAGGCGCAGCGAGGAGAGGTCGAACTTCGCCGGCAGGTCGGCGCCCAGCTTGATCAGGGACCTGATTGCAGTCGGGGCGGTATAGAAGGTGGTGACCTTGTGCTTCTGGATCATTTCCCAGAAACGCCCGGCATGCGGCCAGGTGGGAATGCCCTCGAAAATCACCTCGGTCATGCCCAGCGAGAGCGGGCCGTAGGCCACGTAAGTGTGGCCGGTGATCCAGCCCACGTCGGCCGTGCACCAGTACACGTCGGTATCGGGCTTGGCGTCGAACACCCACTGCANNAGCCGCCGGTGGAATGCTGCACGCCCTTGGGCTTGCCGGTGGAGCCGGAGGTGTAGAGGATGAAGAGCGGATGCTCGGCATTGACCCAGGTCGGCTCGCACACGTCGGCCTGCTTGTCGGCGACATCGTGCCACCACAGGTCGCGGCCGGCGGCCATGTGCACCGCGCCGCCGGAACGCCTGTACACCACCACGTTCCTGACGTGCGAGGTATCGCCCATGGCCAGCGCCTCGTCCACCGCGGCTTTCAGCGGCACGCCCTTGCCGCCGCGCAGGCTTTCGTCGGCGGTGACGATCACGTTCGCCTTGGCGTCCTCGATGCGCTCGAACAGGCTCTTGGCGGAAAAACCGCCGAACACCACGGAATGGATGGCGCCGATGCGGGCGCAGGCCTGCATGGCCACCACCGCCTCGATGCTCATGGGCATGTAGATGATGACGCGGTCGCCCATGGCGACACCCAGCGACTTCAGCGCATTGGCGAATTTGGAGACGCGCTTGAGCAAATCATTGTAGGTCGAGGTCGTCACCGCGCCGTCGTCGGCCTCGAAAATCAGCGCGGTCTTCTCGCCCTTGCCGGCCTGGATGTGGCGCTCCAGGCAGTTGTAGGACACGTTGAGTTCGCCGTCGTGGAACCACTTGTAGAACGGCGCCCGGGATTCGTCGAGCACCTGGGTGAAGGGCTTGTGCCAGGCGATGTTTTCCTTCGCCAGCCGTCCCCAGAAGCCGGCGTAGTCCGATTTGGCCTCGTTCATCAGCGCCTCGTAACCGGCCATGCCCGATACATTGGCCTGCGCGACAAAGTCGGCGGACGGCGGGAACACGCGAGTTTCATGCAGCACGGAGGTAATGGCGGTCATTGTCGATCTCCTGGATTGGCCGAGGCTGGATTGGGGTTATATTGATAAAGGATCAAGCATACCAAACCAGTCCGACCCATGTCTGCCCCTTCCTTCGCCCCGCTCCGCGCCGCCTCGCGCTACGCCGCCCGGCTGCTCGACAGCCAGCCCGGCCTCGAAACCGAAACCCTCGCCGCCCTCGAACGCCCGTTCAGCCGCGGCGAAATGGAAGCCTTTCTGGCCGCGCAACTGCCCGCCTGGGAAAACGGGCAGGATGACAGCGCCCTCAAGCGCGCCCTGCGCCAGCTGAAACACCGCGTCTGGCTGCGCACCGCCGCGCGCGACATTGCCGGGCTGGCGCCATTGGAGGAAGTCAGCGGCGCGTTTTCCGACCTGGCCGAACTCTGCATCCAGGCCGCGCAGGATTTCTACACGCACGAACTCGCCGCCAGGCACGGACAGCCGACGAACCCCGACGGCAGCCCCATGCAGCTCGTGGTCGTGGGCATGGGCAAGCTGGGCGGACGCGAGCTGAACGTGTCCTCCGACATCGACCTGATTTACCTCTATCCCGAAGAAGGCTGGACGAACGGCCCCTCGCCCTTGTCGCATCATGAATTCTTCGTGCGCCTGGGCAGAAAGCTGAGCGCCGCGATTTCCGAGCACACCGCCGACGGCTACGTCTTCCGCGTCGACCTGCGCCTGCGGCCCTGGGGCGACTCAGGCCCGCTCGCCATGAGCTACGCCATGCTCGAGGATTACCTCAGCCTGCACGGCCGCCCGTGGGAACGCTACGCCTGGATCAAGGGTCGCGCGCTCACCGGTACCCGGAACGGCGAATTGGATGCCGTCGTGCGCCCTTTCGTGTTCAGGAAATATCTCGACTTCGGCGCCTATCAGTCGATCCGCGAGCTGCATGCGCAGATCCGCGCCGAGGTGGTGAGAAAGGACCGCCAGAACAACATCAAGCTCGGACCCGGCGGCATCCGCGAAATCGAGTTCGCTGCCCAGGTGTTCCAGCTCATTCGCGGCGGCCACGTCCCGGCCCTGCGCGTGCGTCCGACCCAGGAAGTATTGAAGACCCTGGCCGCGGAAAGGCTGCTGCCCGAGGACACCGTAGGCGTTTTGCTTTCCGCTTACCGCTTCCTGCGCAAGCTCGAGCACCGCCTGCAATATCTCGACGATGCGCAGACCCAGACCTTGCCGGGCGACGCGCAAAGCCGGGCGCTCATCGCGCAGGCCATGAATTTCAGCGACTGGGACAGCCTCATCGTGGAACTCGACCGCCACCGCCACAAGGTCGAACAGCATTTCGACCAGGTGTTCGCCGCGCCGCAGACCGACCAGTCCGCGCATCCCTTGCATGCCGTGTGGCTCAATCCGGCCGATCATGCAGAAAGCCTGTCGGCGCTGGGCTACCGCCGCGCCGCGGACAGCGCCCAGCGCATCGCGCATTTGCGCGAGCTCTCGCGCCAGAAATTCACCGAGTCCGCGCGCATTCGCGTGGACAGCCTGATGCCGCCCATCGTCGAACTGGCGGCGCAGCAGACGCATCCGGACGAAGCCCTGGCGCGGCTCGCCGACCTCATCGAAGCCGTGGCCCGGCGCCAGACCTATCTCGCCCTGCTTGCCGAATACCCCGCCGCCTTGAACCAGTTGGCGCGGCTGTTCTCGGCGAGCCCCTGGGCCGCGCAACTGGTGACGCGCCAGCCGCAACTGCTGGACGAACTCATCGACCCACGCCAACTGTTCGCCGCGCCCGACTGGGATGCGCTCGCCCGCAGGCTTGCGCAGGCCATGGACGAGGAAACCGGCGACATGGAAGCGCAGATGGACCGCCTGCGCCGCTTCAAGCAGGTGCAGACCCTGCACCTGCTGGCGCAGGATGTGGCGGGCCGGCTGAAGCTGGAAACCCTGTCCGACCATCTCGCCGACCTGGCCGACCTGCTGCTGAACGAGACCCTCAAACGCGCCTGGGCCACGCTGCCCAAACGCCATCTCGATGCGCCGCGCTTCGCCGTCATCGGCTACGGCAAGCTGGGCGGCAAGGAACTCGGCTATGCCTCCGATCTCGACCTCGTGTTCCTGTACGACGACGACACGCCCGATGCCGGCGCCCTCTACGCGCGGCTGGCGCAAAAGCTCAGCACCTGGCTGACCACCACAACCGGCGCCGGCGTGCTCTACGACACCGACCTGCGCCTGCGCCCGGACGGCGCCTCGGGCCTGCTGGTCAGCTCGGTCGAGGCCTTCGAGGACTACCAGCGCGGCCACGCCTGGACCTGGGAACACCAGGCGCTCACCCGCGCCCGCTTCGTCTGCGGCGATGAAGCCGTCGGCGAAAAGTTCGAGGCCATCCGCCGCATGATCCTCACCCTGCCGCGCGACCCCGCCAGGCTGAAAGAGGACGTGCTGTCCATGCGCCAGAAAATGCGCGACGGCCATGCCAACCCCACGGAATTGTTCGACATCAAGCACGATGCCGGCGGCATCGTCGACGTCGAGTTCGCCGTGCAATACCTCATCCTGCTGAATGCCAAGGATCAGCCTGGCCTGCTCGACAACGTCGGCAACATCGCCCTCCTGAAGCGCTGCGGCGAACTGGGCTTGCTGCCCCGTGACGTTGCCGAAAACGCCGCCGATGCCTACCGCGAACTGCGCCGCGCCCAGCATGCCGTCAAACTGGCCGGGGCTGAGCACGCCCGCATCGAAAAGGCCGCACTCGCCCGGGAACAGGCCGCCGTCGAGCGACTGTGGCAAACGGTTTTTGCCTGAGCAGGCCGGCCAAGCCTTTGATACAATTTCGCATTCTTTCAAACTTATACGAAGTTCTGGAGTTTCATTATGTCGATGGCCGACCGTGACGGCGTTATCTGGTATGACGGCAAGATGGTGGACTGGCGCGATGCCACCACCCATGTACTCACCCACACCCTGCACTACAGCATGGGCGTATTCGAGGGCGTCCGCGCCTACGAAACGCCCAAGGGCACTGCCATCTTCCGCCTGGCGGACCATACCGACCGGCTGTTCAACTCGGCGCATATCCTGGGCATGAAAATGCCCTTCACCAAGGCTGAAATCACCGAAGCGCAGCTCAAGGCCGTGCGCGAGAACAAGCTCAAATCCGGCTACATCCGACCGATGGCTTTCTATGGCGCCGAGGCCATGGGCATCTCGGCCCACAACCTGTCGGTGCACGTCATCGTCGCCGCCTGGCCCTGGGGCGCCTACCTGGGCAAGGAAGCGCTGGAGCACGGCATCCGGGTCAAGACCTCTTCCTTCTCCCGCCACCACGTCAACGTTACCATGTGCAAGGCCAAGGCCAACGGCAACTACATGAACTCCATCCTGGCGCATCGCGAAGCCGAGCAGGACGGCTACGACGAGGCGCTGTTGCTGGACGTGGACGGCTTCGTGGCCGAAGGTTCGGGCGAGAACGTATTCATCGTGCGCGACGGCAAGCTCTACACCCCCGACCCCAGCTCCGCCCTGATCGGCCTCACCCGCGACACCATCATCCAACTGGCGGGCGAGCTCGGCATTCCGGTGATCGAGAAGCGCATCACCCGCGACGAGGTCTACATCGCCGACGAGGCCTTCTTCACCGGCACCGCCGCCGAAGTCACCCCCATCCGCGAGCTCGACAACCGCACCATCGGC
>DCVO01000100.1 GCA_002327405.1 Thiobacillus sp. UBA2186 | reverse complement strand
TCGGCTGCACCGGATAGCCGGTGATGGTGGACACCAGCTTGGAAGCCGGCACGATCTGGGTGGTGTCGATGCGCGTGTCGCAGTTGAACACGTCGCGGCGCGTGCGCACGGCCATGACGATTTCTTCCAGCGAAGCGTTGCCGGCGCGCTCGCCCAGGCCGTTGATAGTGCACTCGACCTGGCGCGCCCCGTTCATCACCGCGGCGAGCGAGTTGGCCACGGCCATGCCGAGGTCGTTGTGGCAGTGGGTGGACCAGATCACCTTGTCGGAGCCGGGCACGCGCTCGATCAACTGCTTCATGCGCTCGCCCCACAGTGCAGGAACCGAATAGCCCACGGTGTCTGGCACGTTGATGGTGGTGGCGCCGGCCTTGATGACTTCCTCGAAAATGCGGCACAGGAAATCCATCTCGGAACGCACCGCGTCCTCGGCGGAGAATTCCACGTTGTCGGTGTATTCGAGCGCGAGCTTCACGGCCTTGATGGCGGCTTCCACCACCTGGTCCGGCTGCATGCGCAGCTTCTTCTCCATGTGGATGGGGCTGGTGGCGATGAAGGTGTGGATGCGCCCACCCGCCCGATTACCTTGGCTCGCCGGCCGGATCGCTTCGCCCGCGGCGTGGATGTCGCGCTCGTTGGCGCGCGCCAGCGAGCACACCGTGGAGCCCTGGATGGTTTCGGCGATGGCGCGGATGGCGTCGGCATCGCCGGGGCTCGCGGCGGCAAAGCCGGCCTCGATCACGTCCACGCCCAGCTTCTCGAGCTGGCGCGCGATGCGCAGCTTCTCGTCCTTGGTCATGGAGGCGCCGGGGCTTTGCTCGCCGTCGCGCAAGGTGGTGTCGAAAATGTATAAACGGTCAGTCATGCTGTTCTCCTGGCATACGCCGGGTTGACGAATTCAATCCCGCTCACGCGGGGCTCGGATACGAATGGGGAGGGTAAAAGGCGGCGTCTACTGCTTGCGCAGCAGCAGGGTGCCGAACAGCATGTTCGACAGGCAGATGGCGTAGGAGGGGGAAGCCAGATTGGACATGATCCGAATTGTATTCATTTTTGTCCGTCTGGCAAGCGAGCCGGCTTCTTTTCCTTGCGGTGCGTCCAGTTCCATAAGGCATAGGCATAGCCTGAGAGCCCGTACAAGACGAAAATCAGCAGCAGCACCTCGGGCGGGCTGGTCGACACCAGGATGAAGAACAGCACGATCAGCAGCACCACGAAAAACGGCACGCTTTTCCTGAGATTGATTTCCTTGCCGCTGTAGAACTTGAAATTGGTCACCATGCTGATGCCGGAGAACAGGATGACAGCCGAGGAAAGCCAGGCCACCTCCGGTCCGCTGAACCCGTATTCGACCATGACCCAGACGAAGCCCGCCACCAGGGCAGCCGCGGAAGGCGAAGGCAGGCCCTGGAAAAAGCGCTTGTCGGCGACCTCCAGCTGGGTGTTGAAGCGCGCCAGCCGCAGGGCCGCGCCGGCGCAATAGACAAAGGCGGCGATCCAGCCGAACTTGCCCAGCCCCTTCAGGGCGAACACGTACATGATGAGCGCGGGCGCCACACCGAACGACACCATGTCGGCCAGCGAATCGAGTTCTGCGCCGAAGGCGCTTTGCGTGCCGGTCATGCGCGCGACCCGGCCGTCGAGCCCGTCCAGCACCATGGCGATGAAAACCGCCACCGCCGCATGCTCCCAGCGGCCGTTCATGGCCTGTACGATGGAGTAGAAGCCGGCAAACAGCGCGCCAATGGTGAACAGATTGGGCAGCACGTAAATGCCGCGATCGCGCATGCGCGGGCGCGCGACTTCGCTTTTGCTGTGTTTGAAATCAAGCATGTGCCGATTTTAGACCGGGTCGGGAAAGAAAGGGGAGAAATAGCTTCCCAATTCTTGCCGGAGAAAACAAAGAGGCACAGGATTTCACGGAATAACATCCCGTGTCCCCGCGCCTCTTGAGCGTAAACGCTTCGATCAATTCTTGGACTGGTCGACCAGCTTGTTCTTGCCGATCCACGGCATCATGCTGCGCAGCTTGGCGCCCACCACCTCGATCGGGTGCTCGGCGTTGAGGCGGCGGCGTGCGGTCATTTCCGGGTAGTTGGTGCGGCCTTCCAGGATGAACTGCTTGGCGTAGTTGCCGTTCTGGATGTTGTCCAGGGCTTCCTTCATCGCCCAGCGCGACTCGTCGTTGATGACCTTGGGGCCGGTCACGTACTCGCCGTATTCCGCGTTGTTGGAGATGGAGTAGTTCANNCATGTTGGCGATGCCGCCCTCGTACATCAGGTCGACGATGAGCTTGAGTTCGTGCAGACACTCGAAGTAAGCCATTTCAGGGGCGTAGCCGGCGTCCACCAGGGTATCGAAGCCGGCTTTCACCAGTTCCACGCAGCCGCCGCACAGCACGGCCTGCTCGCCGAACAGGTCGGTCTCGGTTTCTTCGCGGAAGGAAGTCTCGATCACGCCGCCCCTGGTGCCGCCGTTGGCCGCCGCGTAGGACAGCGCGATGTCCTTGGCTTTCCTGGACACGTCCTGGTACACGGCGATCAGCGAGGGCACGCCGCCGCCCTGGGTGTAGGTGGAACGCACCAGGTGGCCGGGCCCCTTGGGCGCAACCATGATCACGTCCACGTCCTTGCGCGGCACGATCTGGTTGTAATGGATGTTGAAGCCGTGGGCGAAAGCGAGCGCGGCGCCCTTCTTCATGTTGGGCTCGATCTCGTTCTTGTAGAGGTCGGCCTGCTGCTCGTCCGGCACCAGGATCATGACCACGTCGGCTTCCTTCACTGCGGCCGCCACTTCCTTGACGGCGAGGCCGGCCTTCTTGGCCTTGTCCCAGGAAGCGCCGCCCTTGCGCAGGCCGACCGTGACCTTGACGCCGGAATCCTGCAGGTTGTTGGCGTGGGCGTGGCCCTGCGAGCCGTAACCGATGATGGCGACCTTCTTCTTCTTGATGATGGAAAGGTCGGCGTCCTTGTCGTAATAAACCTTCATGTTCATTTCCTTTCGTTTCCTGAATGGTGAGGAGTGAGGAGTTAGGAGTGAGTGGGAAAGCGTACGCCTAACTCCTCACGCCTCACTAGACTTTCAATATGCGGTCGCCGCGGCCGATGCCGGAAGCGCCGGTGCGTACGGTTTCGAGGATCGCGCTCTGGTCGATCGCTTCGAGGAAGGCATCCAGCTTGGTGCCGGTGCCGGTAAGCTCGATGGTGTAGGTGAGGTCGGCGACATCGATGACACGGCCGCGAAAGATGTCCGCCATGCGCTTCAATTCCTCGCGATCCTTGCCGGCGGCGCGTACCTTGACCAGCATCAGCTCGCGCTCGATGTGGCTGCCCTCGGTGAGGTCCAGCACTTTCACCACGTCGACCAGCTTGTTGAGCTGCTTGATGATCTGTTCGATGACGTCCTCGGAACCTACGGTGACGATGGTCATGCGCGACAGCGTGGCGTCTTCGGTCGGCGCCACGGTGAGCGACTCGATGTTGTAGGCGCGCGCCGAGAACAGCCCGGCCACGCGGGACAGCGCACCGGCCTCGTTTTCCATCAGCAGCGAGATGATGTGGCGCATGTCAGAGTTCCTCCGCCAGAATCATTTCGGACAGGCCCTTGCCGCCTTCCACCATGGGGAACACGTTTTCGGTCTGGTCGGTGATGAAGTCCATGAACACCAGGCGCTCCTTCAACGCGGGCGAGAAGGCTTCCTTCAGCGCGGCCTCGACGTCTTCCGGCTTGTCGATGCGCATGCCGACGTGGCCATAGGCTTCGGCCAGCTTCA
>DCVO01000183.1 GCA_002327405.1 Thiobacillus sp. UBA2186 | reverse complement strand
GCCTCGTCCAGCACCACCAGCACGTGGCGCGGCACTTCATCGAGGAAAGCCTCGATCTCCGCCCAGGGCAGGAAGGTGCCGGTGGGATTGTTGGGGTTGGCGATCCATGCCACGCGCGTGTCGTCGCGGATGGCGGCACGCATGGCGGCCAGATCGTGGCCGTAGCTTTTGGCCGGCACCTCGATGCCCGCTGCGCCCACGGTCAGCGTGGCGATGGGATAGACGGCGAAGGCATGCTGTGCGTACACGGCCGAGGTGCCGGCGCCGAGAAAGGCGCGCGCGGCCATGTCCAGCACGTCGTTGGAGCCGTTGCCGAGCACGATGTTTTCCTGTGCCACGCCCAGCTTGCGGCACAAGGCGGCCTTCAGCGCGAAGCCGGCGCCGTCCGGGTACAACGCCATGTCCTGCAGTGCAGCCTGCGCCGCTGCAAGGCCCTTGGGGCTCGGCCCCAGCGGGTTTTCGTTGGAGGCCAGCTTGACGATGGCCGACTCTTCCAGACCGAATTCGCGCGCCAGTTCGGAAATCGGCTTGCCCGGCACATAAGGCGCGATGGCCTTGACGTGCGGCGCCGTGCGTTCGCAGACGTCGATCGGAAGCATATCCAGAGGCGAATTCATGCCGGCAAGCGGTCTCAGCGCGCGGCCGGGTAGGAACCCAGCAGCTTGACCATGGCCGCGCGCGCCGTGACTTCCTTCAGCGCGGCGGCAACGGCCGGGTCGTCGCGGTGCCCTTCGATGTCGACGAAGAACAGGTATTCCCAGTTGGCGCCCTTGGCCGGGCGGGATTCGAACTTGGTCATGGACACGCCGGCATCGGCCAGCGGCTGCAGCAGCTTGACTACTGCGCCCGGCACATTGGCGGCAGACATCGCCAGCGAAGTCTTGTCGCGACCGGAAGGTAGCGCGTCATGGTCGGACAGCACCAGAAAACGTGTGATGTTGTTCGGCTCGTCTTCGATGCGCGGTGCGACGACATCGAGTCCGTAGGCTTCCGCGGCACTCTCGCCGGCAATGGCCGCCGCTTTCGGGTCTCCCGCCGCCAGGCGCGCGCCTTCGGCATTGCTGACCACGCTCACGCGCTCGACATTGGGCAGGTTCTGGTTCAGCCAGTGCTGGCATTGCGCAAGCGACTGGGCATGGCCATATACCCGCTGAATCTCGGCAAGCCCCCCCTCGCCGCCACTCCTCTCCCGCGAGGGGAGAGAGGCATTAATTTTGCGCAGCAGGTTCTGGTGGATCGGAAGCAGCACTTCGCCGCAGATTTTCAGCGGACTGCCCACGATCAGGTCCAGCGTGCGCGAAACCGCGCCCTCGGTCGAGTTTTCCACCGGCACCACGGCATAGTCGGCACGCCCGGTTTCCACGGCACGGAAGGCATCGTCGATGGTGGCGCTCGGCACTTCGCCCACGGCATGGCCGAAATGCTTGAAGGCTGCCGCCTGGCTGAAGGTGCCCTCTGGGCCGAGGTAGGCGATGCGCAGATGCTGCTCGAGATCGCGACAGGCCGACATGATCTCGCGGAACAGATGCTCGATGTTCTCGGGCTTGAGCGGACCGGGGTTCTCCGTGCAAAGGCGTCGCAGGACTTGGGCCTCGCGCTCGGCGCGATAGATCTGGCCGTCCTTGATGTGGCCGACCGCCTGCGCCAGCTTGGCACGCTCGTTCAACAGGCGCAGCAGTTCGGTGTCGAGCGCATCGATCCGGTCGCGCAATTCGGAAAGTTCTTTACTCATCTGCCGGCAGGTAGCGCACGTTCAACACGCCTTCGATGGCGGCAAGTTTCTGCTGGAGGGCATCCGTCACCGGGCTGTCCACGTCCACCAGGGTATAGGCCATGTCGCCCTTGGACTTGTTGACCATGTTGTGGATGTTGAGGCCGGCATCCGCCAGCGTGGACGTGATCGAACCCACCATGTTGGGCACGTTGGCGTTGGCGATCGCCAGGCGCCAGGCGGATTCGCGGCCCATTTCCACGTTGGGGAAATTGACCGAATTGAGGATGTTGCCGTTTTCCAGGAAATCGGCCACCTGGCTTGCCACCATGATGGCGCAGTTTTCCTCGGCTTCCTCGGTCGAGGCGCCCAGATGCGGCAGGGTCACGACTTTGGGGTTGTTCTTCAGCGCATTGGCCGGGAAATCGCAGATGTAGGCGGCGAGCTTGCCCGTGTTCAGCGCCTCGACCACGGCCGCATTGTCCACCGTGCCCTCGCGCGCGAAGTTGAGCAGGATCGCATCATGGCGCATGGCGGCGATGCGCTCGGCGTTGACGAGATTGCGTGTGGCGTCGATCAGCGGCACGTGCAGGGACACGAAGTCGCTCTGGCGCAGCAGGTCTTCCACGCTGCCTGCCTTCTTCACTTGCGCCGGCAGGCGCCAGGCGGCTTCCACGGTGATGCCGGGGTCGAAGCCGACCACCTTCATGCCCAGCTTGATGGCGGCATCCGCCACCAGCGAGCCGATCGCGCCCAGGCCGATGACGCCAAGGGTGCGGCCCGGCAATTCGCCGCCGGCAAAATTCTTCTTGCCGGCTTCGGTAGCCTTGTGGATTTCCTCATCGCTGCCGGTGAGGCCTTCGCTGAACTTGACCGCAGGCACCAGGTTGCGCACGCCCATCAGCATGCCGGCAATGACCAGTTCCTTCACCGCGTTGGCGTTGGCGCCCGGCGCGTTGAACACCGGCACGCCGCGCTCGCTCATGGCCTTGACCGGAATGTTGTTGGTGCCGGCACCGGCGCGGCCGATGGCCTTCACCGATGCAGGAATGTCCATCTTGTGCATGTCGGCCGAGCGCACCAGGATGGCATCCGGCTCCGCCACATCGCCGCCGACGGTATAGCTTGACGGCAGCTTGGCCAGGCCCTTGGCCGAAATGGCGTTGAGGGTGAGGATCTTGTATGCCTTGGCCATGCGCTTAACCCTGGCTCTTCTCGAACTCGCGCATGTAGTCGACCAGCGCCTGCACGCCGGCCTTGGGCATGGCGTTGTAGATGGAAGCACGCATGCCGCCCACCGAGCGGTGGCCCTTCAGCTGCAGCAGGCCGCGCTCCTTTGCGCCTTTCAGAAAGGCCTCGTCCAGCGCAGCGTCCTTCAGGGTGAAGGGCACGTTCATCAGGGAGCGGTTGTCCTTCGCTACCGGCGAATTGTAGAAGTCAGTCGCATCGAGGGCGTCATACAGCAGGTTCGCCTTCTCGCGGTTGATTTTCTCCATGGCGCTCAATCCGCCCTGCGCGGCGACCCACTTGAACACCAGGCCGGCCACGTACATCGCGAAAGTCGGCGGCGTGTTGTACATGGAGTCGGCATCGGCGTGGATCTTGTAGTCGAACATGGTCGGGGTGCCGGCGACCGTCTGGCCGAGCAGATCCTCGCGCACGATGACGATGGTCAACCCCGCCGGGCCGATGTTCTTCTGCG
>DCVO01000099.1 GCA_002327405.1 Thiobacillus sp. UBA2186 | reverse complement strand
TGATGGAGACGCTGGCCGACTTCGGCACCATGGCGATCTTCAACTACGGCACCTTCACCACCGCCATCTACAAGGCCTGGTTCTCGCTGTTCTCGCTGTCGGCCGCCTCGCAGCTGTCCTCCATCCTCATCCTGTTCGTGCTGATTCTTGCGCTCGCCGAACAGCGCACGCGCAGCCATATGAAATACGGCGGCGTCGGCCGCGCCACCAGCCACAACCGCATCCGCCTCTCGCGCGGGCAGGCGCTCGGCGCCACTTTCTACGCCGGCCTGGTGTTCGCCGTCGCCTTCCTGATCCCGCTTATCCAGCTGTTGCTGTGGGCCAAGGGTGCGACCGCCACCGACCTCGACAGCCGTTACTGGGAATTCGTGCGCAATTCGCTGTGGCTGTCCGGCCTGGGCGCCGCCATCGTCTGCGCGCTCGCCCTGCTGCTGGGCTATGCCGGGCGGCAGAAGCCCGGCCAGTTCATGCAGCTCACGCAAAGAGTCGCAACCATCGGTTACGCCTTCCCCGGCACGGTGCTGGCGGTGGGCATTTTCATCCCCGTGGCCTGGCTCGACAACTTGATCATCGACCTGCTCAAGGCCCAGGGCTGGCAGGGCACCGAGGTGCTGAAAGGCACGCTGCTGGTGATGCTGCTGGCCTATGCCGTGCGCTTCCTGGCGGTCGGTTTCGGCCCCACGGATTCGGGGCTGCACCGCATCACCCGCAACATCGACGAGGCCGCGCGCGTCATGGGCACCGGCACGCTGTCGCTGCTGTCGCGCGTGCACCTGCCCATGCTCAGGGCCAGCCTGTTCACCGCCGCGGCGCTGGCGTTCGTCGATATCATGAAGGAAATGCCCATCACCCTGATGACCCGGCCTTTCGGCTGGGACACGCTGGCGGTGCGGGTGTTTGAAATGACTTCCGAGGGCGAGTGGGAACGCGCCGCCCTGCCCTCGGTCGCCATCATACTGGCCGGCCTCGTCCCCATCATTTTCCTGGCCGGCCGAGGAGACAATGCCAATGCTTAAACTCGACCAGGTTTCGCAGGCCTACGGCTCGCGCGAAGTAGTGAAGAACCTGTCCTTCGACCTCTTGCCGGGGCAGATCGGCTGCCTGCTCGGCCCCTCGGGCTGCGGCAAGACCACGGTGCTGCGCTGCATCGCCGGCTTCGAGCCGGTCGCCGCGGGCCACATCGAAATCGGCGGCGAGACCGTGAGCAGCCCGGCCCGCCTCACGCCGCCGGAAAAGCGCCAGATCGGCATGGTGTTCCAGGATTACGCCCTGTTCCCGCATCTCAGCGTGGCAGGCAACATCGCTTTCGGCCTGGGCGCGCTCGACAAGGAAGACCAGCAGCGCCGTGTGGACGAATTGCTGGCACTGACCGGCCTCCTGGAGACCGCGAACAAGTACCCGCATCAGATCTCCGGCGGCCAGCAGCAGCGCGTGGCGCTGGCGCGCGCGCTGGCGCCGAGGCCCCGGCTGCTGCTGATGGACGAGCCTTTCTCCAACCTGGACGTGGAATTGCGCGAACGGCTGTCGCTGGAAGTGCGCGACATCCTGAGGCGCGAGGGCATGACCGCGCTGATCGTGACCCACGACCAGAACGAGGCCTTCGCGCTGGCCGACGTGGTCGGCGTAATGCACGAAGGCGCCATCCAGCAGTGGGATACGCCCTACAACCTCTACCACAAGCCGGCCAACCGCTTCGTCGCGGACTTCGTCGGCCAGGGCGTGTTCCTGCCGGGCATGGTGCTCAACAACGAAATGGTCGAGATCGAGCTGGGCGTGCTGCACGGCATCATCCCCACCGATTGCGAATCCACCGGCTGCGAAGAGTGCGTGAACGACTGCTATGTGGACGTGCTGTTAAGGCCGGACGACATCGTGCACGACGACGAGAGCCTGCTCATGGCGGAAGTCGAGAACAAGGCCTTCCGCGGCGCCGAATTCCTCTACACCCTCAAGCTGCCCAGCGGCGCGCGCGCCCTCTCGCTGGTGCCATCGCATCACGACCACGCCATCGGCGAGCGCATCGGCATCAAATTGGCGGTCGACCACGTCGTGGCCTACCGGCGCTAGTTCAAGACAAATCTGACGCAGATAATTTTTGAACAAAGAGGACATGAGGACACGAGGAAATGCCATTCCTGCGTGAATCGACTTCGCTTTGCCTTACTCCTGTCCTCTTGTCCTCTTTGTAAAAAAGACTTTGCTTCTCGGTTTTCTCTGCAGATCTGCGTTCATCGCTGTCAAATCCGCGACGGCTCCAGCGTGCCGTCGAGATTGAGGTCGTCGCAGTAGTCGAGGAAATCGCCGCGCAATGTGGAGAAATGCGTGCCCGCGGGGATGCCGACGGTCATCTGCACCGAGAACATGGGCGCGCCGGTGTGCGCCGCCGGATAGGTGCTGGTGTTGAGCTCCTCGATGTTGATGCCGCGCCGCGCGAAAAAGCTGGACAGCTTGTTGACGATGCCCGGATGGTCCATGGCCACGACTTCCACGTGATAGGGCACCATGGGCTTGGTCATGGCGCGCTCGCGCGTGCGCTTGCATACGATGGCCAGGCCGAGATGCTCGCCGATCGAGGGCATCAGGTCTTCCAGCTTGGACAGCGCATTCCACGGCCCCGACACCAGCATGAGGATGGCGAACTGGCCGCCCAGCACCGCCATGCGGCTGGCCTCGATGTTGGCGCCGGCGTCGAGGATGCGGTTGGTGAAGCGCTCGACCAGGCCGACGCGGTCTTCGCCGTTGGCGGTGATGACGAGGTATTCGGAATTCGTTGAGGTGTTCATTCTGGGTTTATGCAATAAATCTTGCGGTCAATTATACGTTTCCGCGAAGAAAGCCGATAACCGGAGCATTCGTGGAATTCGCAGCTGTCTCGGAGTAGGCAAGGAAAACCCAGACATGAACAAAGAGGACAAGAGGACATGAGCAAGCTCTCTGCTCTTGATTGCCCTCTTGTCCTCCTGTCCTCTTTGTTTAAGGGGTGTTTTTCTCTGCGCCCCCCGCGAACCGCGGTGAATATACAGCAAGGTAAATAGACTACTCCCCGCGCCGGAACCATTTGTCCAGGTCGGCGAGGCTGAGCTGAAACCAGGTGGGGCGGCCGTGGTTGCACTGCCCGGCGCGCTCGGTGGCTTCCATTTCCCTTAATAGCGCATTCATCTCCGGAATGCTGAGTTTGCGGTTGGCGCGCACCGCCCCGTGGCAGGCCAGCGTCCCCAGGAGTTCGTTGCGCCGCTCGGTAATGAGCCGGCTTACCCCGAATTCGCGGATTTCGCGCAAGAGGTCGCGCGTCAGCGCGAGCGGGTCGGCATCCTTCAACAGAGCCGGTACCGCGCGCACGGCGACGGTATCGGCGGCAATGGGATGGATGTCGAAGCCGATGCCGGCAAGCGCCTCATGATGGTCGCCGATGGCGGCGACGTCGCGTTCGTCCGCCGTCACCGTGACCGGAATCAGCAAAACCTGGGTCGGCACGCGCCTGTCGTCGAACGCGCACTTCAGCTTCTCGTACACCACGCGCTCGTGCGCGGCGTGCATGTCGACCAGCACCAGGCCCTTGGCGTTCTGCGCCAGCACGTAGATGCCGTGCAACTGTCCAAGCGCGAATCCGAGCGGGTATTCGTGCGCAGTTACCTCCGCAGCGGCAACCGCTTCGGGCTCGCGCGTGAGGGTTTCGTAGAAAGCCAGCGCCTCGCGCGCGCCGAGCGGCATGCCGGCCTGGCTGCCGCGCCAGGCCTGCGCAGGCGGTGCGGCCAAGGGCATGGCCACGACATTGCCGTTCTGCTGAACCGGCGCATGATGCACGGCCTCGCGGCTTTCCGCTGCGCTGCCGGACAGCGCGCGTTCGATGGCATGGAACAGGAACTGGTGCACGCCGCGAGAATCGCGGAACCGCACCTCGGTCTTGGCCGGATGCACGTTCACATCCACGCCCTCGGGGGGCAGGGACAAAAACAGCGCGTAGGCCGGATGGCGGTCATGATGCAGGATATCGCGGTAGGCTTCGCGCAGGGCATGCGTCACCACCTTGTCGCGCACGAAGCGGCCGTTGACGAAAACATACTGCGCATCGCGCCCGCTTTTGGAATAGGCCGGCAGAGCGGCCATGCCCTGCAAATGCAGCGGCCCGGCCTGCTCGTCCACAGCCACGGCAGCCGCCACGAAATCCTCGCCCAGTACCGCGCCGATGCGCTCGTCCAGTGCCTGTGACGGGTAGCGCAATTGCACGCGTCCGTTGTGCGCAAGGGTGAACGCCACCGCCGGGCGAGACAGCGCCATGCGCCGCACGACTTCGGCGCAATGGGCATATTCGGTGGCCTCGGATTTGAGGAACTTGCGCCGCGCCGGGGTGTTGAAAAACAGGTCGGCCACGGTGACCGTGGTGCCGGAAGCGAGCGCGGCCGGTCTCACTGCGCCGGGCGCTGCGCCCTCGGCTTCGATCTGGTGCGCGTGCGCGGCGCCGCGGCCGCGGCTGGCGACAGAGACGCGCGCGACCGAGGCCATGCTCGCCAGCGCCTCGCCGCGAAAACCCAGGCTGGCCACGCGCTCGAGGTCTTCCAGCGCGCCGATCTTGCTGGTGGCGTGGCGCGCCAGCGCCAGCGGCAGCTCGTCGGCCGTAATGCCGGCGCCGTCGTCCTGCACGGAAAGCAGCTTGGCGCCGCCCTGCTCCAGCCTGATGTCGATACGGGTGGCGCCGGCGTCGAGACTATTCTCGACGAGCTCCTTCAGGGCCGAGGCCGGCCGCTCGACCACCTCGCCTGCGGCGATTTGGGAAATGAGGATGTCGGGGAGAACCTGGATGCGGCGCATGCGGCATTATGCCAAAAGCCGCCAACTGCCCCCAACTGGGTCAGGGGTCGGCTGTAGGGCGGCATACCCATGCCGCCGGATTGATGCGGGTGTCGGAAAGGTTTGCCGACCTACGGCTTCTGACGACTGACAGCTAAATCACATTTCGCGGGCGACTTTTGTCCTGCCGGCCGGCGGATGCTTGTCGAAGTAGGCCTTGATGCCGGACAGGATGGCGCTGGCCAGCTTGTCCTGATAGGCATCGTCGTTGAGGCGCTTTTCCTCTTCCGGGTTGGAGATGAACGCGGTCTCCACCAGGATGGAGGGGATGTCCGGCGCCTTCAGCACGGCAAAGCCGGCCTGCTCCACGTCGTTCTTGTGCAGATCGTTCACTTCGCCGATTTCCTTCAGAACATAGTCGGCCAGCCGCAGGCTGTCGTTGATGGTGGCGGTCTGCGACAAATCGATCAAGGTACGCTTGAGGTACTGGTCCTTGACGTCGATATTGACGCCGCCGATAAGGTCGGCATCGTTTTCGCGCTTGGCCAGCCATCTCGCGGCGGCCGAGGTGGCGCCGTTTTCGGACAGGGCGAACACCGAGGAGCCGCGCGCCTCGGGGCGGATGAAGGCATCGGCATGCACCGAGACGAAGAGGTCGGCCTTGACCCCGCGCGCCTTGCTGACCCGCTCGTGCAAGGGGATGAAGTAGTCGCCGTCGCGAGTGAGATAGGCGCGCATGCCGGGTTCGGCATCGATCTTTTCCTTGAGTTTGCGCGCCACCTTGAGCGTGACATGCTTTTCCAGGCTGCCGCCGGCACCCCTAGCACCGGGATCCTCGCCGCCGTGGCCGGCGTCGATGGCAACCAGCATCAAGCGGTTGAATTTGGGCGCCCCGTTGCCGGACGGGGCGGACGCGTTCTGCGTCGCTTGCGCGGGCTTGTCAGCGGGCTGGGCTTGCGCGAGAGACTGCGGGGTGGCTGCTGCCGAATAGAGGTCGATGACCAGGCGGTGGCCGTAATCGCCCATGGGATTCAGGGCGAAGACCGACGGTTTGATCGGCGTCTTGAGTTCGAACACCAGGCGCATCACCCCGGGACGGTTCAAGGCGCTGCGCACATCGGCCACGAAAGGATCGGAGGCGGTGACCATCGCGGGCAGCCCTGCCAGGGTTTCGCTCTGGCCGAGACCTTCGATGTCGATCACGAAGCGCTCGGGATTGCCCAGGGTGAAATGCTTGAAATTGAGCGGGGCGTCGGACTCAAGGGTGATGCGGGTGTAATCGGGCGAAGGCCACATGCGCGCAGCAGTCAGCGTGCCTGCAAACGCACTCAGGTTGAGCAGCGCCAATGCCAGCCATGCTACGTATCGAATCCCTGCCATGTCTGCATCTCCTTCCTGCCCTGTGCGGAAAGCGCCTCGATGCGCGCCGTCCTGCCTTCCCCCGCCACCTCGAGCACAATATCGAGGTCCGGCTTGGGCAGCAGTCCCTTGGCCTTTTCCGGCCACTCCACAATGCAAAGCGTGGCGGCGTTGCAATCGTCGCGAAAACCTGCGTCCAGCCACTCTCTTGGATCGATCATCCTATACAAATCATAATGTTGCAAGACAAATCTAGACAATTCGTAAGATTCGAGCAAGGTATATGTTGGACTTTTGACACGCCCCGCATAGCCCAGCGCCCGCAGCAGCCCCCTGACCAGGGTCGTTTTGCCCGCGCCCAGGTCACCGCGCAGATACACCACCCAGCCGGGTTTCAAGAGCCCGGCAAGCTTCGCGCCCAAGGCCAGCGTTGCCGCCTCGTCGGGCAACGCCAGGCTTAGCACGGCGGTATCATCGGTTCTATGCACGATTCAATCGATTACCTGAAACTGGCGCAGGACATCCGCACCTGGGGCCGCGAGCTGGGCTTCACCGACATCGGCATCAGCGGCATCGCACTTGAACAAGCCGAGAAGGAGTTGCAGCGCTGGCTGGACAAGGGCTATCACGGTGACATGGATTATATGGCTGCGCACGGCAGCAAGCGCACGCGCCCGGCCGAACTGATCCCCGGCACCGTGAGCATCATCAGCGCCCGTCTGCCCTACTGGCCGCAGGATGCCGTGCCCGCCGGCGACGTGCTGAACGATCCAGCCCTCGCCTACGTGTCGCGCTACGCCCTCGGCCGCGACTATCACAAGGTGCTGCGCGACCGTCTGCAGAAGCTCGCCGATCGCATCGAGACCGCCGTCGGTCCATTCGGCCACCGCGTCTTCACCGACTCCGCCCCGGTCATGGAAGTGGCACTGGCGGCGCAGACGAAACTGGGCTGGCGCGGCAAGCACACGCTGCTGCTGAACCGCGAAGCGGGCTCGTATTTCTTTCTCGGCGAGATCTATGCCAGCCTGCCGCTGCCTCCCGACGCGTCGGCTTCCGCGCATTGCGGCACCTGTTCCGCCTGCCTCGACGCCTGCCCCACGCGCGCCTTCGCCGCCCCCTATGTGCTGGACGCGCGGCGCTGCATTTCCTATCTCACCATCGAGCATAAGGGCAGCATTCCGGAAGAACTGCGCCCGCTGATGGGCAACCGCATCTACGGCTGCGACGACTGCCAGCTCGCCTGCCCGTGGAACCGCGAAGCCCCGCCCGGCGCGCCGGCGGACTTCTCGCCACGCCACGGCCTGGATGCCGCATCGCTCATCGAACTGTTTGCCTGGGACGAGGAAATCTTCCTGAAGCGCATGCAAGGCTCGGCCATCCGCCGCATCGGCCATGAACGGTGGCTGCGGAATATCGCTGTCGCCCTGGGCAATGCCCTTGCAAAAATGCAGCGCAATGCGCCAGCTTCCCCGGAAATCATTGCAGTGTTGGAATCGCGCAAGACGCACCCGTCGGAGTTGGTGCGCGAACATGTGGCCTGGGCGCTCGCCCGGCTTCAGGCCGCAGGCTGAGTTCGCAATTCCTCGCGTGCGTGCCGTATGACCGAAGCGCCCGAGGTCAGCGCCAGCCCGGCCAGCACCAGGGCCACGGCAATGTCCGGCCAGCCCTGGGCGGTCGCCCACACGCCGGCCGCAGCCGCGATCACCGCCAGGTTGCCGAGGGCGTCGTTGCGCGAGCATAGCCAGACCGAACGCGCCTGCGCATCGCCGTTGCGGTGAGCGTAAAGCAGCGCCGCGACGCCGATGTTGACCGCCAGGGCCGACAGGCTCACCCAGGTCATGATGAAGGGCTCCGGCACGATGCCGGCGTTCCATTGCCAGATCGATTTGCCCAGCACGAACACGCCGTAGCCAACCATCAGCCAGCCTTTCCACAGCGCCGTGCGCGAGCGCCACACCGGCGCCAGCCCCAGCACGAACAGCGCCACCGCGTAGTTGCCGGCGTCGCCGAGAAAATCGACGGCATCGGCCAGGAGCGACACGGATTCCGCCTTGAAACTGAAAACCAGCTCCACGCCGAACATCAACGCATTCAGCACCAGCGCCACCCACAGCGCACGCCGGTAACCGGGGTTGATGGGTACTACGGTCTGGCAAGTTGTACCGCAATTGCATCCAGCCACAAAAAACTCCTTGAACCCACTCAGTGCCCCGTCAGCCGGGGGCAGGTAGAATGCTGTCTTCTCAGCCCATTATCTTGCCACGCATGCCCAGCAACGCACACTCCGCCCTCACCCCAACCCTCTCCCGCGGCTTCGCCGCCCTCACCCCGCCCTCTCCCAGAGGGAGAGGGGGATAAGGCCATGCCAAGATCGACGGAGAGGGGGCAAACGCTGGGCCCAAACCGATCTCCCCACCCCAACCCTCCCCCCGGAGCGGGGAGGGAGCAAACGCTGGGCCCAAACCGATCTCCCCACCCCAACCCTCCCCCCGGAGCGGGGAGAGAGCAAACGCTGGGCCCAAACCGATCAATCGGCGTATTCGATTCCGGCATCGGCGGCCTCACCGTCGTGCGCGCGCTGATGGAGCGGCTGCCGTTCGAGAACATCACCTATTTCGGCGATACCGCGCGCGTGCCCTACGGCGTGAAGTNNTGCAACACCATGGCGGCGGTCGCCGCACAAGTGGTGCGCGACCTGTCGCCGGTGCCGGTGCTGGACGTGATCGACGCCGGCGCGGCCGCCGCAAAGGACGGCAGGCGCATCGGCGTCATCGGCACGCCCACCACCATCAACAGCAATGCCTACGCGCGCGCCATCCACGACTACGCGCCCGACTCGCGCATCCATTCGCAGGCCTGCGCGCTGTTCGTGCCGCTGGTGGAGGAAGGCTGGCTGGAGCACGAGGTCACGCGCCTGACCGCGAAGGAATATCTGCGCCCGCTGCTGGCGGAAAAAATCGACACCCTGGTGCTGGGCTGCACCCACTACCCGCTGTTGAAACCGCTCTTGCATGAAGTCAGCGGCCCCGGTGTGAAGCTGGTGGACTCGGCCGAAGCCATGGCCGAGCAGGCCGCTGCGGTGCTGAACGAAAAAGGCCTGGCCAACCCCGGGCCCACGCCCCCGCGCTACGATTTCTACGTCACCGACGTGCCGCTCCGTTTCCAGACCATAGGCGAACGCTTCCTCGGCAGAACACTGAACAATGTGCATGTGGTGAAGTGGTAGGTCTGAAGCTTGTCGGGATGGACAGATCGCCTACCCTTCTCCCTTCCCCCTTCCCCCTTCACTAGACCGGCAGATTCTCCGCCAGCCACTCTTCCGCCATTTCGCGGATTTCGGGGTCGGCATCATCGACGCAGGCCAGCATGTGGGGACGGATCGCCTCCGTGCCGATCAGGGTCAGGAAATGGCAGGCGTCGGTGCGCAATAATCTGTCATCACTCTTGAGCATTTCCCCAAATGACGGAATCAAGGTCTCGGTCAAACCGCTGCCCTGCAGTTCTTCCAAGATGGCGCCGATGCCGAGGCGAATCGCCATGCTGGCCTCGGGATTCTTCATCATCCGAGCCAGCGCGTGAATGCGCTGAGGCTCGTTTTTCACCAGCGCCTCGAATTTGTGGCGCTTGCCCGATTTCAGCGTTTCCAGCAGCCAGGCGTCGAACACCTTGTCGTCGTTCACGCCCTGCGCAAGTTCGCGCAGTCTGGCGGGCATGGCCGCGCCTTCCACCTCGAACGGGCCGATCCTGATCCAGGGCACGGACTGCACGCCGCGCGACTCGGCTTCCTCGATGTGCACCGCGACATTGATGACTTCCAGGCGCCCGATCGCGCCTTCCTTCAGCAAAACCGTCAGGGCCTGCAGGGCCGCGGGGCAATGCGGGCAGCCGCCGGTCATCAGCAGGAGAGCGTCGGGCACACTGTTGCCGTTCACCATTCGATCACTTGCCCTTGCGCAAGCGGGGCGATTTCGCGCCCGGGGATACTGCGTTTCAGTTCGTCCATGATGGACGCTTCGTTGCCGGGCTTGAGATGGGTGATCCAGATGCGCGGCTGGGGTTTCAAATGTTTCAACTCCCGGGCCAGCGAATCCGGCCAGTGGTGCATGGAGGCGACGGCAATATCGCGCAGGCCGTTTTCGAACGAGGTTTCGATGATGAGGTCGCCCAGATCGCCCATTTCGTTCAAGGTGTGCATGAGCGCCTCGCTGCGCGTGGTGTCGCCGGTGAACACGAGGCTGCGCTTGCCGTTCGACAGCCGATAGCCGCAGGCAGGCACGGTATGGTGCGCGGGCAGGCTGGTGATCCTTGCTTCGCCCAGGCTGACCGACGAGCCCAGCGGCATGCGTTCGAACCTGAGCCAGGGGGCGGAAGCATCGGGAACTTCGCGGAAATCGGGCCACAGCTTCCAGTTGAACAGGTGCTGGTCGAGGATTTCCAGGGTGTCCGGCAGCGCGTGCACGGTGACGGGCCTGCCGCGGCGGTCGCCCACCGCGTCGATCAGGAGCGGCAATCCCAGCACATGATCGAGATGGCTGTGGGTGAGGAAGACATGGTCGATCTTCGCCAGCTGATCGAGGCTCAATGACGTAATGCCGGTGCCGGCGTCGACCAGCACGTCCTCGTCCAGCAGGAAGCAGGTGGTGTGGCGGCCGCTGCCGATGCCGCCGCCGCAGCCGAGTACGGTCAGTTTCACCAACTTCCCCAAAAATCCTGAACAAGCAGGACAAGAGGACAAGAGGTTTTGATTTTCCTCCTGTCCTCCTGTCCTCTTTGTTGGTTTGTCGAATACATGCGGTTCCTACTTTGTCGTATAGACAAACACGCCGTCCCAGTCCTTGGGCGGCGGCGCCTCACGGAAGTGCGCGATCCGTTCCAAATAGATATCGTACAGCGCTCTGGGTGATTCCTTATTCAATGTCGTCAGCAGGGTTTCCGCCTCGTCCCACTTTTGCTGCTGATAGGCAGCAAACGCCTGCTCGAAACACTGTGCACGATTAATCTCGGCAGGATTGAGTGTTTCCTTTAGCCCCAGCGGCTCGTAGATCGCGACCGGCTGCTCCTTGCCCTTGACGCGCACGTCGTCGATCTTCATGAACTCGTGCTTCTTGTCCGCATCGACCGTCGTCTGGGTAGCAAGGATGCCGACGCCGTACTGCTTGGTGATGCCTTCCAGCCGCGAGCCAAGGTTCACCGCATCGCCCATGACAGTGTAGGACATGCGGAAGGTCGAACCCATGTTGCCGACGCTCATCCGCCCGGTGTTGACGCCGACGCCGATTTTCACGTGCGGCCAGTTGCGCGCGGCGAACTGCTCGTTGAGCGCAGGCAGCGCGGCTTGCATGTCGAGCGCGGTCTGCACCGCCGCTTCCGCGTGGTTGGGCATATCGAGCGGCGCGTTCCAGAACGCCATGACCGCATCGCCGATGTACTTGTCGATGGTGCCCCTGTTCTGCTGCACGATGGCGGTCATGGTGCTGAGATAGCTGTTGAGCACCTCGGCCAGTTCGGTCGGCGGCAGCTTCTCGGAGAAATTGGTGAAGCCGCGGATGTCGGAAAACAGCACGGTCATTTCGCGCGACTGGCCTTCCATGCTGTAGTGCGTGGGGTCGCGGCTCATCTCGTCGGCGAGTTCGGGCGGCACGTACTGGCCGAACAGCTTGGTGATCTGGCGCTTGTTGCGGGTTTCGGCCAGGAAGCCGTAGGCCGTGGACAGCAGATACAGGCCGACCACCGTGACCAGCGGCCCTGTCGCAGGCAAGACCCAATGCTGTTGCCAGGCGGCGTAATGGCCCGCCGCCATCCCGCCCAAGAGCAGGACGGTGAGCCCCAGCCCATAGACCGGTCCGATAAGCGGCAGGGCGATCGCCAGCAGCAGGCCTGCAATGAGGGTGATCGTCAGGATCGCATCCTGCGCCCAGGGCGGCGTGAAGCCCGCATCGCCGTCGAGCATGCCGGCAATCATGTGGGCGTGGATTTCCACGCCGGGGAAAGCCTCCGAGAAAGGCGTGACGCGCAAATCCGCCAGCCCCGGGGCGGTGGAGCCGACCAGCACCACACGATTTTCCAGCATGGTCTTGTCGGTCTTGCCAGCCAGTACGTCCTTGGCCGACACATAAGGAAACGGCGCCCCGGCGCGATAAGGCACCCAGGCGCTGCCGTCGGCATTGAGATTGACGCGGATGCCGGCCACTTCCACCCAGGGCTGGCGGTAACTGCGGCCCAGCACACTCCTGTCGTCTACGCCGGCGGCCAGCGGCTCGCCGCCGAAAGCCGCGCGCAGGGTGGCGGCGCTGAAGGCCTCGTACAGGCCGCCCTGGTAGCGGGTCAGCAGATGAATCTTGCGCATGGTGCCGTCCGCATCCGGCAGCACCGAGAAATAGCCGGCGATGCCGGCGGCATTCTGGAATTGCTTGAGATTGCCGCCGTAGCCGATGGCTTCGACCAGGCGGGCGCCGCTTTCCCCCAGGGCCGATGCAGGCAGATTGGGCGGAGGCAACGCACCGGTGACGCCTTCCGGCAAGCCCGGCGTGATGAAGTAATAACCCAGCGCCAGTGTCTTGCCGCTCAGGGTTTCGGCAAAACGCCCGTCGTAATCGAGCGCGGGACGCAGGCGCGCATAGCGGTTGAGGAATTGCGAATCGGCCGAGAGATCCTGTTTTGACAGATGATCGAGCGTGGCAATGCCGGAACTGATGTCGGGCTCGGCGAATATGACATCGAAGCCCATGGCCGCGATGCCGTAGTCGTTGTAGAGACGATCGACCAGCGTCGCCATTTTGTCGCGGCTCCATGGCCAGCGTCCAACCTTCTTGAGGCTGGCCTCGTCGATGTCGAGAATGGTGATGCGGTCGTCCAGGCCGCGCGGCGCGCTGCGCTTCAGGCTGAAGTCGTACAGAGCGGCATCCAGCCGTTCGACGAAGCCCAGGCGCAGAAAGGAGGCCTCATGCAGCAACAGCAAGATGAGCCATCCTGCAGCCAGCAGCCACGGGATGACGTGTTTTTTTGCTTGCCGCCTCACTTGATGCGGTAGAAGCGCTCGGGAAACTCCTTGCCGGTCGGCAAGCTGTCGAAGCGGTCGCCTACCGCTTCGCCCAGACGCGCCAGGCGGTCGGCAGCGGTCGGGTGGGTCTTGTACAGCAGCGCCAGCCGGTTGTCGCCGGTATTGATGGCGGCCATATCCTGCAGGACCGTAGGCAGACCCCAGGGATCGTAGCCGGCGCGCGCCGCGAAGACTGCGCCAATGCGATCCGCCTCGAACTCGGCTTCCTTGTCTAGCCCGCGCGCCAGCATCTCGGCGCCGTTGCCGATCAGGTTCTGCACAGCCTGATCGCCGCTCTTGATTTCCTTCGAGACGGTTTGCGACAGCGCGCCGATAAGCTGCGACTTCCTGAGCAGCTCAAGGTGATGCTTCCTGCTGACATGCGCGATCTCGTGCGCCAGCACGCCGGCCAGTTCCGCTTCGTTATTGAGGCGCTTGTAAAGGCCCTTGGTCAGGAAGACATAGCCGCCGGGCGCGGCGAAGGCATTGATATCCTCGGATTCGATCACGCCGAAGTGCCAGTCCAGGTCCTTGCGGTTGGATTGCTGGGCGACCCAGCGGCCGACCGTGTTGACGTAGCGCTGCAGGGTGTCGTCCTTGACCAGCGGTGCCGCGCCAAGCAAGTCGCCCGATACCTGGCGTCCGATTCTGGCCTCGTCCTCGACGGAGGTCTTGCCCAGCAGCATCAGCGGGCTGAGGCCGGACGACCGGGACGCGGGCTGCTGTGCCTGCTCGGTTTTCTGTTGCTTGTTCTCCTCGGGCAACTGCAGAATTTTGCCCAGGTCGAAAGCGGCACTGCTGGCGACATGCGTGCCCAGCATCAGGGCCAGAATCGAAAAAATCCTTTTCATAGCGTCTCTCCATCGGCTTCGGCATCAGGCTTGGGCAGCGCCTTGATCTTGACAGCCTTCAAGCCCGACTTGTCGGCAAAGGCCTTGGCCTGGCTGGCCGTGACGGCATAGCCCTCCAGCTTGGCAAGCTCTTGCGCATTGAACTTGGCGCCCTTGAGATCTTCTTCATTCAGGCCGCGCACGCCCGCCACCGCCACCACCCGGCTGGGGTCGGACTTCTGCGTGACCGCACCGGCCACGCCGGCAACGCCCGCGAGGCCGTTGCCGCCCGCCCCGCCCGCGCCCGCACGCACGCTCAGCAGGCGCACCCAACCCTGCTTGCCGCCGGCCTTGACCTGCAGCCAGCCGCCCTGCTTGGCCACGATGTCCACGGCCATGCCCTTGGTCATCTTGCCGACCGCGGCGGAAGTCGCGCTGGGCTTGGACAGCACGTTCTCGTCCTTGAGCGCCACCCCCGGCGCCGCCAGCGCCAGTCCGCTGGCCAGGGACAGCGTCAGAATTCCGCACAAACGCTTCATGGTGATCTCCTCGATTCCGTTACTTCGATAAACTTTATTGCCAGCATAGGCATAATACAAGCTTCATGGACACCTGACCGGCCATCAACGCATGGAGTTCCTGTTAAATTTCGTCGAACGCACCGGCGCCAAGGCTGTGGGCTGGTGGAACGCGACATTCGCCGTGCTGGCTTTCCTCACCGAAGTGCTGTCCACGCTGGTACGGCCCGCGACCTGGAATCGCGCCACGCTCGACACCATCGTCAAGCAGATCTACTTCACCGCGGTGCAGATCCTGCACGTCTACCTCGTCTACGTGCTGGCCATCTCCTGGGTCATCATCACCATCACCCTCTCCACCGCGCGCGATGTGGGGCTGTTCGACGCCGCCACCGAAATGATCATTCGCGTGCTGCTGCTGGAACTGCTGCCGTTCCTCACCGCGTTGCTCATCGCCCTGCGCTCCGGTTCGGCCATCAATACGGAAGTGGCGCTGATGAAGGTCAACAACGAACTCGATGCCTTGTCGCATTGCAGGGTGGAGCCCATGCAGTTCGAGTTCCTGCCGAGGATCGCAGGCGGCATCGCTTCGGTGATCGGGCTGACCGTGCTGGGCAGCGTGCTGACCTTGTTTCTGGCCTATTTCTCGATCTACGGCCTCAGCACGTCAGGGTTCGACGCCTTCTCGAACACGATATCGACCGTGTTCGGCATCGGCGTGCTGATGGGCTTGGGCGTCAAGTGCATATTCTTCGGCCTGGCCGTCACCACGCTGCCCATGGCCGCGGGACTGGAAACGCCCAAGAAGCTGTTCATGGTGCCCGTCTCCGTATTGCGCGGGATGATGCGGGTATTCCTGGCCCTTGTCCTGATAGAGGTGCTGTCATTAGCGCTGGAATACATCTGACCCGCTTTGCCGAGTCGCAGCAACTGGCAGCCGCAGTGGCAAGCCTGCCGGAGGACCGGGCCGCACTGGTCTCGCCCGACCTGCCGCTGCGCGCCAATCTGTCCGCGCGCGAAAACATCGCGCTGATCCCGCTGTATCAGAAGCATTTCGATGCGGCGGAAGCTTCGCACCAGGCGCAGACCCTGCTGGAACAGCTGGGTTTCGCCTCGATCGGCGACAAGCGCGACCCCGACATGAATCCGTCCGAGCGCTTCGTAGCCAAGCTGGCTCGCGCCCTGATCCTGAAACGCCCTCAGCTGGTTATCGAACGTCCCGGCGCCATGTTGTACGATATCCCTTATCCGGCGTTCCTGCGCGAGCTTGCCTCGCGTTTCGAGGGCGCGCCGGAAAAATGGGAAGTGTTTGATTTCGACTGGAATCGCCCACTCTACGACCGAGAATAATGTTCAAGAACCTGCACCTGAAAGTAGGCCTTTTCGTCATCACCGTGCTCGTCCTGGCGCTGGCATTCCTCGTCTATGTGCTGCATGCGCGCGGGTTCTTCGAGCAGCGCATGCACCTCCAGCTGGCTGCCGCCAGCGCGGAAGGCATCACGCCCGGCATGCCGCTGACTTTCTCGGGCATGCCCATCGGGCAGGTCGCCAGCGTCAACCTCAACGATGCAGGCGGCATCGTGATCAAGGCGGAAATCTCCCAGAGCGGCGCGAAATGGCTGAGAACCGACAGTACGTTCAACCTCGACAAGCCGCTGGTGGGCGGCGCCAAAATCAAGGTCAGCACGCCCGATCTCTCCTCCCCGCAGTTGCCCGACAATGCCACGGTCCTGTTGCTGGTAACCGATCCCGCCCAGGAAATTCCCGCGCTCATCGAACGGGTGAAAAACATCCTGGCCAACGTCGAGCACATCACCCGCCAGGACGGCGAACTCAACAGCACGCTGGCCAACGCCAAGACCATCACCACCCGCATGAGCGGCAAATACGGCGTACTCGAAGGCGTGCTGGGCAGCGAAGAGAATGCGCGCCCCGTCGTCAACAGCCTGAAAAACCTCGAAGGCCTCACCGCCAGGCTGAACGAAGTCTCCGCCAAGGTCGATGCCATGCTGGTGAAGGCCGACCGCTGGCTGTTCGCCGAGGACGGCATGTCGGAACAGAGCAAGCAGGCGCTCGCCCAGGTGCGCAGTATGCTGACCGATGCCCAGGGCAGCCTGAAGCGCGTGGACGAGTTGCTGAAGAACGCGGTCGACATTTCCGCCAACGTGAAGGACGGCACCCAGGATCTCGCCAAGCTGCGCGCCGACATCGACGATTCGGTGCGCAAGGCCAACGACCTCCTCAACGACATCAACCGCATGTGGCCGTTCGGCGGGGATGCGGACATGAAGCTGCCATGAAAAACGTATTGATCGCCTTGCTCGGCCTCGCGCTTTCCGCCTGCGGCGGCGGCCCGAAGGCGCCGGACTGGAAGCTGGACAGCATCAGCCTGATCGAGCGCTACAAGAAGGCCGAACTCAAGGGCCAGAACACGCTGGCGGAAGGCTATTTCCAGCAGGCGCTCGCCGCCGCCGGCAGCGCGGCCAGGATCGAGGAAACCGCCCGGCTGCATTTGACCCGCTGCGCCACGCGCCAGGCCAGCCTGACGTTCGAGCCCTGCAGCGGTTATGTTGAATACGCGAAACTCGACACAATGCCGGAGGACGAGGCCTACCACCGCTTCATCAGCGGCCAGTGGGACGGCATGGATACCGGCAAGCTGCCTGCGCAGTATCGCGACTTCGCGGCCAACCGCGACCCTGCCAGGAATTCCGGCATCCTGCAGAAAATCGACGACCCGCTCTCGCGGCTGGTGGCGATTTCCGTCGCAGTCATGCGCAAGCAGGCGGATGAAGCGACGCTGAGGCTGGCTGCGGAAACCGCCTCAGAGCAGGGCTGGCGCAAGCCGCTGCTGGTTTACCTCAAGCTGCAGGAAGCGCAAGCCGGCCTGAAGGGAGAGCAGGCCGTACTGGAGAAACTGCGCGCCCGCATCAAGCTGGTGGAAGATTCGATGTAGGCCTTCTCTGTCGTTCAGGCTCAAGCCAAAGACAAAAATACAATGGACACGCTCATTCGTTTGCTTGAATCCCCCTGGCCCTGGTATGTCGCCGGCCCCATCATCGGCCTCATGGTGCCGCTCATGATCTGGATCGGCAACGGCAACCGCTCCTTCGGCATCTCCTCCAACCTGCGCCATCTCCCAGCCCAAATCCATAGGCGTCGAATTCTTCAAATACGACTGGCGCGAACAGAACTGGAGCCTGGTGTTCGCCGTCGGCGCCATGCTGGGCGGTTTCCTCGGCGGGGCGGTTTTCGCCAGGATGAAGCGCTTCATCCCTTACCTGCCGGCCGGCACGCTGTTCGGGTTCACCCTCGTCAAATCGGAAGCGGCCTCCTGGTATCGCATCATGGAGATGTTCCATTTCCAGTCCTTCCACATGTACGGGATCATGATGTCGGCGATCGTTGCCGGCATCATCGGCCTGTGCCCGTGACCCATTTTCGCCCTGGTCGGCATGGGCTCGATCGGCGCCCTCGTCGCGCTGGCCGGCGCGCTGCATGGAACCTGGCTGTTCGGGGCACTGCGCAAATACCTCCCCGACTAGCAGCCCTGGTTTCCTCGTCGTCAATCATTGACAAGTCCCTTGCCGGCGCTTACCTTGCGACCTGCATGACATTTTCTTATTACTACACAAAAAGGAGGCAGCACCCGTGAACAAACTTTCCCTTCTGGCAGCCAGCCTGCTGGCGATTTCCTCCGCCGGCGCCCAGGCCGCCCCTGCCCTGATGTCGGCCGAATGGACCGCCCAGGCCTGCGATGCCTGGAACAAGGACGCCAACCTGTCCGAGGGCCTGGCCGGCGACTGGATCAAGAACGACAAGGGCCGCGGATACAAGATCATCCAGATGTACCGCACCGATTGCGGCGACAAGTACATCACCGAGATGAAAATCATGTCCAAGGACGACAAGGCCATGTGCGTGTATGGCGGCAAGCAGCAGACCGCTGCCATCGACGACGACGTGGATTACCTGATGCATGCCACCACCCAGCGCTGGAACGAAATGGGCGCCGGCGAATACGGCCCCATGCGCGCGATGATGTTCGGGCGACTGAAATTCACCGGACCCAAGATGGAAGCCATGAGCGTGATGGGCCCGTTCGAGGCTTTCCTGCGCCTGCCCGGCAAGATTCCGTCCGACCAGGCCTGTCCCAAGTAATTTCGAGGCATACGCAACAAAAAAGCCGGGGAAACCCGGCTTTTTTGTTGCAATGAAAAAGTGTTCACTCAGAGGGAGAAAAGACAACAGAGTCCCCCATTCTCTTACAAAGAGGACAAGAGGACAGGAGTAAAGCGACTTATTGCTGTTTCTCTTGTCCTCCTGTCCTCTTTGTTCAAGCAGTTTTTCTCCGTATTTTTGTTATCAGTGCAGTTGCGGCGGCGCGGAATCCGCCGCCATGCCGCTGGCCAGTTCCTCCGCCGTGGCTTCGCGGATATTCATGATGTCCACCGCGCAAATCGCATTCTGCCCGGCCAGCGGATGATTGCCGTCCACGGTCAGCTTGCCGTCCTCGATGCTGGTCACGTAAAAGGTCTTGGTCTCGCCCGCCTCGTTGGCCATCTGCACCTGCGCGCCTACATGGCGGAACTGCGGCGGCACGTTGTCGACATCATCGGTGAAGGAGAGATCCGGGTCGCGTTCGCCGAAAGCATCCTGCGGCGCCAGCGTCACTTCCACCCGGTCGCCGACTTTTTTCCCCACCAGCGCGGATTCGATGCTGGGGAGCAGGCCGCTGTTCGCGCCCTGGACATAGCCCACGGGCAGATCGTGCTGCTCGACGACGTTGCCGGCCTGATCGAGGATGGAATAGGTGATGTAGACAACCAGCCCGGACTGGACAACCTGATGACTCATTTGCGAACTCCTGGATAAGAGCCAGCATTGTCCCGGAAAAAGGGTGAAGGGTGAAGGCTAAGGATCAGGGTATACGCCTCACGCCTCACGCTCTCACGTCGACCGCCGCATGGTACCGCCGGCTTCCGCTTCCCTGCCTTCGCCGCGGCAGATGGGTTGATCGAGCTGCGCCGGAGGCGTCACGCCGATCAGCGCATACAGGCGCTTGAGATTCTCGCGGTACAGCTTGTCGAAACTGGCGACGGCGCGGCCGGGATTGTAGTCGCCGAACCACCAGAACCAATCGGAGCTTTCGCACACCGCCAGTTGCCGGAAAGCCGCTTCGCGCGCTTGGGCATCGAGCGCGCCGGACGCATCGATCTTGTCCAGGGTGCGCTTGGCGTCGCACAGCAGGTCCCAGGCCGCGTTCTTGGCCGGGTCGCCGATCCAGGTGGAAAATGTTCCATATACCCAGCTGCCCGCGGTCAGGCCAGGCAGGCTGCCGATCTGCTGCTCCTTCACGCCGGCCAGATATTCGCTGAACGTGGTCATGCGTATGAAAGGGTGCACGGCCAGCGCCGAATACAGTCCGGACAGGAAATAAAAACCGTTGTAGGGGTAGTACTCCCAGGCATTCTCGCCGTCGAGAATCACCGAAACCACAACCTCTTCCTCGCCGGCTTCCTTGTGGATCCGCTCCAGTTCGGCAACGAAATGCGCCACGGCATCGGCGCCATGCCATTTGGAAAATTCGAAGCCGATCAGGTCGGAAAGCTTGTCGTCGCGGAAAAAGCAAACCGTCCGGTTCTCCGGCCCGTCGATGCGATACGGCCGATGGAGGTACTTTACGGCCACCCCCGTCTTGATGCCCGCCTGCTTGAGGCTGTTCGCGAGCACTGCGCCGCCGCTCGCCGTCCATTTCACGCCAGCCTGATCAAGCTGCCTGACGACGGCATCCGATATGCCTCCCTCCGCCGGCCAGATGCCGGCCGGCGCCTGCCCGAAGCGGCGCGTGTGCGATTCGATGGCCGAGCGGATGTGCACGGCGACGCGGCCGGCGCCGCCGGGATAGTGATGGGCGCGAGGCAGCACGGCTTCCGGCCAGGCTTCGCGGGCGGACTGGAAATCGATCAGGAGCGGCGCGATGGGATGGGTGTGCGGGGTTGAGGAAATTTCTATGCGCCCCGACTCGGCCAGCGCCCGATAACGCGGGATCAGGCCGCCGATCACGCGCGCCAGCAGTTCCAACAGCGCCTTGCGATCATCGAGATCGAAGCCCTCCCCCTTGGCCATCAGCCTCACGGGAAGCGGATCGCTTCGGCAGATGGTCTCGCCTATCCAGACCAGGTGATACCAGACCAGCAGATCGGCGAGATACTGCCCGGAAAGATAATCCAGTCCCCTGCCGCCGAATTTTTCCGCCTGGTCGTACAGTTCGTGCAGGCGCTTGTAGTAGGGGTAAGGCGCCACCATCTGCTCGTGCCCGAGACGAAAGCCGCATTCGAAAATGAAATCCCGCTCGTTCCTTGCCAGTTCATCGTAGCTCGCGCGCGCCAACAGCCTCAACAAGGGGTCGCGGTAACGGCCGCTGGCAAACTGCTCGGCGTAATCCTCGAGCTGGTCGAGCAGCACCGGCACGAAATTGAACACTGCGCGCGCGCGCGGCTCCGCCTCGACATGCGCCGCCATGTCCGAATAATCCTTGAGCGCATGCAGGTAGGTCCACGGCAGGCGGAACTCGCCGGTTTCGGAGTCGCGGTAATCCGGCTGGTGCATGTGCCAGCACAGGATGAGATGCAGCTTGGTCACGTTCTTGTCGTCGCTCATCTGACGTAATGGATATGCTGCCCCAGCATCTCGGGCGTGATCATGGTCACGCCGCCGGGGGAAACGTAAAACGACTTGGCATCGCGCTCCCGGTCGGAACCGACTTCCAGGCCCTCGGGTATGACGCAGCCCTTGTCGATCACCACTTTCCTGAGCCGGGCGTGGCGGCCGATCATCACGTCCGGCAACACAACGGCATCTTCGAGCACGGCATAGCTGTGCACCTTGACGTTGGAAAACAGCACGGAATGGCGAACCGTCGCGCCCGAAATGACGCATCCGCCCGAAACCATGGAATCGGTGGCCATGCCGCGGCGGTCATCGTCGTCGAACACGAACTTCGCCGGCGGCAACTGTTCCTGATGCGTCCAGATCGGCCAGTTCTTGTCGTAAAGATTCAGGTCCGGGGTCACGCCTGCAAGGTCGATATTGGCCTCCCAGAAAGCATCCACGGTCCCCACATCGCGCCAGTAGGGTTCAGCCCCCTCGCTGCCCACGCAACTCTCGGAAAAGCGGTGGGCAACCACGTGATAGCGCGGCACCATGTAGGGAATCAGGTTCTTGCCGAAATCATGCTCGGAATGGCGGTCATCGGCATCGCGGATAAGCTGTTCGTAAAGAAATCTGGCGTTGAAGATGTAGATGCCCATGCTGGCCAGGGCGCGATCCGGGCGCCCCGGCATGGGTGGAGGATTGTCAGGCTTTTCCATGAATTCGACCACGCGCGCATTTTCGTCCACCGCCATCACGCCGAATGCCTTGGCCTGATCCAGCGGCACTTCCAGGCAGGCAACCGTCATGTCGGCTTCATGCCTGGCATGGCTGGCCAGCATTTCGCCGTAATCCATCTTGTAAACGTGATCGCCGGCCAGGACCAGCACATACTCGGGATCGTACTTGCGGATGATGTCCATGTTCTGGAACACCGCGTCCGCCGTGCCCTTGTACCAGTCGGCCTCGATGCGCTGCTGCGCCGGCAGCAGTTCGATGAACTCGTTGAACTCGCCGCGCAGAAAACCCCAGCCGCGCTGGATATGCTTGATCAGGCTGTGCGCCTTGTATTGGGTGAGCACGCCGACGCGGCGAATGCCGGAATTGAGGCAATTGGACAGGGGAAAATCGATGATGCGGAACTTGCCGCCGAAAGGCACTGCCGGCTTGGCGCGCCAGTCGGTCATCTGCATCAGCCTTGAGCCGCGACCTCCCGCCAGGATGAGCGCGACGGTTTTTTTGGTCAACAAACTGACGAATCGAGGTTCATTGCCTAGCGGATTTCGCATGACTTGCCTTTCTTTTCGCGATGAGCATTCATATTCTTATGATAGGCTGTGAATCGAAAAAATATGTTAAGCGCTTCTGTCGATCCCCGATTGCTCGACCTGGCCGCCGGCCGTAGCCACGACCCCTTCGGGTTCCTCGGCTGGCATCCCGGCCCGGAAGGCCATGTCGTGCGCGTGTTCGACCCTTATGCCGACAGCGTCGAAATCGTCGGCCATGGGCGAATGGAAAAAATCGACGCACGCGGCCTGTTCGAATGGCATGGACAGGCCGCGCCGGAGCTTCCCTACCGCATACGCAGCAGCAATGCCCATGCCAGCCATGAGCGCCACGACCCTTATTGCTTTCCCCCGCTGCTGTCGGAACATGATTTGTATTTGTTCAGCGAAGGCCGCCTGCTCCAGGCCTACAACATGCTGGGCGCCCAGCCGGCCAGGGTGAACGGGGTCGAAGGCGTACAATTTGCGACCTGGGCGCCCAATGCCGAGCGGGTCTCCGTCGTGGGCGATTTCAACCACTGGGACGGCCGCCTGCACCCCATGCGCTCGCGCGGCAGTTCCGGCGTGTGGGAACTGTTCCTGCCCGGCGTCCAGCCGGGCATGCATTACAAGTTCGAGATCCGCAACCGCGCCAGCGGCCAGGTGCTGGTCAAGGCCGACCCTTACGCGCGCTGGTTCGAGCGCCGTCCGGACACGGCACCCAAGGTCTGTGCGCCCGGGAATCACGCCTGGCAGGATGGCGCGTGGCTGGAAGGCCGCAAGCACTGGGACTGGCTGCATGCGCCCATCAATGTTTACGAAGTGCATCCTGGCAGCTGGCGCCGCCACCCGGACGGGCGCTTCTATACCTACCGCGAGTTCGCCGACGCCCTCATCCCCTATCTGCAGGACATGGGCTACACCCATGTGGAACTGCTGCCGGTATCCGAGCATCCGCTGGACGAGTCCTGGGGCTACCAGACCACCGGCTATTTCGCGCCCACCAGCCGCTACGGCACGCCCGACGATTTCCGTGCCTTCGTCGACGCCTGCCATCAGGCGGGCATAGGCGTCATCCTCGACTGGGTGCCGGCGCATTTCCCGCAGGACGACTGGGCGCTGGCGCGCTTCGACGGCACCGCGCTGTATGAGCACGAGGATCCGCGCCGCGGCTACCACCAGGAGTGGGGCACGCACATCTTCAACTACGGCCGCGCCGAGGTGAAGAATTTCCTGCTCGCGAGCGCGCACTACTGGCTGGCCGAATTCCATGTCGACGGCCTGCGCGTGGACGCGGTCGCCTCCATGCTGTATCTCGACTATTCGCGCAAGCCCGGCGAATGGCTGCCCAACCAGTACGGCGGGCGCGAGAACCTGGAAGCCATCGATTTCCTGCGCGAGCTCAATGTCATGGTGCACGAGGAGTTCCCCGGCGCGCTGACCTTCGCCGAGGAGTCCACCGCCTGGCCCATGGTGTCGCGCCCGGCCTACCTGGGCGGGCTGGGGTTTTCGCTGAAATGGAACATGGGCTGGATGAACGATACCCTGCGCTACATGCATGAAGACCCGGTACACCGTCGCTGGCACCACGATCAGCTCACCTTCGGCCAGCTCTACGCCTATACGGAAAACTTCATCCTGCCGTTGTCGCACGACGAAGTGGTGCACGGCAAGGGTTCGCTGATCGCAAAGATGCCCGGCGATGTCTGGCAGCAGTTCGCCAACCTGCGCCTGCTGTTGACCTGGCAGCTTGCCAGCCCGGGCAAGAAGCTCAACTTCATGGGCAACGAATTCGGCCATGGGCGCGAATGGCAAGTCGGCCGGGAACTCGACTGGGACCTGCTCGGCATCGACTGGCATCTCGGCATCCAGCGCCTGGCGCGTGACCTCAACCGCCTCTACCGGCATGATCCGGCGCTCCATACCCTGGATTTCGAGTATGCCGGGTTCCAGTGGCTGGACTGCAATGACGCCGACCATTCCGTCTACAGCTTTCTTCGCCGCGCCCCCGACGGCCAATGCACAATCGTGGTGCTGAATTTCACCCCCGTGCCCCGCCATGGCTATCGAGTGGGCGTGCCCTCACCCGGCTATTACCGGGAAATCCTCAATACCGATTCGGCCTTATACGGCGGTTCCAATGCCGGCAACGGCGGTGGCTTGCACAGCGAGCCCCAGCCCTGGATGGAACAGCCCCACTCGATTGTGCTCACCCTCCCCCCGCTGGCGGGAATATTGCTCAAGATTTGAACATGCTGCTGACCGAACTTCCCTCCTGGCAAAAGCTTCTGGCCCATCGCAAGACCTGGGAAGGCGTGCGCATGCGCGAGCTGTTCAAGGCCGATCCGACACGGTTCGAACGCTACAGCATCAGCCTGGACGACTTCCTGCTCGACTATTCAAAAAATCTGATCAGCGACGAAACCCTGGCTCTGTTGCGCCAGCTCGGCAGCGAGGCCAACTTGCCGGCCTGGACCGAGGCCATGTTCAGCGGCGAGAAGATCAACTTCACGGAAAACCGCGCGGTTTTGCATGTGGCGCTGCGCAACGACCCCTTGAAGCCCATCCTGGTCGACGGCCACGACGTCATGCCGGGCGTGCTGCAGGTGCTGAGCCAGATGCACCGCTTCACCCACGCCGTGCGCGAAGGCAAGTGGCGCGGCCACACCGGCAAGATCATCACCGACATTGTCAACATCGGCATCGGCGGCTCCGACCTCGGACCCATGATGGCCTGCCGCGCGCTCAAGCCCTACGGCAACGCGCGCATCCAGATGCATTTCGTATCCAACGTCGACCCCAACCATGTCGGCGACACGCTCGACGACCTGAACCCGGAAACCACGCTGTTCATCGTTTCCTCCAAGTCCTTCACCACCCTGGAAACGCTGGCCAACGCCAAGATCGCGCGGCGCTGGTTGGTCGAGCGCCTGGGCTCGGAACTCGCGGTTTCGCGCCACTTTGTCGCCGTGTCCACCAACGAGGAAGCGGTCAAGGCTTTCGGCATCGACCCTGCCAACATGTTCGTGTTCTGGGACTGGGTAGGCGGACGCTATTCCATGTGGTCGTCGATCGGCCTGCCCATCGCGCTTTACGTCGGCATGGACCAGTTCGAGGAACTGCTTGCCGGTGCGCGCGACATGGACGGGCACTTCCGCGCCGACCCGCTCGTCAGCATCCCCGGCACGCTGGCGCTGCTGTCGATCTGGTACCAGCACTTCTGGGACGCGCCCAGCCATGCCGTCTTCCCCTACGACATCCACCTGTCACGGCTGCCCGCCTACCTGCAGCAGCTGTGCATGGAATCCAACGGCAAGAGCACGACGCGCCTGGGCGAGAAGGTCAACTACCCGACCGGCGAAATCGTATGGGGCGAGCCGGGATCGAACGGCCAGCACGCCTTCTTCCAGTTGCTGCATCAGGGCACGCGTTTCGTGCCCACCGATTTCATGCTCGCCGCCGTCACCAGCCATCCCTTCGAAGGCCTGCACCAGATGCTGGTCGCCAACTGTTTCGCGCAGTCCGAGGCGCTCATGCTCGGCAAGAGCGAGGCGGAAGCGCTGGCCGAACTGAAAGCGGAGGGTGCCAGCGAGGACGCCATCCGCCTCTTGCTGCCGCACAAGATCTTCCCCGGCAACAAGCCTTCCAACACCATGCTTTACCAGAAGCTCACGCCGCGCACCCTGGGCCGGCTGATCGCGCTGTACGAGCACAAGACCTTCGTGCAAAGCACGCTGTGGAGCATCAACGCCTTCGACCAGTGGGGCGTGGAGATCGGCAAGCGCCTGTCCAGCGCGCTGATCAAGGAACTGGGCGAAGACCAGACCGTCACCTCGCACGATTCCTCCACCAACGGATTGTGCGCACATTACCAGCGCTTGAAGTGGAAATAGCGCCGCGCAGGCCTCAGTCGTCCAGCAGCGTGATTTCCGCCTCGGCAGTGCGCTTGTCGATGCCGAACTGAAGTACGCAATACTCGGTCTGCTCGTCCACCGGCGTAGGGTCGTCGGCACAGCTGCAGCCGGCGATGATGCCCTGATAGAAGATGCCGGCCTTGACCAGGATGCGCTGCGGTTCCTCGGCAACGTTCAGCACCACCACGTCGTATTTGTCGCCGCTGACATGGCTGCTTCTCGACAGCCCCTGCTGCAACGGGAGTGCCGCCATGCCGAGCTGTCCGGCCTCCTGCTTGAAGACGTCCCGGAAATCCGGCGTATCCCAGGCATCGCGCGACCTGCTCAGCTTCTGCATCTGTCAGTACCTCACCAATACGCGGTAAGTCAGCACGGCCTTGCCTTCCGCCGGCACATCGATATTCCACACCGCGGTATTGGCTGCAGCCTTGGCGTGGGGATGGGATTCGGACTGCACCTGCCAGTCGCCCGGCATGGGCTCGGCCACCTTGACTGTCACCGGCTCGCTCTTGGCATTCTTGATGGTGATCTGGTAGGCGCTTTCGAACACGTAGTTGTAGCGCGATGTTCCGGCCAGTTTCTTGAAATCGGTTTGTTTGCGGTCGGCGGTCACGTCGAAGGCATCGCCCAGCTTCAGCCGCACGCTTTCGTTCTTCGGCGTGTGGTCGATGCGGTCTTCGCCGATGAATTGGGCGTTGCCCTTGCTGTCCTTCTTGTACACGCGCACGACACCCTTGGGCAGAGGGATACCGAGGCCTTCGCCCTTGTTGGTGAACTCGACGAACACGCCCGCTTTCAATTTCTGTCCGAGTTCGCCAAATTGGCCCGAGTAGTAATAGTTCTGCCCTTCGAGCAGCAGTTCCTTCTTCACCGGCACAGCCGCCGCGCTCATCAGTGCGACCTGCTTGGTCTGGTTGTCGGCGATGGTGGTGGGCCGCTCCAGCGTATAGAGGTGGTATTCGAACAGGGCTTCCTGGCTCATGTCGGCGGCTTCCGCCATGGCGGTCTTGGCCATGAGCGGCACCGGACGCCCTCGTGCCAGTTCTTCCTGGACGAGGTTGACATCGCCTGCCACCAGTTGCAGCCTGGCTTCTGGATAAGCGGTGCCGCTGCGGTTGCTCAGCGTGACCCAGCCGTTGATGTCGAGACGGTCGTCCTTGTCGTTCAGCTCCGCCACGTAATCGGCCTTCCAGGACAATCCGCCGGTAAGGTAGGAAAGCTCCAGATTCTGCTCGCCCGCGGAGACATTGGACAAGGAAATGGCCAGCGTGGGCTTGTCGCGCAGGTTGTCGGGCACGCCGGAGAATGCCAGCCGTCCCGGCACGCCGGTCTCGATGCGGTCGGCGAACTTGAGCACCACGCCGCCATTGTTGGCGAGTACGGTGGCGGCTTCGCGTTTCTCGGCCCCGGTAGCGGGGTTGATGCTGATGACCGTGACCTCGCGCCCGACATATTTCTCCAGCAGCTTCTGCGGCGTCAGCAGGTCGAAGTCGAAGTTCTGCTCGACGAGCCTCAAGCCGGCGGGATTGGAGATATTTCTCAGCAGCGCGGTCTCCGGGCGCATCTGGGCGGAGACTTCGCGCCAGGCAAGCTGGTTGGCGCCCCGATCCAGCCTCACCTTGCGGCCGTCTTTCACCAATGCCAGGTTCTCGTTGTAGATGGTGACGGCAACTTCGCGCTGGTCGGCACGCGTGGTGAGCTTCTCATTCTGTGGCGCAGCCATCGCAGCGGAAACGAAACCGGCAGCAACCAGGCATGCGAGAAATGGGCTTGGTCTCATGAATTGTCTCCTTGGTTTTGTATCTCTGCCTGACAGGCTGCCTCGTCGGCAAGCACGATTACGCGCTGTTGCGCGTGAATCCGGCCGGCAGGTATGTTCTCGCCCCGCCGCCAGCGCAAGACTGCTTCCCGTTTTCCCGCCCCCGTGACCAGAAACAGCACGGTTCGCGCCTGAGACAAGCGGCGTGCGGACAGGCTGATCCGCTCCGGCGGCGGTTTGGGTGCGCCGAATACGGGCAGCACATCCGCCGCCCCGCGTTCCGCGCCAATCTCATGCCCCGGAAACAGGCTGGCCGTGTGCCCATCCTCGCCCAAGCCCAGCAGGACCAGGTCGAATGTGCCCGCGTTCGAAAGTTGGGCGTTGTAGCGTGAGGCCGCCTCGGCCGGTCCAAGTTCCGCCGGCGGCACATGAATGTGCGCGGCCGGGATGGGAACATGATCCAGCAAGGTGCGCATGGCCTGAAAACTGTTGCGCTCGGGATGTTCAGGCGGCAGGCAGCGCTCGTCGCCAAAATATACGCGCCATTTGTTCCACTGCATGGATTCGCCCGCCAGCATGCGATAGAGCTCGAGCGGGGTCTGGCCGCCTGCGAGAACGACGGAAAAACTGCTGCCGCTGCCGGCTTCGCACTGCCGGATGATTTCCAGCGCAGCCTTGAGCAGCGAATTGCGGTCAGAGTGAATCCGCCAGTCAGAACCCATGATCGTTTCCAACATTTGTCCGGTAATGGCATGATAGCGGCTGACAGAGACATTCCCAAACCGGCAGAAATGGCTTCTTCATCCAGCAAAGGCGGCGGCGTCGATACGCAGGCCCTCAGTTCCGGGGTGGTTACCCACGTAGGCGGGGAAAACGCACCCAGCCCGGTACGCGAGGAGGATTTGCGCAACCGCTTCCTGTCCTTCGAACCCATGTTCGACAACAAGGGGCTGGTCGTGGCGCGTGAACTGGTGTTGCGCGGCCAGGACACCTCGAGCGCGCATTCGGAAGAACTGAAGCGCATGAACGAGGACATGCTGCTGACCGGCCTGTATTCCCTCTCCCAGGACGGCCTGCTCAGCGGCCAGCCATTGTTCGTGAAAATCAGCCATGACGTTCTGTTTTCCGATGCGCTGCCCCAGCTTGCACACCCCAACATCGTATGGATATTGAACGATGTTGACGCAAGGGTGGCCGACCAGGCCAGACGGCTGTTAGCCGCATCGGAGATGCGCTTCTGCCTGGAGGCGCCGGAGCCGGACATTTCCCGAAACATATGGCACTTCCAGCGCACCCCCGCCAGCGCCAAGCCGGAAAAACTGCCAGGCGGGCAAATCATCATCCAAAACATTACCCGCGAGTTCGAGTTCTCGCGCTGGCCGGATTCCGCCTGGTTCATGGGCGAATACTTCACCGGGCCGCGCGTCGAACCGAATGCGAAGCCCGACCATGATTTGCGCCTGGAACTGGCCGCAGTCGCAATGCGGCAGGCTCTGCCCAGCCTGATCCAGTTCGTGCGACTGAACCCTTCTCTCGAAACCCAGTTGATGCGGATCGCCCATTCCATGGCCGGCGGCCTCAGCACGGAAGCGGATTCCGCTGCCCACGCCATGATCAAGATGGGCGGGAAACGCTCCCGGCGCGTCGCCATCCTGACCGCACTCGCCGGCACGCCGGTGACGGCGGATAACCGTCTCTATACGCAGGTGGCTTTGAGCCGCGCCCTGTTGATGGGCAAGCTTGCCGGCTCCATCACGGACATCTCGGAGCCGGATGAAGCATTCGAGACCGGTCTCTTCTCCACTTTCCCGGCCGCGTTTTCCGTTTCCGTCAACCAGCTCTACCGGCGCATCGGCCTGCCGCGGCAGGTTTATGAAAGCCTGGCCGGGCAGGACACGCCGATCAACAGGCTGCTGCGTCTTGCCCACGCCTGCGAACATCAAAACAGCGAACTCATGTCCAAGCTGTCCGGTGAACTGGGCGTTTCCATGGACAGCGTCGCCGCTTCGCATGTCGAAGCGGCAGTCACGGCCGAAGATATCGGCTCGCGTCTGATTTAGCAGGTCTAACGCGGTAAAATTGCTGTTTTACCGGCCGCATATCCCGCCAACGTGACTCCCCTACTCGTCTTCGACATCGAAACCATCCCGGACACCGCCGGATTCGCGCGCCTGCACGACTTGCCGGCTGGCATTCCGGATGGCGAAATTGCGGAAATGGCCTTGCTGCAGCGGCGCCAGACCAGCGGCAGCGATTTCCTGCCGCATTATCTGCACAGGATCGTGGCGATTTCCTGCGCACTGCGCACCGGCGATCAGTTCCGTGTCTGGACCTTGGGACGCGACGGCGAGTCCGAGCGTGACATCGTCCAGCGCTTCTACGACGGCATCGAGAAGTACACGCCGCAACTGGTTTCCTGGAACGGCGGCGGCTTCGACCTGCCGGTGCTGCACTACCGCGGCCTGATGCACGGCATCACCGCGCAACGCTACTGGGAATGGGGCGAGGATGACAAGGAATTCAAGTGGAACAACTACTTGAGCCGCTACCACACCCGTCACCTCGACCTGATGGACGTGCTCGCCATGTACCAGCCGCGCGCCAATGCGCCGCTGGACGAGCTGGCCAGGCTGTGCGGCTTCCCCGGCAAGCTGGGCATGGACGGCAGCCAGGTCTGGAACGCCTTCCAGGCCGGCAAGCTCACTGACATCTGCGACTACTGCGAAACCGACGTGGTCAACACCCACCTGCTTTACCTGCGCTTCGAGCACATGCGCGGGGCGCTCACCACCGAGGCCTACCACGGCGAGACCGCCAAGGTGCGCGCCGCGCTGCAAGCCCTGGAAGGCGGGCACTGGCAGGCCTTCCTTGCCGCCTGGAAGGAGTAGCCATGGCCGTGGCTCAAATCGATGCCCTCGACCATGAGGGCCATGGCATCTGTCGCGTGGACGGCAAGGTCACTTTCGTAGACGGCGCGCTGCCGGGAGAAACCGCGGAGATTTCCGTATTCCGCAAGCATCCCAAGTACGACAGCGCCAACGCCGTGCGCATCCTCAAATCCAGCAGCCAGCGCGCCACGCCGAAATGCGTGCACTACGGCCGTTGCGGCGGTTGCGTGCTGCAGCACCTGGAAGTGAGCGCGCAAGTCGCCGCCAAGCAGCGCATCCTGGAAGAAAACCTCCAGCGCATCGGCAAGGTCAGGCCGGAAATCATCCTGCCTGCGCTATACGGACCTTCCTGGGCTTATCGCCACCGGGCGCGCTTTTCGGTGAAGCGCGTCGACAAGAAAGGCGGCGCGCTGGTTGGCTTCCACGAAAAGAAATCCTGGTTCATCGCAGACATGCACACCTGCGAAGTTCTGCCGCCGCATGTCGCCGCGCTGTTCATGCCCATGCGCGAACTGATTCCGCAGTTGTCCAACTCCGACCGTGTCCCCCAGATCGAGCTGGCCATAGGAGAAACCTCCACCGTGCTGGTGTTCCGCCTGCTCACGCCCTGGAGCGACGACGACAAGGAAACCGTGCGCGTCTTCGCCGACAGGCATGGCGTGGAAATCTGGGTGCAGCCCAAGGGGCCCGATACCGCCGTGCCGTTCCATCCGGAAAACGGCGCATTGCTGCAATACACCCTGCCGGAATTCAACATCGTTCACCCTTTCCGTCCCACCGAGTTCACCCAGGTCAATCCGCACATCAACCGCGCGCTGGTGCATCGCGCCGTTACCATGCTGGCCCCCCAGGCGCACGAACGCATCGCCGATTTCTTCTGCGGCCTGGGCAATTTCACGCTGCCGATTGCACGCTCCGGAGCGGAAGTGGTGGGCATCGAAGGCAGCAAGGCGCTGGTCAGCCGCGCCGAGGAAAATGCCCGGCTGAATAAGCTGCACAACGTCAAGTACGCCGTCGACAACCTGTTCGAAATGACCCCGGAGAAATATGCCGATCTGGGCCGTTTCGACAAACTGCTGATAGACCCGCCACGCGACGGTGCCATGGAGCTGGTGAAATCCCTGCCGGCAGACAAACCGCCTCAGCGCATCGTCTATGTCTCCTGCAACCCCTCGACGCTGGCGCGCGATGCGGAAGTGCTGTGCCACGTCAAAGGCTACCAGCTCAAGGCGGCTGGGGTCGCCAACATGTTCCCGCACACGGCGCACGTCGAGTCCATCGCCTTGTTCGAACAGCCATAAGCCAGCGGGCCGGCGACCACTGGCGACCCTTTCCGGCTTTCAGCCAGGCTTCTTGGCAGCGTGGAAATTCACTATTTGCAGTAGAATTGCCATTTTTTATCGCCCGCAAAACTCCAAATGGCGTTGATCGTTCAGAAATACGGCGGCACCTCGGTCGGCAGCGTCGACCGCATCCGCAATGTTGCGCAAAGAGTGGCAAAATTTCGTGCCCAGGGGCACCAAGTCGTCGTCGTGGTATCCGCCATGTCCGGCGAAACCAACCGGCTCATTGCCCTGGCCAGGGAAATGCAGGCCCAGCCCGATCCGCGCGAGCTGGATGTCATGATCTCGACCGGCGAACAGGTTACCATTGCCCTGCTTTCCATGGCACTCAAGGACCTGGGCATCAAGGCCAGGAGCTATACCGGCTGGCAGGTCCCCATCCGCACCGACAACGCCTATACCAAAGCCCGCATCGAGAGCATACCCGACACCAATATGCGTACCGATTTGAATGACGGCTGTGTCGTTGTCGTGGCGGGTTTTCAGGGCATCGACGGCGACGGCAATATCACCACACTTGGACGCGGCGGCTCCGACACTACCGGCGTGGCATTGGCTGCAGCCTTGAAGGCTGACGAGTGCCAGATCTATACCGATGTCGACGGCGTCTATACCACCGACCCCCGCATCGTGCCCGAAGCCAGACGTCTCAAAACCGTCACTTTCGAGGAAATGCTGGAAATGGCCAGCCTGGGCTCCAAGGTGCTGCAAATCCGCTCAGTGGAATTTGCCGGCAAATACAAGGTGAAACTGCGCGTGCTGTCCAGCTTTGAAGAGGAGGGCGACGGCACCCTGATTACTTTCGAGGAAGACGAAAACATGGAACAGGCCATCATTTCCGGCATTGCCTTCAACCGCGACGAAGCCAAGATCACC
>DCVO01000145.1 GCA_002327405.1 Thiobacillus sp. UBA2186 | reverse complement strand
GGGTCTTGATGACGGAGAACTTCTCCACCGCCTCGAACACCTTGCCGCGCTTTCGCACGCCGGCGGTGTCGATGAGCGTGTAATGCTTGCCCTCGCGCTCGAAGTCGATGTAGATCGAGTCGCGCGTGGTGCCCGGCTGGTCGAAGGCGATCACGCGCTCTTCGCCGAGCAGTGCATTGACCAGGGTGGACTTGCCGGCGTTGGGGCGGCCGACGATGGCGATGCGCGGGCCGCCCTCGTATTCTTCCCTGGTGGCTTCGGCAGCAAACGGCGCCAGCGCGATCTCGACAAGATCGTTTACGCCTTCGCCATGCGCGCCGGATATCGCCAGCGGTTCACCCAAACCGAGTTCATGGAATTCCGCCGTCACCACGGCGTGGTTCATGCCCTCGCTCTTGTTCACCACCAGATGCACAGGGCAGCGCGCCTTGCGCAGCCGGTCGGCGATGACCTTGTCCTGCGCGGTCAGGCCCTGGCGGCCGTCGACCAGGAATACCACCACGTCGGCCTCGTCGATGGCCTGCTGCGTCTGGCGCGCCATTTCGTGCAGGATGCCGTCCTTCGCCACCGGCTCGAGACCGCCGGTGTCCACCACCACGTAGGGCTTGTCGCCCACCAGCCCGCGGCCGTAGTGGCGGTCGCGCGTAAGCCCCGGCTGGTCGTGCACCAGCGCGGCACGGCTCTTGGTCAGCCGGTTGAAAAGTGTGGACTTGCCGACATTGGGACGGCCGACAAGCACGAGAGTGGGGAGCACGGGTAATCCTAAAAAAACGGTAATAAAGTTCTTAACAAGGAGGACAGGAGGACAGGAGGAAAATTCTCATTGCCTTCCTCTTGTCCTCTTTGTGGAATTTTCAATTCAACTTGAACGCGACAACGCCGCCCTTCGCGCTCTGCACCGCAAAGCCCGGGCCGATGTCGATCGGCGTGGCGCGGACCAGGCCGTCGGCCAGGGCGCGCGCCGCGAAACTGCCGTCCTCGCTGGAAATCAGGTGGACGTAGCCTTCGACATCGGCCACCGCCACGTATTTGCCGAGCGAAAGCGGCGCGGTCAGCTGCCGGTTGGCGAGCTTGTCCTGGCGCCAGGCCGCGCGCCCGGTGTCCTTGTCGTAGGCAGTCACGGCATCCTTGTCGTCGGCGACGTAGACATACTGCGCGTCCATGGACAGGCCGGAATCGCTCGAGGTGTCGCGCGCCCAGATCAGGGTACCCTTGCTGTGCTCGAAGCAGGCCACGCGTCCCTGGTAGGTCACTGCGCACACGCGCTGCTCGTCCAGGACCGGCATGCCCACCACGTCGTTCACGCGTTCCAGCTCGGTAGCACCGCGCGGCATGCTGACCGAAACTTCCCAGGCCTGCAGCCCGCTGGACAGCTGGATGGCCACCAACTTGCCGCCGGGAAAACCGGCATAGGCCAGGCCATCCTTGACTGCCAGCGCGGACACGCCCTGCAGCGACAGCGCCGGCAACTGGCGCGAATACAACCACTTGCGGCTGCCGTCTGCCGCATTGAGGCCATGCACCTGGCCGTTGCCTGTGCGCACGATCACCAGGTCGCCTGCCACCGCAGGCGGCGCCACCACCACGCTGGTCAGTGCGATTTCCCAGCGTTTGGCGCCGCTCGCCGCATCCAGGGCGATGAGTTCGCCCTTGAGCCCGCCCACCAGCACCAGGCCCGAACCCGCGCCCACACCGGCCGAAAGCTTCCTGCCGGTATCGGCACGCCAGGTTTCGCTGCCGTTTTGCAGATTGATGCGCACCACGCGGCCGGATTCGCCCGCTGCGAACACGGCGCCGTCGTCCACCGCCGGCACGAACATGCCGCGCCCGGCTTCGCCCGCAGAAGCCGCCCAGGCGCGCGACAACTGGCGCTTTTGCGCGAACTGAACCAGCGGCGCCGGTTCGGCCAGGCGCTTCTTGCCGAAGCCGAACCAGCCGGTCACGGTATCGGTGGTCTTGCTGAGGGTGCTACAGCCGCCGAGCAGCCCGGCAGCCATCAAAGCGACAAGCGAAACGCGCAGCAGCTTGCTGTTCATTTGGCAGGGCCTCCAAGTGAGTCGAGTTTCATCTCCACCACGCCATGCAGCGGATTGTCGTCCTTGAGCCTGGCGTAGGCGGCGGAATAGGCCTCGCGCGCCTCTGCGGTCTTGCCCTGGGCCAGGTAGACATCGCCCTTGAGGTCGTCGAAGCGCGGCGCGTAAGCATCGGTGTGCGCGGCATTCAGCTGCTTCAGCGCGCCCTCGTAATCCTTCTCGTCCAGCAGCAGGCCGGCCAGGCGCAGACGCGACACGTCGCGCAATGCAGCCTCCTTGCTGTTGTCGACCACCCACTGCAGCTGCGCCTTGGCACTCTTGGTGTCCTTGCCCTGCACGTTGATGCTGGCAATCAGCATGGCCGCGCGCGTGGCATAAGGGGTAGTGCCGTACTTGTCCACCAGCAGCGCGCCCTGTTCCCTTGCAGCCTTGGTATCGCCCGCTTCCAGGGCATTGTTCATGTTCTCGAAATGCGCCGCCGCTTCCGCCGACTGCTTGGCCGTATGGTTCTTCCAGTACTGAAAGCCGGCCACGCCGATCAGCAGGGCGGACACGCCGTAGATCACGGTGTTGCCCCATTGCTTCCACCACGCCTTCAGCGCTTCCAGCTGTTCCTGTTCTTCCAGATCAAATGCCGCCATCTTGCTTCCTTGGTTTGACTTTATCTATTTGAACAAAGAGGACATGAGGACAAGAGGAAACTTCTTTCCATGCATGAATCGTTTCCACATCGCCTTACTCCTGTCCTCTTGTCCTCCTTGTTCCGAATTTCATCTGTGCAACAAAATATCCACGGCCTCGTCCAGGCTCAAGCTTGCCTGTTCCGCCGCCTCGCGCAGCGGCTTCAGCACCAGCTTGCTTTCCGCCGCCTCATTGTCGCCGATCACCACCGCGTAGCGGGCGCCGCTGGCGTCGGCCTTTTTCATTTGCGACTTGAAGCTGCCGCCGCCGGCATGCATGGCAACGGCGATATTCTGTTCGCGCAGTTTGCGCGCCGCCTGCCAGGCCCAGGCGGCGGCGGCTTCGCCCGCATGCACGAGGTATACGTCCGGCGCGTAGGCGGCGGATTGCACGCCTTCGATTTCCAGCAGCGCCAGCAGGCGTTCGATGCCCATGGCGAAGCCGCAGGCCGGGGCCGGCTTGCCGCCCAATTGTCCGATGAGGCCGTCGAAGCGGCCGCCGGCACAGACCGTGCCCTGCGCGCCGAGCTTGTCGGTCACCCATTCGAACACGGTGCGATTGTAATAGTCGAGACCGCGCACCAGCCGGGTGTTGATGCGGTATTCGATGCCCAGCTCGTGGAGCAGCTCCTGTACCGCCTCGAAATGCGCGAGCGATTCCTCGTCGAGGTCGTCCATCAGCTTGGGGGCGGCCTCCACCAGCGCCTGCATGGCCGGGTTCTTGGTATCGAGGATGCGCAGCGGGTTGCTGTGCAGGCGGCGCCTGGCGTCCTCGTCCAGCAGTTCGGCATTGGCTCCGAAATACCTGATCAGCCGCTCGCGGTGACGGCGCCGCGCTTCACTGTCGCCCAGGGTGTTCAGCTCCAGCACCGGCGACACACCCAGGCGCTTCCACAGGTCGTGGCTCATCAGGATGTGCTCGGCATCGGTGTCCGGCCCGGAAAATCCCAGCGCTTCCACGCCCACCTGGTGGAACTGGCGGTAGCGGCCTTTCTGCGGGCGCTCGTGGCGGAACATCGGGCCCATGTACCACAGGCGCTTGCCGCCGTCGTACAGAAGATTGTTCTGCACCACGGCGCGCACGCACGAGGCCGTGCCTTCCGGGCGCAGGGTCAGCGATTCGCCGTTGAGCTCGTCGACGAAGGTATACATCTCCTTCTCGACGATGTCGGTCACCTCGCCGATGGCGCGCTTGAACAGCGCGGTGTGTTCGAGGATGGGCGTGCGGATTTCGCGGTAGCCGTAGCTGTGCAGCCAGTGGCGTACCGTGTCCTCGAAAAATCGCCAGGTATCGGCATCCTGCGGCAGCATGTCGTTCATGCCGCGGACGCTTTGCAGCTTATTGCTCATAAAAAGTCAAAAAAAATCCTTTGAACAGGGAGGTTAAGGGAGGTAATGGAGGAAAAAAGTATTCCTCCCGTGCCTCCCTTACCTCCCTGTTAATTCAATTTTGTGCATCGCCGTAATGGCTGCGCACGTAGTCTTCCACGATCGCCTGGAAATCCTCGGCGATTCTGTCGCCCTTCAGGGTCACGGTCTTTTTGCCGTCGACATACACCGGCGCCACCGGCACTTCGCCGGTGCCGGGCAGCGAGATGCCGATGTTGGCGTGCTTAGATTCGCCGGGGCCGTTGACGACGCAGCCCATCACCGCCACCTGCATCGATTCGACCCCGGGATACTGGCT
>DCVO01000127.1:46710-46872 GCA_002327405.1 Thiobacillus sp. UBA2186 | reverse complement strand
AGGTCTTCTCGCCCAGGCGCGGCACCTCCATGAGCTGCGCGCGGCTGGCGAACTTGCCCTTGGCATCGCGATAGCCGACGATGGCCTGGGCCACGCCGCTGGAGAGGCCGGAGACGCGCGCCAGCAGCGGCGCCGAGGCGGTATTGACGTCCACGCCCACGG
>DCVO01000127.1:0-46701 GCA_002327405.1 Thiobacillus sp. UBA2186 | reverse complement strand
CGATCTTGACCAGTTCGGCGAGCGGGTCCTGCAGGCGGCGTGCGATGGACACCGCGCCGCGCAGCGAAACATCGAGTTCGGGCAGTTCCTGCGAGGCGAATTCGGACGCGGAATATACCGAGGCGCCCGCCTCCGACACCACGATGCTGCTCATGTCGAGTTCCGGGCGCTGCCTGATGAGGTCGCGCGCGAGCTTGTCGGTTTCGCGCGAGGCGGTGCCGTTGCCGATGGCGATCAGGGTGACGCGGTGTTTCTCGGCGAGCCTGCCCAATGCATGCAGCGCGCCGTCCCAGTCGTTCCGCGGTTGGTGCGGGTAGACGGTGGCGGTATCCACGACCTTGCCGGTTTCGTCCACCACCGCGACCTTCACGCCGGTGCGGATGCCGGGGTCGAGGCCCATGGTCACGCGCGGGCCGGCAGGCGCGGCCAGCAGCAAATCTTTCAGGTTGCGCGCGAAGACGTTGATGGCTTCGGTCTCGGCGCGGGTACGCAACGCGCCCATCAGTTCGGTTTCCAGGTGCATGGAAATCTTGGCGCGCCAGGCGAAGCGCACGCTGTCCAGCAGCCAGCGGTCGGCGGGGCGATTCTGGTCCCTTATTCCGAAACGGCTGGCGATGCGTAGTTCGCAGGCATTGCGCGGGGAGCCCCAGGAAGGCTTTTCTTCCTCGTCGTCGAGGCGCAGCCACACGTCGAGCATTTCCTCGCGGCGGCCGCGGAATACGGCGAGGGCGCGGTGCGAGGGCACGGTGTTGAGGGATTCGGCATAGTCGAAGTAGTCTGCGTATTTTTCCGCCGCCGCTTCTTTGCCTTCGCGCACCTTCGACTGCACCACGCCGTGTTCCTGCACGTATTCGCGCAGNNGCCGCGCGCCGTCGAGCGCGGCCTTGGCATCCGGCACGCCGGGGTTGTCGCCCTGCTCGGTGGTGAAGGGCTCACGCAGATACCTGGCCGCTTCCGCTTCCGGATTGAGCATGGGGTTGGCCAGCAGCGCGTCGGCCAGCGGTTCCAGCCCGGCTTCCAGCGCGATCTGCGCGCGGGTCCGGCGCTTGGGCTTGTAGGGGAGATAGAGGTCTTCGAGCCGGGTCTTGTCCGGCGCCAGCGAAATGGCCTTCAAGAGTTCGGGCGTCATCTTGCCCTGTTCGTTGATGGAATCGACGATGGCCGCCCGCCGGTCTTCCAGTTCGCGCAGGTAGCGCAGGCGGTCTTCCAGCAGGCGCAGATGCACGTCGTCCAGGCCGCCGGTGGCCTCCTTGCGGTAGCGCGCGATGAAGGGCACGGTCGCGCCTTCGTCCAGGAGGGCGACGGCAGCGGCGATCTGCGCGGGTTTGGCCGCGAGTTCGGCGGCGAGTCGTTGTTCGATGGAGGGGAGCATGCTTCGACCTGCTTGTTGTTCCGGCCTTGCAAGGCCGGTGCGTTGATTGATTCCGGGGCGTATTATGCCGAAATTCCCGAGATCCTCGCACGCCGGAATGACAGCGGATCGAAACAATAAAAAGGCCGGACAAGCCGGCCTATTTTCCATCACGCCACACGCGATGCGCGCGTTCGCCGAAACCTCAGTCCTGGCTCTTGGCGGCGGCCGGTTTCCGGCCCGCGGCGGGCGGGGGCACGTAGCCGGCGATGCGGCAAAGGAAGCCCTCGATGGCTTTGCCCTTGTTGTAGCGGGTGATGCTGCAGCTGGAGATTTCGCCGCGCTCCGACAGGTCGGTCAGCGAGCCGCGAACCTTGGCAAGCGGAATGCCCGTTTCCGCCGCGATTTCCGAATCCAGCAGCTGGCCATGCTTTTTCAGGCATTGGATGATGGTGGTGGTATGCATCTCTATTTCCTCCGAAGTGAAAATGAAAGGAGAGTCCACAGCCGACGATACCTGCATATCGCCTTCATGAAGGTCGAAAAAAACAACAAGGCCACCTGACGGGGTGGCCTGTAAGTGTTCGTATTGTAAGCGTTTTTCCGGCCCAAGGCCAGCCTGCGGGAAATCGGGGGATAAAGCGGTGCCGGGGGCAAGCGGCCGGGCAAATCGGCCGCCCCAAGCGCAAGCCGGCGGGCGACAGCGAAGCCATATAATCACCCTGTCTCGCGTCCTGCCCTATCCTTCCCTGCACCCTGCCCCATGGATCACGCCCTGATCGCCCAAGCCGCCATTGCCGCCGCAGTCGCATGGGGCAGCGGCTTGCGCCTGTACCTGGTGCTGTTCGTGCTGGGCATGCTGGGGCGCTTTGGCGGGTTCGAGCTGCCGGACACGCTGGACTGGCTGAACCACCCCGCCAGCCTGGGCCTGACCGGCCTGCTGAGCGTGGCCGAATTTTTCGCCGACAAGATCCCCTGGCTGGACAGCGTGTGGGATGCGCTGCACAGCTTTCTGCGCATCCCGGCCGGGGCGGCACTGGCGGCTGTCTTGTTTCCCGAGCTGGGCGGCGGCGGCATGACCGCGCTGGTGGCGCTCTTGGGCGGCGGCGTGGCCGCCAGCGCCCAGCTCACCAAGACCGGCAGCCGCGCCGTGATCAACGCCTCGCCCGAGCCCTTCACCAACATCGCCGCTTCGATGGGCGAGGAAATCCTGCTGTTCGCCGGCCTGTGGACGGCATTCGCCCATCCGCAGGTGTTTCTTGTTTTGCTGCTGATTTTCGTCGTGCTGTCGGCGGCGCTGGCGGTGTTCTTCGTGCGCGCCATCCGCCGCATGTTCGCTGCGCGCAAGCGGTCCGGTCGTGTCAACACCCCCTAGAAACCGAAATCAATGCACGAATCATTCGGGAAACTTCGAATCGCCCTGAGCGCGGCCGGCATGCTCGCCGCGTTTGCGGTGGCCGGCGCGCAGGACAAGCCCGCTCCTGCCGAAACGCTGCCCTCGGGCGTGGTGATCACCCATCTCAGGCAAGGCAGCGGCGCCTTCCCCGCCGCCGCCGACACGGTGAAGGTGCACTATCGCGGCACGCTGGTGAGCGGCACGGAATTCGACAGTTCCCGCAAGCGCAACAAGCCGGCCTCCTTTCCCCTGGACCGGGTCGTTCCCTGCTGGACGCAAGGCATGCAAAAGATGCGGCCGGGCGGCAAGGCCAGGCTGTTTTGTCCGCCGCACACGGCCTACGGCGCGCGCGGCATCCCCGGCCTGATTCCGCCGAACAGCGTACTGATCTTCGAAGTGGAATTGCTGGCGGTCGAATGAGGCGGCCGGTTCGCTCGCGCAATCCGGCCTGATTGGGTAAACTGTCCCGCCACCCCGCGAAAGACCTTGCATGAAAGACCGCCTGTTCGTGCTGCTGCAGTATCCGCTGCCGCATCACTTCCTGTCCCGCCTCGTGATGCTGCTGACCCGCGTCAAAACCCGGCCGGTCAAGAACTGGATGATTGCGTACTTCGTGCGCCGTTTCGACATCAGGCTGGACGAGGTGGCGGAGACTTCGCTCGCGGCCTACCCCAGCTTCAACAGTTTCTTCACGCGCGCGCTCAAGCCCGGCGTGCGGCCCATCGTCGGCGGCGAGCGCGAGATCGCCTGCCCGGTGGACGGCGCGGTGAGCCAGGCCGGCGCCATCGAGAAGGACCGGCTCTACCAGGCCAAGGGCCACGACTACACGCTGGAGGCGCTGCTGGGCGGCGATGCCGGACTGGCGAAGGAGTTCGCCAACGGCACGTTCGCCACCATCTACCTTTCGCCGCGCGACTACCACCGCATCCACATGCCCGAGGCCGGCCGGCTGCGCCGCATGCTGTACGTGCCGGGACGGCTGTTCAGCGTGAATGCAGTCGCCGTGCGCCGGGTGCCGGAGCTGTTCGCGCGCAACGAGCGCATGGTCTGCATGTTCGACACGGCGCACGGCCCCATGGCCGTGATCCTGGTGGGCGCGCTGTTCGTCGGCAGCATGGAGACGGTGTGGGGCGGCCCGCCCATGTGGATCAACCTGCATGAGCCGCACAAGCCGCACCGCCACGCCGGCGCGAAATACGCGGATTACTCGCTGAACGCCGAGCCCGTCGCGCTGGCGCGCGGCGACGAGATGGGCCGCTTCAACATGGGTTCGACGGTGATCCTGCTGTTCGCCGAGAACGCCATGCAGCTCGATGCCGCCATGCGCGCAGGCCAGCCGGTCAAGCTCGGCCAGCGCCTGGGCGAGTGGAACGCCGCCTGAGCCGATTCCCTTGCCAGCCTGCTTTTTTGCGGCACACATGCGATTTGTATAGGATGCGTGCCGCTTTTCAACATAAAAAACACACCATGCCCAACGAGTACGACGACCTGCAGCAGAGCTACGGCCGCTGTCTGCGCGAGAAGAATTTCATCGAGCGCTTCTACGAAATCTTTCTGGACAGCCATCAGGAGATCCGCCCGATGTTCGCCGAAACCGATTTCCAGAAGCAGCGCATGGCCCTGCGCCGCGGCATCAGCGCGGCGATCGCACACGCATCCGGCAGTTCGCTTTCCCGGTCCACCATGGGGCAGATGGCGCATGCGCATTCGCGCAAGGGCCATGCCCCGGTGCGCCCCGACCTCTACCCCTGTTGGCTGGACAGCCTGGTGAAGGCCGTGGAGGAAACCGATCCCGAGGCAACCCCCGAACTGATTGCGCGCTGGCGCAAGGGCATGAAGGTCGTGATCGACGACTTCGTCAGGCACTACTGATTCGCGCGATTGTTTACAATCGGCAAATCAATCGAGCCAGGCCGTGAACCCGAACAACAAGGAGCCATCATGACCCTGTCCCTGTTGCTGCATGTACTGAGCGTCGTCGTCTGGGTGGGCGGCATGTTCTTCGCCTACATGGCGCTGCGCCCCGTCGCCGCCGACGTGCTGGAGCCGCCGCAGCGCCTGACGCTGTGGGCCGGCGTGTTCGACAAATTCTTTCCCTGGGTATGGGGCTCGGTCCTCCTCATCATGGCAAGCGGCCTGTACATGCTCCATCTCATGGGCGCCGGCGCCCCGAAATACGCGTACACCATGTTTGTTCTTGGCGTGATCATGATGCTGATCTTCGGCCATGTGTTCTTCTCCCCCTACCGAAAGCTCAAGCTCGCCGTCGCCGCGCATGACTGGCCGATCGGCGGCGCGGCGCTCGGGCAGATCCGCAAGCTCATCGGCACCAATCTCGTCATCGGACTGGTGACCATCGCGGTGGTGTTCCTGGGCCGCATGCTTGGATAACCGCGAAACCGATCAAGCGCGGCCGGCTGCATAATCAATTCAGGTTGAGGCCATGACCCGCTACCACGCCGTCCTTCTCGCTCTTTTCGCAGCAGCCTGGACCCGGGCGGCGATCGACCCGGTCTACCCGCACGACTGGCTGCTGGAAAACTATCTGGTGTTCATCTTCGTGCCGGTGATACTGCTCGCCGGACGCTACTTCAAGCTGTCCAGCCTGTCCTACACGCTGATCGCCGTGTTCATGACGATGCATGTGGCAGGCTCGCACTACACCTACGCCGAAGTGCCGTTCGGCTACACGCTGCAAGAATGGTTCGGTGCCGAGCGCAACATGTACGACCGCCTGGCGCATTTCAGTTTCGGTCTGCTGCTGGCCTATCCGCTGCGCGAGGTGTTCATGCGCGTGGCGAAGGTGCAAGGAGTGTGGGCGTACTGGTTTCCGCTGGAACTGGTGCTGGCCTTTTCCGGGGCCTACGAGATCGTCGAATGGCTGGTGGCCGCGCGGGTCGATCCCGCCGCAGGCCTGGCCTTCCTCGGAGCGCAGGGCGACGTGTGGGACGCGCAGAAGGACATGGCGCTCGCCACCCTCGGCGCGGCGCTGACGCTGTCGCTCACCGCGCTGATCAACTGGCGCCTGAATCCGAAGTTCGGCGGCGAACTGCGCGCGAGCCTCAAGATCGAGCCGGGCGACAGGCCGCTGGGCGAAGTGGCGCTGCGCGAACTGCTCGATCGGCGCAGGACCAAATGACCGCCGCGAGACAATCCGGTTTCGGAACGCAATTATATACTTGACAAACCAAGCCAAGCGCTTATGATTTTGCTTTAAGAAGTTTCATAGCGCGTTCATACGCTTTGCGTAAGCTTGGCGGCCATACAAAGTTACTTGGCAAGGCAAGTGCCAACTGGTCAAGCGCGTTAGCAATCTTCTCTTTCTCAATCGATGTCATAACTACTCCTAGGAGGCAAACATGGCAAAGAAGCCGCCAAATTCAGGCAAGCAATGGACCGGCCAGGACATTAAGCAACTCAAGCAACTCGTTAAAGAAAACACACCCACGAGGATCATGGGGCTGAAGCTAGGCAGAACAGAAGATTCGGTACGAGCCAAGGCCAGCCAGGAAAATATCTCGCTCAAGCCAGTAAACCAATCTCCATACGGAACCAAGAAAAAATAACAACAGCAAAGGGGGCGGTATGGCAACAAAGAAAAGTACCCCGTGGGGATCATTCGGGCAGAAGCAGCCCAAGAAACAAGAATCTCCGGCAAGTCGCAGGCTAGATTTTGAATCTACCCTATGTGAAGCAGTCAGAAAGCGTTTGGTTGTACGCTTGCGCTACAAGTCCGAGCTAAATTGGCGCACCTATGAGCCTCACGCTGTATTTCATTCGCCCACAGGGAAAATCCTAGCGGTAGGCACTCAGACCAGAGATGATTCTTCACCCCTTAATGCTCCTGAGCCAAGGAACTTTGAGGTTGGACTAATCGGACAAATCAGCATTACCGATGAAACCTTCAATCCTGACCCTCGATTCAGTTCCTTCGGTGAAGACTACGGCCACGGTGTCATCTGTGCGGTTGACCGCATCTAGATACTTCAATAAATCACGCAAGTTCGCCTGCACTCCAGCAACAGCCGTTTCTAAATCAAGTGTTTCAAATTGGCCCAATGCGTTCTGCACATACCACCTTATTTGATCTTCACTTGGCGAAATTTTGATAAGCATTACCTGTACCTATAAACAAAAAACCGGCTCATTGGCCGGTTTTCTTTTTTGTTTTCTTTGCTGGTTCAGTCTTTGGCGGTGGTGGCGGCGTGGAGAGCATACGCTTCAAAACCTCATCAAACATCTGTCCGCCGTGTGAACCGGAAGAATCAGTGGGGAGCTTCTTGCTCGTCTTCATCGCCGTATCCGGTTTGTGCAAATAGCGAAGATTGTTTGTCTTCGGGTGGTTTGCGAATTATTAGATTGTGTCCGCCAACGTTTCCGCTCAACGGCAAAAGTCCTAGTGATTGGTACTTATTATTATTGTTTCCATCAAAAGTGTGGAATTCACTTGCACGATAAAGAATCGCTGTAGCCAAATGTATTGCGTCTGGGGCAGTTAATGTCTTGCCCTGAAATTCATCAGGCTTTGCCAAATAATAGTTCCTCAAGTCCCTAGCCAACTTTGCTACACGCATATCAACGCCAATCTTTGCGCAGTTAGGGCGCTGCATGACTTCATCAAATAACGTTTCAACACCTGCCGGAATTTTTAAGGATGTAATTTCCGTATATGTAAGCACAGATGTCATGAGGGAAATTTGGCGTTTTTTCAATTGCTCTAAGCAATCATGAATGCCCTCTAGCTCACCTGGTTTTCTTGTGGTCTCGTTTCTAATCCAGGCAAGAAAAATACAGGTATCCCAATAGTAAATAGGATTATTGCCAGCCATGCCGTAACTCTTTTATTAGTTCTTCGGAGGGCGTTTCGTTGCCAATTGCCGGAGCTATCCCACGTAGATCATCAAAACTTGGGAGCAATTCTTCATCAGGGAAAATCTCAAGATGCTCAACATCAATATGATGCGGGAAGATGGCGTTCTTCCTGTACTTCATATTCCCATAGACGCTGACATACCTATTAACAGCGGATATGGCATCCTCGGTTAAATCACGGGGGAAATGACATGTAATGCTGGCGGCACCAAATTCCGGATAGACAGTAAAGACATTCGCGCCCGCATGGACGTTAATTTGTTCTAATCGACCCTCCACGGAGCCGTGGCAGTATTCGACTTCGGATAAGGCCACCTCGATTTTTTTGGCGAAAGACTCAGTTAAATCTACATGCTCGCCGCCAACAGAAACAACTGTGGTTGCGACCCCATGCCCAACTGGTGCTGCAATTTCACGTAAATCTTCGAGGATGTTGTAATCGACATCATCAGGAATGATGCCTCTTTGTATGCTGCTAACTGTTCTGTTAAACCTATTGAACACCAGCGCGCGTACATCAGGCCTGTCTTTCATTCGGCGAGCCTCCAACTCAACAGTAGCCGGGCTGTTATGAGAAAGCCCAACAACCACAAAGTCGCTCGCACGTTTTCCGCCAGCTTCTTTGCTATCTAACTTGGAGAGACTGCTATAGAGCTTCCGTAGCGCTTTCAGGAAATAATCAAGACGGACGTGCCCCTGATCGCTTTCTAGCCCTTCTATGACTAATGTAATGCGATTGTTGTCCATCGTTATATCCCCGTAGTGCGTACTTGTCTGTTTGCTACCTACAATGAGTGACAGTACATCAAACGCTTACCGCCGATCCCACCTATTACAGTAGCCGCTCTTTCGGCGTCGGTGCTTTTTCTAGTGTTGTAACGAAAATCAAACTCCGTTACATATCGGCTCAAATGCTGAGAACCGACATGGTGATATGTGCCGATTAAACCACGTTTCAGTCGGCTAAAGAATCCTTCAATCGTGTTGGTGTGAGCCTTGCCACGCACATACTCGCCAGCACTATGCGTAACCACATTATGGCTGGCGAACTCCTTGCCCACCTTGGTATACATGGACGCTTCATCGGTCATCAGATGGGCTTCTTTAGCGATCTGGGCAAGCAAAATCGGCTTCAAGGTCTTGGCGGTGACAGCTTGCACATGGAAAGAACGCACCTTGCCGCCACGCTCGACCAAGGAAACGATCTTCTCCTTGTGAGCATAACCACGGCCTTTGTATCCTTTTGCGGCCTTACTGCGCTTGGTGTTGCCCCAATAGGTTTCGTCTGCCTCGACCGTGCCGCCGCCGCTTCCCAGCAGGCCGCCAGATTCCGGTTTCATGGCTTCACGGATGCGATGCAACATGAACCAAGCGGTTTTCTGGGTAACGCCAAGCAAGCGGTGTAATTCCATGCTGCTCATACCGTTCTTGGAAGCGCACACAAGATGCACGGCCTGGAGCCACAGATTCAGCTTTACCTTGCTACGCTCGAACACGGTGCCAACTGTGACCGTAAACTGTTCTCGGCAATCTACGCACTTCCACAGACCTTTGCGGTGAGATTTGCCGGTAAGGATGTAATGCTTGCCGACACTGCCACAATGGGGGCATACCGGACCATTAGGCCAGCGGAGCGCCTCCAAGTATTCACGCGCTTTTTCTTCGTTTTGGAATTGTGGTTGGTTCAGTATGGATTCAGCCATGGTATTTCTCCGATGTATGACTGAATTGTGGGCCAAACTTATGGGTTTGTCAAGTATATAATTGCGTTCGGAAAGCCCCGGCGATATGCCATGAACACCCTGGAATCTCTTGCCTGTTCCGATTCGCGGCATCGGCTGGTGAGGCGATTCATCAGCGTCTGCGTTGCTGCGCTTTTTCTGTCGTCGGCACTGCCGGCCTCGGCAGCAAAGCTGATCGAGGCCCCGCCGCCCCCGCCGATGCCCGAAAACCTGCCCGATGAGGATGAGGCGCCGCCGAGGCCCGCCATGCCGGAAACCGTGAGCCTGGGCCGACTGCTGTACGAGAACCACTGCACGGGCTGCCACGAAAGCGGAGTCCACATCCGCGCCCGCCGGGCGGTCCGGTCGCTGCCCGAATTGCGCAAGCAGGTCACGCGCTGGTCGGATCATGCGAGGCTGCAATGGAGCGAGGAGGAAGTCGAGGCGGTGGTGCGCTACCTGAACGACAGGCACTACCGCTTCTAGCCTGCAATCGAGTTCGGCCGCAAAATGAGGGTTTGGCAATTCATCCGCGCATGCTAAGAATCAAGTATGCATGCTGGGAGAATTCACCATGGCATCCGAACCTGATCCGTCATCGCAACCATCCGAGCCCAGGGGAAAAGGCGGCATCGGCCTTTTCCAGCTGCTGGGCTTCGGCCTGCTGCTGCTGTTCGTGGCGATCGTGCTGGTCGTCATCGTCCGCAGCCTGATCATTCCGGGCTGAGCAGCCGAGCCGGAATGCAGTTGCGCTGCATTCAGCGCCGGTAGTCGCGATCCCGGTCGCGGTCGTAGCGATCATCGTCCCGGTCGTAACGGTGTTTGTACCGGATCTCGCGCGGGTAGCGATCGCGCGGCAGCTCTTTCCAGGGCCCTGTCCGGTGGCGCGAGTAGCGCCAGATCCTGTCATGGTCGTGGTAGTAGTAATAGAAACCGCCGTGATAGTAATAGGGGTAGACGTCGAACTCGACGATCACGGGCAGCGCCGGCGCCACCACCACGTCGTAATCGCGGTCTGCGGGCGCCACCACGCAGCCGGCAAGCAACAGCGCCGCGAGCAGCGGGACATAGGTTGTTCTGCGCATTTCGTTCTCCTGTCTGGGCATCGATTAGCCCGGGCGGCTGGAGACATGGCGCCAACCAGCTTGCCGCCGGCCATATGATTCTGAAATCTAGCACGTGCGAATCATTGTTCAAGCAAGCAGCGTTGCGGGCTTGCCGTTGTGCCGATCGCCGCGGCTCAATTCGCCACTGCTCCAAATTACGCACCAACCGACGGGGCTGATATCGCCTTCGACTTTCCTGCAGGCGTTCGAGTCGACGATGAAGTACAGGCAATTGGAGCATTGCTGCCCGCCCTGCGGCTGGGTTTGGTATTGCACGCTCGCCTTCGACACTTTCTCAGGTTCCGCAACAGGCTGGCCGGCCGAGGTCGGGTCGGCCATGGGTGGGGCATCCACGCCGGCGGTATCCGCTTCCTTGCCGGCTTCGCATCCCTGCAAGACGGACGGAATCAGCAGGCCGCAACCCGCGGCCAGCAGGCCGCGCAGCATGATCCTGCGGGTCGGATTGTCCGTTTCCGCAATGCGCGAATTGCCGATGGCAGATGTTTTCCGGTTCATGTCGACGTCTTCCTGAATATTGCGGCGGACGAAACTCGTCAAAAAGAACCGGTCCCGACCCAGGGGCGTCCAGCCGGGAACCGGTTGTCCAGCTTCAACTCTTGAACGCCTGCGACGCGCAGGCATGGAAACGGCCTCAGCGCTTGCCCCTGCGCTTGCCTTCGGAGGAAGCCGTGGCGGCTTCGGTCTCCGAGCCGGGCACGTGCCTGTTCTCGGCACCCTTCTCGTTCATGCGTTCGCCGGCGCGGTCTGCGCCCCTGTTCGCCTCGGCCTGCCACCGGGCATTGGTGTTGGCGGTAGCGGAAGTGCTCATGTGCGCACCGGCATTGCCGCCGGCCTGGGCGCTGACGGGAGCCGCCGCCTGGGCGCCGCCGCCGGCATCGGCGTTGACGCCCACGGCCGATGCGGCAGAGACAAGTCCGACGCCGCCAATGCCGGCCGCGATCGCGATCAACCGCTTGTTGCGGGTCTGCTCCACGGATTTCTTCATCACGATGCTCCTTTGTGCATAGGGTTTGAATTTCGGGCTTCGCTCGAGAAGCCATCCCGGCTTTTGCACGCACCATGCCAGAAGAAATAACTGCTTGTTTCTTATGGAATTCGGCAAAAGAAGCCGAAACCCGGATGGCGTGTCCCGTCTCTTCCCGGCGACAGAAAACCCCTGGGGTGCAGGCAAGCCCTTGTCGGGAAAAGAATTTTTCTGTCTTCGAATTGAGACAGCTTGCCGGCAAAGCTTGTGCAGCTCCATGAAGCTGTCCCCTTGGGGCATCGTGCGTGAGCCCGGCTGCCTTGGCAGGCGGATACACACCGTTACATATCGCCGCCCGCCTGCAATGAGGGCGATACATCTCCCGACCAGAATTCAAGCATGCCGAGCCAGTTGTTGGCCGGCTACCGGAATACTTCTCGAAAGGAGCTCACCATGAAAACGATCAAGACTTCATTTTCCATGCCGATCCTGCTCGCGGCCCTGCTTGCGGGCGGCGGCATTCTCGCGGCGACCGCCTATGCCACGCCTGCCGGCGGAACCGACGGCAAACCGCGCTGCGAGGCGCGCCAGGGGCAGGACTTCCAGTCCCTCATGCAGGAACGCCGCGCGCAGCATCTGGCGGCGCTGAAGGAAAAGCTCAAGCTTGCGCCCGAGCAGGAGGCGGCGTGGAATGCCTTTGCGGCGGCCATGCAGCCCGGCCCGCGTCACGCGGGAGCCGACCGCTAGGCCATGCGCGCCGAACTTGCCAAACTGGACACGGCGCAGCGCATGGATCTGATGGCAGCCAGGGCGGAAGCGCGCCATGCGCAAATGGCCGGGCGTGCGGCAGCGTTCAAGGCCTTCTATGCCCAGCTTACGCCCGAGCAGCAGAAGGCGTTCGATGCCGAAGCGCTGTCCGCGCGCCAGCATCGCGGGCATCATTTCCGCCATCAATCCTGACAGCAGGCAGCCTTCAGGGCGACAGCGGGCGGTCAACCGCCCGCTTTTTTGCCGGCCAGGCCCGGATACGCGCTTCATCCTGCCAATAGCACCAACGGCCGCTCGTGGGCGGGCTTTGCTTGCGGCCCGAAAGGCACGCGCCTCACTTCATTGCCGCGTTCGTTGCGGTAAACCAGCTGGCGGGTGGCAAAGTCGTAGTCGGGATGACGCGGATCGCTCCAGTTGTTGAGGAAGTGCGCGTAAAAGGCCGGGAACAAGCCCTGCGCGGGATGGTTTCTGCTCAGCGCGAAGACATATTCCGGCTGCGCTTTCAGTTCCTGCCCGTCGTGGCAGTACTGCACCCAGACGTGCTCGCCGGTGACGATCAGGTTCCAGAAAGGCGGATCGTCGTAGAACTTGAGCGTGACCTTCTTGCCGGCGGCCGCCAGGCTGGCCAGCCGCTCGATGGTCGCCTCGGTTTCCTGCCGGCAGCCTTCCAGGAGATTCCCGGCATCACCCAGAGACTGCACGCGCCTCAGTGCGCCGGGACCATGCGGATTCATCAGCAGCACGCGCAGTTCGTAGCAGTCGTCGATGACCTGGCGCAGCTTGCGCATTTCCGAAACCAAGGTATCGAAGCCGGTCACCGACATCACCGACACGTCGCGCGTGCCGCCGATGCGTTCGAGCAGGCCGCGGTCGATCCTGCGCGAAAGCCGGCTGCCTTCCAGGCGCACATGCACGAGCTGGGCCATGCTGTTCAGGCGGTGGCTGATGCGCGCCTCTCTCGCCCCGAGCAGCAGGTTGAACAGCCATACGAGCACAGCGGCGAAGATGATTTCATTGATCAATAGCAGTTGCGAGTCGCTGGCCACCATGGGCCACCATGTGAACAGGATGTAGTTGGCCAGCACCGGCAGGGAAAGGGCGATGCCCACGGCCAGCAGGGTAACGCCGGCATGACCGGCCATGTGGCGCAGGGCATGGGGGAAACTGTTGAAATGCGTATTGCGCTGCATGCGCGGACCTCCTCGTTTTTTTCGGCATGTCGTGACACGGTTGGCTGGCGGCCTTCTTCCGCCTGCCAAACCGTGCTTCGCACAGGCCGTGCCAAAGCCGGATATCCCTTGTTTTTCATGGAATTGGGTACGCGCCAGGAACCGCCGGCGCGGCGTTTCGTCTTCCGCAGGCGACAGCGATCCAGGCTTGCCCGGCAAGCCGCTGTTATGAAAAGGAATTCCCTGTCTCCGGACGGAGACAGGAACCAGGATTGATTACCAGGGAATTTCGCTGCCGTTGTAGCGGAAGAAGCGTCCCGTCATGCCCATGCCGAATTTCTCAGCCAGGCTGCGCATGCCGGCCACGCTTTCCGCCGGCAGGATCGGCGCGTCGCGTCCGCCCATGCGCGTCCTGACCCAGCCCGGATGCAGCAGCAGCACGCCGACGCCGCGTTCCTTCAGCGCGATGGAATAGCCTTTCATGGCGGCATTGAGCGCGGTCTTGCTGGAACGGTAGTAATAGTCGCCGGGCGCCTCGATCTCGGCGATGGAGCCCATGTGGCTGGCCATGTTCACGATCAGCCTGCGTTCGCTGCGCGCCACCTGTTCGAGCAGCGCTTCGGCCACGCGCATGGGACCGAGGGTATTCACTTCGAAGGTCTGCATCCAGGTCTCGAAGCGGATCTCTTCGATGCCTACGTACTTCTCGAAATACACGCCGGCGTTGTTGACCAGCACGTCGATGGACTCGCGCTGCAGTTCTGCGCACAGTTCCTGCACGGCCTCGTCCTGCGTCACGTCGAGACGATGCACGCTGAGTTCCGGGCGGCGGCCGGCGAGTTCCTGCAGTTCCTCTGCCGCCTCGGGACGGCGGCAGGTAGCGTACACGCGCCAGCCGGCCTCCGCATACTGGCGGCACCACTCCAGGCCGAGGCCGCGGTTGGATCCTGTTACGAGCACGCTGGGCATAAACCATCCTTACAGGTCTGTTCTCGATCCATATTAGCCCTATTGTCTCCTGCCCGAAGCGGCCGCCCGATTTTGACTATATTGGTCTGACCGAGGGTCGCAAAGGAGCAGGCATGGCGCACGAAGCCGCGATCCGCCCGGGTTTCTTTCTTGGCGCGCTGGCAGCGTCGGACCTTCGGCGCTGGCGGTGCTGGTGTTCGAGGTGGCGCTCAACGCCACCAGCCTGTTCAATAACGGCAACGTGCGTGCCGGCCGGACTGGACCGCGTGCTGCGGCTCATCGTGGTCACGCCGGAGATGCACCGCGTGCACCACTCCAATATCGCGCGTGAAACCAACAGCAACTTCGGCTTCAATTTCCCGTGGTGGGACAGGCTGTTCGGCACCTACCGCGCCCAGCCCGTCAAGGGACATATCGGCATGGCCATCGGACTCGACCAGTTCCGCGATCCGGACAAACTCGATTTCGGCAGGCTGCTGATCCAGCCTTTCGTGGGGCAAGTGGGTGACTACCCCATCAACCGGCGCGGAAGAAAGGAGGATGGACAATGAAGCTTTCCAATGGATATGCGCGCTTCACCGGCATTGCGCTCGTCCTGGGCGGCGGCGGGAACGCCGCCCGCGTGGCTACGCCGGAATGAACCTCAGCGCCACGCCGTTGTTGCACCACCTTTCATGTGTCGGCGGCGGGCCGTCGTCGAATACGTGCCCCTGATGTCCGCCGCAGCGGATGCAGTGGTATTCGGTGCGCGGCAGCACCAGCTTGTAATCCTGCTTGGTGCCGAGATGGCCGGGAATGTGGGTGATGAAGCTGGGCCAGCCGGTGCCGCTATCGTACTTCATGCGCGAGGTGAACAGCGGCAAGCCGCAGCCGGCACAGGCATGGACGCCGGGGCGCTTCTCCTTGTCGAGCGGGCTGGTAAACGCCCGCTCCGTGCCCTCTTCGCGCAGCACCTCGAACCGAGCCGGGCTCAGGATCTTCTGCCATTCGGCCTCGCTTCTTTGCAGCGGCAGGGTGGAAAGCGTCACGTCCGCGCCGGGCGCAAGCAGCGCCTTCCAGTCGCGGCGCATGGCCTCGACTTCCTGCGCGCTTGCCGCCGCCGACCGTGCCTTGCTGTCGCAACCCGACAATACCAAGGGTGTGAACGCAACAGCCTCCAGAAAAGTGCGACGGTCCATGATGACACCTCTCTTTCTTGAACAGCCCGGATAATTCAAGATCGGCTACTGCGCCGGAAATTCCGGCGCATGGGCATATCCATCATGATTGCCATGCCCAAGCCGGCAACCATTCCCCGGCGACCCGGTCAAAAAAAACTACGCGAGGAGACAACCATGATCGCGAACAGGGTAAAGCCTTTATTGCTGCTGGCAGCGCTTTCCGCACCGGCGCTTGTCCATGCCGCAGACACCGCCGCAGCGAAACCTCTCGGCACGCCGGCAAAGGCGACCTTTGCCGGCGGCTGCTTCTGGTGCATGGAACCGCCCTACGACAAGCTGGACGGGGTGATCTCGACGACTTCCGGCTATATCGGCGGCCACAAGAAAAATCCGACCTACAAGGAAGTCTCCGCCGGCGGCACCGGACATGCGGAAGCCGTGGAAATCGTCTACGACCCGTCCCTCATCAGTTATGCCAAACTGCTCGACGTGTTCTGGCACAACATCGACCCGACCACGCCCAACCGGCAGTTCTGCGACGCCGGCAGCCAGTATCGCAGCGCGATTTTCTATCACGATGCGGAGCAGAAGCGACTCGCCGAAGCATCGAAAGCCGCACTCGAAAAGTCCAGGCCCTTCCCGCAGCCGATCGTGACGCAAATCGTTGCGGCGGGGGTGTTCACGCCGGCCGAGGAGTACCACCAGGACTACTACATGAAGAACCCCATCCGCTACAAGTTCTACCGCTACAACTGCGGCCGCGACAAGCGCCTGGAAGAGATTTGGGGGGAGTCCGCCGGCAAATAGCCACGCTCGGCGCGGTCATTGCACGACTTGGTGCCGGACCGCCCGGACAAAAAACCGGGGCGGCTGCGCCGCCCCGTTTTCATTGCCGTCTTTCGCAAATCAGGCGGCCTTGGCCACGGGCATGCTCTTGATCATCTTGCGTATCTCGGTGCGCAGCCCGGGCGTGTCTTTCTCGCCATGCACCGCAATGGCATGCTGCACCGCCGCTTCCAGCAGCTCATCGTCGCTGTCCGCGGAAAGCATGACCGTGCAGTTCATCTCGCTCGGGTATTCCCGGCAATCGATGTATTTGCGTTCCATTGCGACAACCTCCTTTCATTCGCCCTTCCCGCTCGCGGCCGTGGACAGCCCGAATTGCGTAAAGCGAATAGTCCTTTTATAGCCTCGTGACGGAAGGCGGCAGATAGATTTTTTCGATTCGCCGCACCGCGCGCAAATGGCATAACAAAAACAAATCGCGGCGCCGCAAGCAGGGGCGGCGCCTCGCTGCGCTGCTAAAAAGACAGCAGTCGCCCCGAAAACCTCAAGCGTTGCAAACCTCCGCATATGGCCGCGCCCGCCAACCCACCTCGCACCGCCCCCTGGCGCGCCCTGCCAGCCGGCATCTGGGCGCTGGGCTTCGGCTCGCTGCTCATGGACACCTCCTCGGAACTGATCCACAGCCTGTTGCCGGTGTTCCTGGTCAGCGTGCTGGGCGCATCCATGGTCACGGTCGGCGTCATCGAGGGCGTGGCCGAGGCCACCGCCGCAGTCATGAAAGTCTTCTCCGGCACGCTCAGCGACGCTCTCGGCCGCCGCAAATTTCTGATGATTCTCGGCTATGCGCTGGCGGCCTTCACCAAGCCGGTCTTCCCGCTGGCGCAGCCGGTGGGCTGGGTATTCGCGGCGCGCTTCGTCGACCGCATCGGCAAAGGCATCCGCGGCGCGCCGCGCGATGCGTTGGTGGCCGACATCACCCCGCCCGCGCTGCGCGGCGCCGCCTACGGCCTGCGCCAGGCCCTGGATTCGGTGGGTGCGCTGTTCGGCCCGCTGTTGGCGGTGGTGCTCATGATGGCGCTGGCCGACGATGTCCGCTCTGTGATGTGGATCGCGATGATTCCGGCCTTTCTCAGCGTGGCCGTGCTGGCGGTTTACGTGCGCGAGCCGGAACCCGACAGCGACCCCGCCGCCAAGCCGCCGCTCGTGCTGGCTGACGTGAGGCGCCTGCCCTGGTCCTACTGGCTGGTCGTACTGCTCGGCGCGGTCTTTATGCTGACGCGCTTCAGCGATGCGTTTCTGGTGTTGCGCGCGCAGGACGTGGGGCTCGACATCACCTATGTGCCGCTGGTGATGATCGTGACGAACGTCTTTTATGCCGGTGCCGCCTATCCGGCCGGCGCGGCCGCGGACCGCACGAGCCCGCGCACGCTGCTGCTGTTCGGCCTGGCGCTGCTGATTGCGGCGGACTGCCTGCTGGCGTTCGCCGGCTCGCCGCTGGCGGCATTCGCCGGCGCCGGGCTGTGGGGCCTGCATATGGCCTTCACCCAGGGCCTGCTGTCCAAGCTTGTCGCGGACACCGCGCCCGCGGCATTGCGCGGCACGGCCTTCGGCATATTCAACCTGATCAGCGGCGGCGCGCTGCTGCTGGCCAGCGTGATCGCCGGCACGCTATGGAACGCATATGGCGCGCCTGCCACCTTCCTGGCCGGCGCGGCATTCGCCGCAGCCACGGCTGCCTGCCTGCTCGCCCGCAGGCCGCAGCGCACGGTCTGACGATGATCGCGCTCAGTGGATCTCCAGCCTTCTGGCCACGCTCGATGCCTTCTTCGGCAGAGTCAGGTGCAGCAGGCCGTCGGAATAGGTGGCGTCCGCACCCTGCTCCTCGATTTCATGCGGCAGATGGATGGTGCGGCTGAAGCTGCCGTACCAGCGCTCGCTGCACCACTCCTTGGCGCCGGAAACCATTTTCTCCTGCTTGGCCTCGGCATTGATGGTGACCTGGTTGCCCGTGATGCCGATGTCGATATCCTCCTTCTTCACGCCCGGGAGTTCCACGGTAAGCAGGAAGGCCTTGTCCAGCTCCTGCACCTCTATGGGCATGGCGGGCTCGCTCACCGAGCGGAGCATGGAGCGATACGCCGACGGCATGAAGTCGCGCACCATGCTTTCGAAGGGGTCCATGCGCGTCAGGCTGAAAGGATCGTAACGAGTAAGGTTTGTCATCGCGACCTCCTTACAAAGATGAATTGAACATTTGCAGGCAGCTTGCCTGCACTGATTCATATAGGTCCGGACCGATCATTATCAAAGCAATATTCGTTATGCCAGCGCCCTGCCCAGGCGAACATAAATCATTTCAATGCCGCCGGGTTTCCTCTCCTTGCAACGCGCAGGCCACAGTCTAAAAAGAACTCGTATGTCAAAAGCAAAACCGCCGCAAGGCGGCGACGCAAAGCCGGCGACCTGATCGCGCGCGCCCGACAAGGCAATCGCAACTCAGGCAGCGCGGCTGCCATTACAGGCCGGCATGTGTGCAGCCGCACGCCCTGTCCAAACGCCGCATGCCATGCCGATTCGCAATCCTGTGTTCACTCAAGGAGCTGCACCATGAAACACATGACCCTCGACATGCCGATCGTCGCCGAATGCCTGGCAAACGAATGTGCGTACAACGTCAACATGAACTGCCACGCACGGGCGATCACGGTCGGCAACAGCCTGCATGCGGGCTGCGACACCTTCCTGTCCGGTTCGGTCCATACCAGGGAAGCCACGAGAACCGCAGGCGTCGGCGCCTGCAAATCCGCCGAATGCAAATTCAACGAGGACTTCGAATGCATGGCGGACAGCATCAAGGTGGCCCCCGCAGGCAAGGAGATCAACTGCACCACCCATTCGCCGCGCTGACCGGCGCTGACGCCCGCATCAGCCGGCATGAAGGCCGGGGGGCATGCTAGGATTTCTTATCCTGCACGACAGCCCACCGCAGCCTCATGCGCAAAAACTTTCTTCATCCGCCTGCCCTGTCCCTGCTGCTTGCCGGCACGGCGGGAGCCGTCCAGGCGCAGGCACCGCTTCCCTTCATCGAACTCGGCGTCGGCGCGCAGCGCATCCAGGCGGAAGTCGCGAGCACGCCGGCAACGCATGTGTCCGGCCTGATGCAGCGCAAGGCGCTGCCCGAGCGTCAGGGCATGCTGTTCGCCCATGCTGAAAGCGGCAAGCTCTGCATGTGGATGAAAAACACGCTGATCCCGCTGTCGGTCGCCTTCATCGATGCGCAGGGCCGCATCCTCAATATCGAGGATATGCAGCCCGGGACCCGCGATCTGCATTGCGCCAGCAGCCCCGCGCAATACGCCCTGGAAATGAACATCGACTGGTTCCGCGCCAACAACGTCGGGAGCGGCGATACAGTAAGGGGGCTGGAAAACCTGCCGGGCGGCAAAAAATAAGCGATCGGGCTGCGCTTCGTCGGAAGCTCGAAACATCAAGCCTTGGAGGAGGATTGCATGTCGTCGCTGGCCGTTTCGGATTCGCCCCAGTCACCCGAGGACATGCCTTTCGCGGCGCCCTGCCGCACGCCGGAGACTAGTGTCTCAACCCATAAGTTTGCGTACATGCCGAGACGCGCATCCGCGCGCCAAGTGCGCGAAGCGAACCGCAGCCATAGCCGTAGCTATGGCGAGGATGAGCGACAAAGCAATCGGCGATGCGGGGCGCGTCGAACATAGCGAAACTTATGGGTTGAGCCACTAGCAGCTGCGCTGGCTGACGCCTCGGCCCGACCGCCGGTCAGCGTGGAACAAACAAGATTCGAGGGCCCGTCGAACCCATGCCGGGGCGGCGGGCGCAAGTCCCGGTCAGCCGACCGTGGTCTCGATGCTGTCTTTTTCTCCGGTATTGCTCTCGATCTTGACGACGACCTTGTCGCCGACCTTCATGCCCTTGACCTTGAACCCGAGGTAGGGATCCTTGGACACGCCGGGGCCCCAAAGCCCGTCCAATACGGTTTTGCCGTTCACCGTCACCACGGCGAACTTGATGAAGTGCGCGGGAACGAACTTGCCGCTGTTGTCCTTGCGCATGCCGTTTTCAGAGGGGTGGCTCATCAGCACCTTGATCTCGCCGCCGTCGCCCTTGGCGAGGGCGCGGATTTTCATGGGAATTGCCATTGTTTTCTCCTGTATCCGATAGCCGATCAGCCGCCGCAGCCGCCAAGCGTGACTTTCACTTCCCGGGTCGCGGTGTAGTGCTTGCCGCCCGCCTTGACCACCACGCGCACATTGGAAGTGGCGCCCAGCTTGATGCGGGTCGTCAGCAAGCCGTTGAAATCGGTCACATCGTACTGGCTGACCAGCGGAAAGGTGTTTTTCTCGCCAAAGATGGCGATGGACTCGACATCGGGCAGATCGGTCACGATATCCACCGGCACCACCGCTCCGTTTTCGGCGATTTCGGGCGTCTTGATCACCACTTCCCTGGAAACGGCCGCGCCGCCGGCCCCGATGGCCGACATTGCGTCCGCAACGGTTCTGGCATTGAAGCCGGCTTCGTTCCAGGCAGCCATTACCTTGGTGGGTTTCAACAGGCCGGCGGCGACGGCGACCGACAGTGCACCCAGGCCGCCTGCCCCCTTGAGCAGGCTTCTGCGAACTGCATTCATGCTGTTTTCCTCTTGGCTCGTTTGGACCGCCGGTTTGAGGGGATCGAGGAACAGGCAAATCCCCCGTTCATGGCAAACGCGGCATCTCAGGTACTAAGACGCCGCACGGCCCGAAAAAATTCCAGGCCGCACGCAGATTTGTCGATTACAAGGCGTGCCGGTGTGCCTGGGCACGCCAGTAGCGATACACCGACTCGGCGCTGCCGGGCAGCCGCTCGCACAGGCGGCGATGATTGCCGTCGCGCGCCGCCCCGCGGTAGCGCGCAAGTTCGTAGATGGGTGCAAGCAGATGGTTGAGCCCGCCGCCGGCGTGCATGGACCACAGTTCGCGGCACAATGACATGCCGGAAAAATAGCCCCGGCACCAGGCGGTGGCATCCACCGCCACGCCGTCGGCATTGTCGCGCACGAAATCGAGCACGGGACGGTAGCTGCCCGCACCGTCCAGCGTGGTTTCGATTTCCCGGTAAAGGCGCATGGCCAGCCCGAGCATGTCCTCGGCCTGTTCGCCGGTTTCGAACACCGGCTCGTCGAACACCAGCCGCAGCCACTCGCCCGGCTCCAGCTGTTCCGGCCCGCTGGCGGCGGCGGTAAGAAAGCCGTGCGCGCGCGACAGCCCCATGGCCTCGCGCCCGCAGGCGGAAGAATGCAGAAAGGCATCGAGCCTGAGCAGATCGGTCTGGTTCAGGGGGTGGGAATAGGCCGGCAGCATGCCGCCAGCATGCACGTTATGGCCGAGTGCGGTCAACAATCCTTTAAGATGGCAGGAACGAACGAGACACGGAGTCGCCATGCGCATCATCAGAACCCTGTTCGCCATCCTGTTAGCCGCTGCCCTGGCCGCGCCCGACTTCGCCTTGGGTGCCGCCCCCGCAGCGGACGAGCGCAGGATGGTGATGGTCGATCCGAATGCGCATTACAAGGTGGTGTACGACATTTCCTCCGACAGGATCGACGCCGGCATCAGCCGCGGCCTGTATTACGCGCGCGGTCTCATCGAAGCCTTCGGCAAGCAGGGCGTGAAGCCCGCACAGCTCGACATCCACCTGGTTTTGCACGGGAATGCGGCGAAGTTTCTGCTGGTGGACGATACCTACCAATTGGCCGTGGATGATCCATTCGCGGTCAACCTCAACGCCAAGATCACCCAGGATCTGCTCGATCTGGGTGTCAGCGTGGAAATCTGCCACAGCGTAATGCGCGCCAAGGGCTGGACGGAAAAAGACGTATTGCCCGGCGTGACCATCGTGCATGACGGCTATACGCGGCTCGTCAAACTGCAGGGCGACGGCTACAGCTATATCGGCGGATTCTGAACCCATCGACAACCACCAGATGAGATCCGGCATGCGCAACACCATCGTCCTGCTTATCGCGAGCCTGTTCGTCCTTCCCGCAATCGCCGCCGACCTTCCGGCGCGCAAGTCCGGGCTATGGGAAATCACCAGCCAGACAAACACCGGCAGCCAGAAGATGCCCGGAACCACCATGCAGATGTGCATCGAGCAGGGCCGCGACGACGTCACCGGCGACCCGCGCGACGCACGCAGGCAATGTTCCAGAATCGACGTGAAGCGCAGCGGCAGCCAGACGGTGATCGATTCGATATGCAAGTTCGACCGTCATACCGCCGCCGGCCGCACCGTGATCAGCGGCGACCTCGCCGCCAACTACCGCATGGAAAACACCACCCGCTTCGATCCGCCCATGAACGGCATGCAGACTATGTCCTCGACCATGACGGGAAAATGGCTGGGGCCGTGCAAGCCGGGGCAGAAACACGGCACCGTGGTGATGCAGGGCATGCCCGGCATGGGAGCGGGCGGGCAAATGCGGATCGATCCGGACATGATGCAGCGCATGCAGCAGATGCAGCAGCAGTACGGACGCTGAGCCGGCAAGCCGCATGGATGTTCCCGTTCTGCTCTGGCTGCTGGCCGCGCTCTTGATCGTGGCCGGCTTTGCCGGCCTGATCCTGCCCGCACTGCCCGGCATACCGCTGATCTACGCCGGCCTGGTGGTATTGGCCTGGTCGGAAAATTTCGCCTACGTCGGCCGGATCACGCTCGCTGTGCTGGGGCTGCTGGCGCTGTTGAGCTACGGCGTGGACCTGCTCGCATCCTCGCTCGGCGCGAAACGCTTCGGCGCTTCGCCGCGCGCCGTGTGGGGAGCGGCGCTGGGCGCGCTTGTCGGGCTCTTTTTCGGCCTCATCGGCATCGTGCTGGGGCCGTTTGTCGGTGCGGTGGTTGGCGAATTCAGCGGCAAGTCGTCGGCGAAAGGCGCGCTGCATGCCGGGCTGGGCGCGACGCTGGGGCTGCTGTTCGGCGCGCTGTTGAAAATCGCCCTGGCCTTCACCATGCTCGGCGTATTCATGGTGGACCGGCTGATTTAGAACAAACAAAAGCGGCGAGGGAGGACGGCAATGAAAAGCACTGAGGAAAGACTGGCGCGGATCGAGAACCGGCTGGCGCAACTGGAATACCGGATTCAACTCATGTCCAAGGGCGAGCCTGAAGCGAAGCCGGTACAGGCAAGCGCGCCGCCGCCGGAGATCATCGAAACGCCGCTGCCTTCTGTCTATCGTTTCGCCGACCCGCAATTCGTGTCCGCCAGGAAGCATGGCAGCGACGCGCTGACCATCACCCAGATTCTGGGCTGGACCGGCGCCACCGCGCTGGTGCTGGCGGCTGCCTACCTGATACGGCTCGCGCTCGATGCCGGCTGGCTGACACCGCAACGCCAGCTCGGGCTTGCGGTCGTCAGCGGCTTTTCCCTGATCGGTGCAGGGCTGTGGCTGCGCTCGTCGGACCGCCAGTACGCGAGCCTGCTGCCGGCCGGCGGCCTGGTGGTGCTGTTCCTGTCCATCTACGGCGCCCACCTCTACTACCACTTCATCGGCATGCACGTGGCGGCGGGCGCGGTGGTCCTGACCTGCCTTGCCGCACTGTGGCTGGGCCGGCTGTTCGAAAGCGAACTCTACGGGCTGTTCGCCGTGCTGGGTTCCTATTCCGCGCCCTTCCTGCTGCACACGCTGGCCGGCTCGGTCACCGACCTGGTGGTTTATTTCTCGGCCTGGAGCCTGCTGTTCTGCGTGTATTCGATCTGGATCGGCAACCGCCGCCCTTACCTGCTGGCGGCTTATCTGGCGCTGCTGGGTTTTCACTTTCTCTGGAAGCAAATGGCGCCGGACGAATGGGTGGCCGCCTTCGCCTTCCAGGCCATCCAGTTCCTGATCTTCATCGCCGGCGCGATCGGTTTTTCCATCCGCAACGAACGCCCCATGGACAGGGACGTGTCGCTCGCCCACCTGCCGCTGCTGCTGATCTTCTATGCGCTGCAATACTCGCTCCTGCAGAGGCACCTGCCGGCCATGGCCCCCTGGATCGCGCTCGGCAGCGCAGGCGTATTGCTGCTGGCCTACCTGTTCGCCGAAAAGGCAATGAAGCAGCCGCTCGAATCGGGCAAATTCCTGGTGGGCGCCTATGCCGCGCTGGCGCTGTTTCACGCCGGCTACATGGAACTGTTGCCGGACGCGTTCGCGCCCTGGGCGGCCCTGCTGCTGCTGCCGGCCCTGGGCATCTGCCTGACGGCAGGGCGCAGCCTCGCCTCGATCGGCTGGCCCCTGCGCTTGCTGCTTCTCGTCGTCTTCGCCATCAATTACCTGCGCGTGACCATCGATGCGGACACGCGTTCGGTTCCCGCGCATGACCTGCTGGCGCTGTGCTATGCGGCGGAGCTCTACGTCGCCTATTACCTGGCCAGGCGCATGCCGGACATGCGGGGTTTCGCCGCGCCGGCGCTTTACGTGGGCCATGTGGCCTTGATGAGCGCCGCGGTGCAGATTCTGGACGGGCGCCTCGCCGTGTCATTCGCCTGGGGCTTCATCGCGCTGGCCTGCCTGGCGCTGGCTTTCAAGTACCGCGACGCGGTGCTGGGCAAGTCCTCGCTGCTCGTTTTCGCCGCCTCGGGAGCCAAGGTCCTGTTGTTCGACCTGTCCGGCGCCACCCCGCTCGTCCGCATCGGCTCCCTGGTCATCCTGGGCGTGACGCTGTACGCGGGCGGCTGGATGTACCGGAAAATCGATCTGCTCGAAACTGAAAAATCGTAATGCCCTGTGCTGCCCAGATTTGAACCTTGGAATATCCGCCTTGTCGGAAAATCAGGTTCAACCCGGAAGGTGAGTGCATGCGCAGGATATTTCGACATCACCCCGGCCTGATCGGCCTCGCCCTGATCGCGCTGGCAGCGGCCCCGTTTGCCCAGGCCGCCTCAACAGACGATTCGCCCATCTACGCGATCGGCGTGCTCGGGCACGACCAGGGTCCGGCCAGCGACCACAACGAACACGGCATCGACCTCAACCTGGAAGTGCAGTTCGCGCCGCTCGATTTCTGGGCAAGGCCGCGCCCGCACCTGGGCGCCACGATCAACTTCATCGGCGACACCAGCGTGGCGTATGCCGGCCTCAGCTTCCCGGTTTACCGGCACAGGAACTGGCTGCTGGACGGTTTCATCAGCGCGGTCGCGCATGACGGCCCCCTGCACAAGGACCGCGAGAGTTGCCGGCAGGACAGCGACTGCGGCTACGGCGTGCGCGTGATGCCGCGGCTGGGCGTGGAGCTGGGCTACCGCCTGGACGAGAAGTCGGCCATTACCGTGTACTACGACCACATGTCGCATTACTGGATCATCGACGCCGAGAACGAAGGCCTCGAACACGCCGGCCTGCGTTACCTGTTCAGTTTTTAAGGCGCCCGCCCAGCCCCACGCCGATCAACGCCGCCGCAGCCGCCAGAATCGTCGCCAGCAGCAGAAAGGCGTCGTCGTAGCCGGCGTTCGCAACCATCCAGCCGGTGAGCACCGGGCCGATGGACTGCCCGACATCCATCACCGTGCGCAGCACGCCCATGGACGAGCCGAAGCGGCCGTTGCGGGTGAGATCGGCGACCAGCGCCGCGGTCGAGGAAGTCACCGTGGCGAAGCCCAGGCCGAATACCAGGCTCAGTACCGAGAGGCCCGGGAAATTGGGCAGAAAAGGCAGCAGCGCGACGCTGGCGGCGCCGACCAGCAGGCCGGGCACGATGACCTGCTTGCGTCCCAGCCGGTCCGACACCCTGCCCATGAGCGGCTTCATGAACACGATGCTGACCAGCTGCACGCCGAGGATGATGCCGATCTGCCAGGCGGGAATGCCGAGCGAGGCGGCGAACAGCGCGAGGAAGGCCTCGATCGCGCCGAACACCAGGTATTGCGCCGCCTCGACCAGGCTCACCAGCATGATGCCGCGGTCCTGCAATACGGTGACCAGGCTTTTCCGGAAATGCGGCAGTTCCAGTTTGGGTTTCGGCCGCGGCGCGGCGTCGCGCAGCAAGCTGCCGGCCGCCAGCGCCAGCACGCCGCTCACGGCGCAGGCGATGTAGACCGCGCCGAAGTTCGCCATCGAAATCAGCGCGCCGCCGAGAAAAGGCGCGACCGAACGGCCGACGATGGTGACCGAGGAATAAGTGGAGAGGCGCGCGGCGCGGTCCGTGCTGTAGCGCTCGGCGATGGCGGCCGTCGCCACGGTGCCGAAGATGGCGGTGGCGAAGCCGTGATAGAAGCGCACCGCCATCAGCTGCCAGGCGTTGTCGACGAAGAGATAGAGAAACGGCGCCGTCGCGAACACCGCGAGCGAGGCGAGCAGCACGCGCCGGTGGCCGAGAAAATCCGACAGCGCGCCGGCGGGAAAACTGACCAGGATGCCGGGGATGGTGGAGGCGATGACGATCCAGCCGATTTCCGTGGGGCTGGCGCCGAGCGAAGCCGCGAACAGCGGCAGCACCGGCGTTTTCGACATGGTCGAGCTCAGAATGGCGAGCCCGCCGGTCAAGGCAATCAGGACGAAGAAGGAAGCCTGGAGGGTCTTGGAATTGTTCGACATTGATCGGCCCGGATGAGGCCTGGGCCGATTATGTCATAGGGCGAAAGATGTCACAGGCCGGCGGACTCGAGCTCGAACTCGATTTCCTTGATGCCGGCAATGGCGCAGGCTTCGTCCTGCTCGCCGGTGGCGGCGCCCGATACGCCGACCGCACCGACGATGTTGCCGGCCGCCTCGATCGGCACACCGCCGGCGGAGAACACCAGGCCTTCGACCACCGAGAACGGCTGGGTGAAGCGGTTGGCCATGGACGAGGTGGCGGCATTGAAATTGACCGCGGTATAGGCCTTCTGGCGGCTGACTTCGAGGGTCAGGCGCGGCGCCAGCGTGTCGCGCAGCACCACCATGGGATCGCCGCTGCGGTCGACCACGGTCACGCCGATCTGGATGCCCTGCTTGCGGCAGGACTCCATGGCCCCGCGGGCCAGCTTCTCGGAGGCCTCCACGGTGAGGCGGGGAATCTTGATGACGACCGGCGCTTCCGCGGCCATCAGAGGGGTGGCGAATACGGCGGCACAGGCGGCCGCAGCCAGGGACGGTTTGCGCATAAGTTGTTCCTCCGACATTGGGTTAATATGGGACGTCTGCTGCAAGACAACGCTTGTCATGAGTTAAGCATCGATTCGTCATCAAGTCAAAAAATTCAAGCGCCTGGGACGAATTTCCTCGACAAGCCAAGGAGCCCGCATGAGAGCAAAAACCGTTCTGGCCATGGGCCTGCTGCTGATGCTGCTGGGGTGCAGCAAGCTGACGCTGGAAAACTACAACAAGATCGAACCCGGCATGGATTACGACGAAGTCACCCGGCTCATCGGCAACCCCGAAAAATGCGACGACGTGATCGGCGTGCGCAACTGTGTGTGGGGCGACGGGAAACGCTCCATCAACGTGACCTTCGCCGGCGGCAAGGTGTTGCTGTTCTCGTCCAGCAACCTGAAGTAGGTGCATGGCCAAGCGTCTCCTTCCCCTTGCCAAGGCCTACGGCCTGCTGGAGCCGGGGCCGGTGGTGCTGATCAGCGTCGCCGGCAGGGCGGGCGCGAACATCATGACCCAGTCGTGGCACACCATGATGGAGTTCGAACCGCCGCTGGTGGGCTGCGTGATCAGCGCGCGCAATTACAGTTTCGACATCCTGCGCAAGACGCGCGAGTGCGTGATCAACATTCCCACCCTGGAACTGGCGGACGCGGTGGTGAAATGCGGCAATACCACGGGCGGGAAAATCGACAAGTTCGCGGCCTGCGGCCTCACGCCCGCCCCTGCCGCGCTGGTGAAGGCGCCGCTCATCGCAGAGTGTTACGCCAATCTCGAATGCCGCATTGCCGACAGCCGCTTGGTCAACAAGTACAACTTCTTCGTGCTGGAAGTCGTCAAGGCCTGGATCGATCCCAAGGTGAAGAACCCGCGCACCCTGCACCATCGCGGCATGGGCGCCTTCATGGTCGCGGGCGAGACCATCAAGCTTGCTTCGCGCGCGAAATAGACTGACCGCCCGCTCGCCCTGGATAGGGTTAAAGTTCCATGGGATAGAGCCGTTTTATGGATATTATTGTCCCGGTTATACCCCGCCCGGAAACAGCTGTTCCGATATAACCGGCCGGGCACCGGCGTTAACAAAAAAAGAAAAACCGAAAATAGCGATGGAGAATGCTGGCTAATCCAAAGGGGCAGGGGAACCCTTCTTCTTTCACCCGCTTGCTGCGCAATTCGGTGCTCGCCCTGGTCATCGGCGGCAGCGGAGCGCTGTTTGCCTATTGCCTGCACAGCTGGGACCGCGAGGAACGCGAGGTCCGCGACAACCTGCTCATCCAGTCCAGTTTTCTTGCGGCCGTGTCCGACGCCTTCTTCTCCAACCTGGGCAACGGCCTCGACCCGCTCGGCCAGTTGCTGGACAAGTGCGGCGTGCTGGAAACCCCGCAGGCCTGCCGCGGACTGCTGAACGAATTCCAGAACCATCATCCGGAGATCGTGGCGATGGCGGTATTCGCCCCCGATGGCGAAATGCGGATCAACACCGCGGTCAAACCGGGCAATCCGCTGCCGGACTTCCGCAAGGACCCGCCCTACATCAATCAGCTGCTGAAGGATATGGCCGGCCACGCGCCCTACATCGTGGGCGCGCCCGAATTCGGCAAGGCCATCCGGCGCTGGCGCTTCGCCATCCGCCACGTCGTCCGCGATGAAAACGGCATGCCGCGCTTCATGGTCCAGGCCGCCATTCCGCTCGAGCGCGAGGGCACTTTCCTGCATGAATTGCCCATGCCGCCCAGGAGCTACATCGGCCTGTTGCGCAGCGACGGCTACCAGCAGGCGCGCTGGCCGATCGAGGACCCCTCCGCCATTTACGGCAGGCTATCCGACGAGCCGCTCACCCAGGCAATCCGCATTTCGCCTGGCCTGCGTGCCGGCCATATCCGCGGCGATTCCTACTGGGGCAACCTCAATGCGCAGCGGCTGGCCGCCTTTACCCGGATCGAGCACGGCAACCTGTTCGCCTATGTTTCCGCCCCCTGGATTCATGTCTGGCAGCAGTGGTGGGCGCACAACGCCGCGGTGCTGCTCATCTCGCTCGTGTTCCTGCTGGCCTCGTCCGTGGTCGCGCAGCGTATCTGGCGGCGCGAGAAGCTGCACAGCGAGGAACTTGTTTCCCAGGCCCGGCGCGACGCCCTGACCGGCCTGCCCAACCGCGCAGCCGCCGAAGAGATGATGCAGTTCTGCATCGACATGTCGCACACCCTGGAGCGAAAATTCTCGCTGCTGTTCGTGGACATCGACCGCTTCAAGGACATCAACGACTCGCTCGGCCATGCCCTGGGCGACAAGCTGCTGGTCGCCATTGCCGGCATCGTCAAGGACACCCTGCGCGAAGAAGGCACGCTGACCCGGCTGGGCGGCGACGAGTTCCTGGTCGTGCTGCCGGGGCGCGGCGTGGACGCGGCGGTGGGCATCGCCGAACGCCTGATCGAGGCGTTCAAGCAGCCCATCAAGGCAGACGAACATTCGCTGCAGGTCACGCCTTCCATCGGCATCGCGCAATTCCCCGAACACGGCACCGACATCTACACCCTGCTCAAGCACGCCGACACCGCCATGTACGAAGCCAAGCATCTCGGCCGCAACCGGTTTTCCGTCTACATGGACGAATTGGGCGAGCGCGTCACCGAGCGCGTGAAAATGGAACAACTGCTGCGCGAAGCCCTGCAGGAAAACCTCTTCCAGCTGGTGTACCAGCCGGTGGTGGACATGCGCGGCGGCCGCATCGTCGGCGCCGAGGCGCTGGTGCGCTGGGTGCGTGCGGACGGCACTGTCGTCATGCCGAAACACTTCATCGGCGTTGCCGAGGAGTCCGGCCTGATCATTCCCCTGGGCGAGTGGGTGCTGCACACCGCCCTGGCGCAGGTGAACGCCTGGAACAAAGCCGGCCACGACCTGTGGGTATCGGTCAATATTTCGCCACGCCAGTTTCAGGACCCCAGGCTGGTGGAAAAGATTTCCGCCGCGCTCAAGCAATCCGGCGTGAGCCCGGAACGGCTCGGCGTCGAGATCACTGAAACGGTTGCCATGCTGGACCAGGAGGCGAGCACGCGCATCCTCGGCGAACTCAAGTCGCTGGGCGTACGCATCGCCATCGACGACTTCGGCACCGGCTACTCCTCTTTGAGCTACCTCAAGCGCATCCCCGCGGACAAGGTCAAGATCGACAAATCCTTCGTCGACGGCATCAACCTTGAGGCGGACGACACCGCCATCGTGCACACCATCCTGGCGCTGGCCGGCGTGCTGGACAAGATCGTGGTCGCCGAAGGCGTGGAGACGGAAGACCAGTACAGCGCGCTGCTGGCGCTCAAATGCCAGCTTGCCCAGGGCAACTGGATCAGCCGGCCGATCCCGCCCGACGAGTTCGCTTCCCTGCTCAACCGGCGCCTGCTGATCCGAGCCGCCTGACTGCCCCCGCCCGAGCGCCTGCGCCGCAACGCTATAATGAACGAAACTTCCGCCAAGCCAGCGCCCATGCCAGCCACCGACGAGCCCTTGTTTTCCCCCCAGGAAATCACCGACCTCCCCATGCGCCTGGACGAAGCCATGCAGGCGCACCTGGCATGGAGCCAGCGCCTGCTGCGCTGCGCCCTGCTCGGCGAAGCCCCCGCAGACGACATGCTGCAAAACAATGCGCACCAGCTGTGCGGATTCGGCCGCTGGTTCGGCACCGTATCCGAGCGCCTGCAGAAACTCGAACCGGTGTGCGTGCACAATCTCGAAACCGCACACAGCAACATGCATCGGGCGGTGCGCGAACTGTATCTGGCCGTGCTCGAGGGCAAGCAGGTCGATTCGTACTGGTTCGAGTCCTTCGAATCCAACCAGGCCGCCATGGTGCGGGAACTGGCCCTCCTCAAGGAACAGTTCGTGCGCGCGCGCGCGCAGTCCGACCCGCTCACCGGCCTGCCGCTGCGCCACGGCTTGCACACGCTGTTCGCGGTGCGCCAGGCGGACGCCGAGCGCAGCGGCAATGCCGTGTTCATCGCCCTGGTGGACGCCGACCACTTCAAGAAAATCAACGACAGCCATGGCCACCCTGCGGGCGATGCGGCGCTTGTCCACCTCGCCAGGCTGTTGAAAACCGCCCTGCGCGGCAACGACCGGCTGCTGCGCTACGGCGGGGAGGAATTCATGCTGCTGTTTCTCGGCGTGGACGACGAGGCCGCCGACCATGTCGCCGAGCGCGTGCTGCATCTCGTACGCAGCAGCCCGATGGCCTTGCCGGATGGGCAGACCGTACATCTGACGGTTTCGATCGGCATGACCCGCGCGCTCCCGCACGACAGCCTGGAGAGCGCTGTCCGGCGCGCAGATGTGGCGCTGTACCAGGCCAAGCGCTTCGGCCGCGACCGCCTGGAATGGGCGCTGGATTGATGGCCCAGCCCGATCCGCATGCACACTCCGCGCACCCGCTGGAAAATACCGGCCTTCCCGAAGGCGAAGCCTGCCCGGTCAAGCCCTGGTGGCGCAACTGGAAAGTCATGCTGCCGCTGTGGCTCGCCATCGGCGGCCTGGCATGGCTGGGGCTGCATTACAACGTCGACCGCCGGGTAATTGCCGGCGGCGTGGTGGTAGTCGGCGTCCTGTCCAACGCCTTCGCCTGGCTGGTGGGCGTCATCGCGCTGGTGCCGGTTATCGGGCCGCTGATCGTGAAAGTGCTGTCGATCGGCTTCATCTGGCTGCTCAACGCCGTGGGCTATTTCGTCTCCTATGTCGCCATCCGCCGCGGCTATTCCAAGGACGTGCTCACCTACCGCGGCCTCACCGTCGCGCTGATCATCGGCATCGTCATCGGCTACGTGCTGGGGAAATTGATTTAAAAACATTAACCACGGGGAACACGGAGAACACGGGGAAAACCAAAGCAAAAGCATCAACACCACATCACTTTGTCTTTGGTTTTAGAAATAAGTCTTCCCCGTGCTCCCCGTGTCCCCCGTGGTTAACCCGCCTTTCCTTACCCCCGTCATCGCCGCCTTCTTCTTCACCAATTGCCCGCTCTGGTATTCGCGGAAGGCCAGTTCGATTTCCGCGCGCGTGTTCATGACGAAAGGCCCGTACTGCACCACTTCCTCGCCGATGGGCTTGCCCGCCACGCAGATGAAGCGCGCGCCAGCCGGCCCGGCGATTACGCGAATCTCGTCGCCCTCTCCCAGCACGGCGAGGCTGTGCTGCGGCAAGTCGCTGCTGCCGGTTGCGGCGCCGCCCTCGTAGACACAGACGAAAGCCGCATAATCGCCCGCCAGCGGCAGCGCGAATTCGTTGCCCGGCCCCAGCGCGACATCGAGGTAGTGCATGTCGGTGTTTGGGTCGTCGATCACGCCGCGCCTGCCGGCATACCTGCCCGACAGCAGGCGCACCCGCACCGGGCCGTCCTCGATTTCCGGAATCGCCTGCGGGGAAAATTCCTGGTAGGCCGGATCGGACATTTTCTCGGCGGCCGGCAGGTTGATCCATAGCTGGAAACCGCGCATGAGGCCGCCGGTCTGCTTGGGCATTTCGGAATGGATCACCCCGCTCGCCGCCTTCATCCACTGCGCACCGCCCGAGCGCAGGTCGCCGCGGTTGCCCATGCTGTCCTGGTGTTCCATGTGGCCGTCCAGCATGTAGGTGAAGGTGATGAAGCCGCGGTGCGGGTGCGGCGGAAAGCCGGCGATGTACTCGTCCGGATCGCTGCCGCCGAAATGGTCCAGCATGAGGAAGGGGTCGAGATTCTTCAGCGCCGGCGTGCCGATGGTGCGATGCACGGCGACACCCGCGCCCTCGGTCACCTCGGCGGCGCGAACCAGCTTTTCAACGGGACGGATCATGATTCTCCCCTGCTGTATCCGAGTCCTGAACTATAGTGAATTCATTCCCTTATACACGCACAAGGAGATGACCATGAATGCGCTGCACCGAATCGAGCGTTTCCTCGACAAGCACATGATTCCGTTCGATGTCGTGGCCCATCCGCATACGCAGACCAGCCTCGCCACCGCGCGCTCCGCCCACGTCGACTCCAGTCGCGTGGCCAAGGGCGTACTGCTGGAAGGCGACCAGTGCCTGATGGTGGCGATGATCCCCGCCGACCAGGAAGTGCATCTTGGCAGGCTGGGGCTGGATCACGGCCAGGAATTCAGCCTGGCCGAGGAAGAACGGGTCGCAGAGCTGTTTCCCGACTGCGATCCCGGCGTGATCCCCGGCCTGCCCCAGGCGTGGGGCGTGGAAATGATCTGGGATGATGCGCTGATGGCCCAGCCCGATGTCTACCTGGAAGCCGGCGACCACGAGCGCCTGGTGCATGTGGAAACAAAATACCTGTGGGACCTGTTCGGCGATGCGCCGCATTGCCATTTCTGCCAGCCGCGCGTGCGCCATTGATGCCACACCCGCGCCTGTGAGCGAGCCGGTCTGCCCGCTGCCGGCAAAGCCGGATTTCAGCGGCATGACGACGCTGCGTCTGGCCCCTCTGCCGCCTTTGCCGGATTACCGGGATGCGATCCGGCTGGCGCAAGGCCAGGCCGCGGCCAGGCTGGAATCGCCCATGCTGTTGTCGTGGTACGATCGCGACCGCGATTTCGAAGCTCCCCGGCATGTCAGCGAGTGCCATCAGGCATCCGCCACCCCCGGCTATGTGGACTACGCCCTGAACCATGGCGCCGGCCTGATGATCGACATCGAGGACGGACGCTTCGTCTTCTTTTACCGGGATGCATTTTCCGAAATCGACGGATGACGTCGTTCAACGCTGATCCGCACAGCGGTCAAAGCAGGATGATTCGTCAATTTCCTGATCTGTGTTTACCTGCGCAATCTGCGGATAAAAGGTTCAAGCAGTGGTCATTCGATCCGAAGCTTACGAACTTGAAAAAAGCAGCCGACGGCAATAAACCGGAATGACCGGAAAACCGCGCCAGGTTTCGGATAAATCACAATCAAATCTCGGCGGCTTATTGACGGGAAATTCAAGCAGTTGAATTCCCCGTCAATAAAACACGTACCATGGGCGGGATCCCATACAGGATCCTGCAATGAACCCGAAAGTCAACGACATCCTCCAGCGCATCCGCGCCCTCGAAGCGGAACTGGAAAACGAACCGGAGGGCCGTCGCGAAGCCCTGCACGTGCGTTTCGAGCATCACCACGTGCGCTTCGAGCACGAAATCCTGCAGCGCCAGCGCCGCTTCAAGACCGGCATCGTCGAATACCTCGGCCGCGCCGAGCTGCGCAACATCGTCACCGCGCCGGTCATCTACGCCATGATCGTGCCGCTGGCGGCGCTCGACCTCGGCGTCACGCTCTACCAGTTCCTGTGCTTTCCGATGTACCGCATCGAGAAGGTGCGGCGGGCGGACTACATGGCTTTCGACCGCGCGCAGCTCGCCTATCTCAATGCCATCGAGAAATTCCACTGCACCTACTGTTCCTACGCCAACGGGCTCGCAGCCTACGTCAAGGAAATCATCGCGCGCACCGAGCAGTACTGGTGCCCCATCCGCCATGCGCGCCGGCTGCTGCAGGCACACTCTCACTACGGCCAGTTCACCGACTACGGCGACGCCGAGGCCTACCGCGAGGAATTGCCCAGGCTCAGGTCAGCGCTGCAAACGGCAGCCGGGAAACGCGGGCAGCGCGGCTGACGGAAAGCCGTCAGGCGACGACGCCGGCGCAATTGCCCGGCAGGCTGGCCACTTTCAGCCAATGCTCGCCCAGGATCCCGACCGCGCCGATGAAGCGGTCGATGTCAGCCGGCTTGGTGATGTGGCAATTGGCCTGCAGATCATAGGAGCGGCAGATATCCTCGGACGACGAAGAAGTCGTCATGATCACGACAGGAATGCATTTGAGCATGGGATCGCTCTTGATTTCGGCCAGCACCTCGTGGCCGTTCTTGCGCGGCAAATTGAGGTCGAGCAGGACGATGTCGGGGCGCGGCATGTTGGCATAGCCGCCTTCATGGCGCAGATAGGCCATGGCTTCGATGCCGTCCGCGGCGACGCGGAGCGTATTTCCCACCCGGGTTTCGCGAAGCGCTTCCTGCATGAGCCTGACATCGGCCGGGTTGTCTTCCACCAACAGGATTTCCATCGATCGGTCCATTGCTTTCCTCCAGCTTGTCCGGTTCGGCGTTTATACGGCCGTTTTTCTAACACGCCCGTCCGGCCGTCGCATCACCCTTGACTACCATGTGCGGTCCTCGCGCACCGAATGCTCCGCCCGCGCCAGCAGGGGCATGATCTGCTCGGGGGGCAGCGGCCGGGAAAAATAGTAGCCTTGCGCAAGCGTACAGCCCTGGCCAAGCAGAAAGGCCTGCTGGTCCGCGGTTTCGACGCCTTCGGCCACCACCTCCAGGCCCAGGCTGCGTGCCAGCGCGATGATGGCGCGCACGACTTCCCTGTCCTGCTGGCTGTGCGGCAGGGGGATGACGAAGGAACGGTCAACCTTGAGCACGTCGATCGGCAGGCGGGTGAGATAGCTCAGCGAGGAATGGCCGGTGCCGAAATCGTCGATGGCGACGCGGATGCCCATATCCTTGAGTTGCTGCAGGGTTCTGGCGGTATGCCCGACATCGTGCATGACGGCGCTTTCCGTGATTTCGAGTTCCAGCCAGTCGGCCTCGCCTTCAAAGCCGCAGGCCGCCAGCGAATCCCCCACCATCTGCACCAGGTCATCCTGGACGAACTGCTGGGCGGAAAGGTTGACCGCCATCACCAGAAAACCGCAGCCGTGCGCCGCCCAGGCACGATGCTGGGCGCAGGCGGTTTCCAGCACCCAGCGGCCGACCGGGACGATCAAGCCGGTTTCTTCCAGCAGGGGAATGAAATCGCCCGGCGGCACCAGGCCGCGCTCGGGATGCTGCCAGCGCAGCAGCGCCTCGACGCCGACGATGCGCTCGCTTTCCACGTCCACCTTGGGCTGGTAATGCAGCACGAATTCCTGCCGTTCCAGCGCATGGCGCAGGCTGGTTTCGATGGAAAGCCGCTTCGCCGCCTGCGTGTTCATGGCCGGCTCGTAATATTCGCAGCGCGCGCGGCCGCGCTGCTTGGCCCGACTCAGCGCCACCTCGGCATTATGCAGCAGCTCGGCGGCGGAGTCGCCGTCGCTCGGCCACACGCTCACCCCCATGCTGACCGTGACGAAAACCTCCTCGCCGCAGATGACGAAGGGCTCGGCAAAGCCCGTCAGCAGCTTGTCCGCCACCGGCGATACGCCGTCCACGGTATTGATGTCGTCCATCAGGACGGCAAAGCTGTCGGCTTCCAGGCGTGCGACCACGTCGCCCGGACGGACGAGTTCGAGCAGCCGCTGGGCCGTCGCCTGCAGCAGGGCATCGCCGCCTTCATGGCCGAGACTGTGATTGACGACCTTGAAGCGGTCCAGGTTGAGCACCAGCACCGCCGCGCCCTCGCCGTCGCTCTCGCCTCTTTCGAGCAGCCGCTCGAGCCTGTCCCTGAGTTGCCCGCGGTTGGGCAGTTCGGTCAGCGGATCGTGGAGCGAAAGCTGCCGCAGACGGTTTTCGACGACGACTTCGTTGGTGATGTCCTTGCCGGTGGACAGGAAATGCGTGATCTCGCCGAGCACGTCCTTGATGATGGGCGTGATGGTCTTCTGCTCGTAATACAGGCTGCCGTCCTTGCGGCGATTGATGAGGGTGCCGTGGTAAACCTGGCCGGACTTGAGAGTGCGCCAGAGATTCTCGTAAACCTCGGGCGACTGTATGCCGGATTTCAGGATGGCGAGCGTCCTGCCCACGGCTTCGTCGAACGCATAACCCGTCACTTTCTCGAAAGCCGCGTTGACATACAGGATGGTGCCTTCGCGATCGGTTATGGTCACCAGGTCGGCAGTCTGCTCGATGGCGCTGGAAAGCAGGCGCGCCTTGGCTTCCGCCTCCTTCCGCGCGGCGCGCGCGCGCAGGGTTTCGATGCCGAAAGACAAATCGGCGGCGAGTTCCTCGAGCAGCTTCAGTTCATGCTCTTCAAAAACCGTGGACGCGTGCGCGCAAAGAGACAGCATGCCGATCACGCGGTTCTCCACACGCAGCGGCAGTGCCAGCACGGCCTGCACGCCCCGTTTCAACGCGGCTTCGCGCCATGGAGAAAAACTTACACTGCCAGCGATGTCGCGTTCCATGGCAATACGGCCGGTGCGTATGGCGGTGCCGAAAGGGCCGCGCCCCCACTCGTCGTCGGACCAGGAATAACGCAGGATCTGGACGCAGCTGGTATCTTCGCCGGCGCTGGCTACCGGCCGTACGCTCTTGGCCTTGTCGTCCAGCGCATAGCCCACCCAGGCCATCTGGTAACCGCCATCCTCCACCACCAGGCGGCAGATTTCGTCCAGCAGGTTCTGTTCGCCGCGTGCGCGCAGCAGGGTGCGGTTGCAATAACTGAGCACACTGAGCGCGCGGTTGACCTGCAGCAGCTGTTCGGTACGCGCGTGCACCCGGTCCGCGAGCACATCGTTGACCTGCTCCAGCGCCACCTGCGCCTCCTCGCGCAGGGCGACTTCGCGCGCCAGCCGGCTCAACAGGCGCTGGCGCTCGACGGCATGCTGGAGGGTGCGCAACAGGAAGCTGCCGTCGAAGCGGCCCTTGACCAGAAAGTCCTGGGCGCCGGCGGCAACTGCTTGGCTGCCGATGCTTTCATCGTCCAGCCCGGTCAGCACGACCACGGACACGCTGCCGCTGGCCTTGATGACACTGGCAAAGGTTTCGGTGCCGGCGCTGTCCGGCAGATCGAGGTCGAGCAGCAGGACGTCGAAGTTCCGCTCGCCGAGCAGGGCGAGCGCCTCCCCCAGGCTTTCGACATGCGTCAGTTCCACGCCGCCGCCGGCATCAGCCAGCAACTCCCGCACCCACCGAGCGTCGGCGGGATTATCCTCGACCAGAAGCAGCTTCATGATTACTCTTTATTTTTTTGTTAACCACTTATATAACCACTATTTCTATATGGTTTTTGTGCGGAACGCAAACCTGAACTGCCGCATCAGCCGGAAGAAGCAAGCTGAAGAGAGGTCCCGGACGACAGGACAGCTGACAACGGAATCAGATAAAAGGAGACTGCCCTTGTATGTTCTTTTAATGCACTCCCTCCCGGGCGGGCCTTATCGTTTGCTAGGCACCGGACTGTATCGGCAGCGCAACATAAAAAGTTGAGCCCTTTCCGGGAATCGACTTCACCCAGATGGCGCCGGCATGGCGTTCGACGATGCGCTTGGCCAAAGCCAGGCCCAGCCCGCTGCCCGGATACGCCCCGCGCCCGTGCAGGCGCTGGAACAGCTGGAATATCTTGTCGAAATGCCGCATTTCGATGCCGATGCCGTTGTCTTCGACGCCGATCAGCCAGCCCGCATTCGGGGCCGTCTCCGGCATCTCGACTGACCCGTTTTCGATGCGATCTGCGGACAGATGGATGCGCGGCGGCTCCGCGTTGCGATATTTGATGGCATTGCCGATGAGGTTCAGCAACAGCCGGCGCAGCTGTCCGGCATCGCCCATGACCACCGGCAGCGGATCATGCGTCACTGTCGCCGCGTTTTCCTGGATGACCAGGCCGAGATCGCCCAACACCTCGGCCAGCGCTTCATTCATGTCAACCCGCGCGAAGGGCTGGCCCCGAGTCTGCACGCGCGAGTAATCGAGCAGGTCGCGGATCATGCCCTGCATGCGCGCGGCGCCGTTCGTGGCAAAGCCGATGAATTCGCGCCCGTCCTGGTCCAGCCTGTCCTGGTAGCGGCGTTCCAGCAATTGCAGGTAACTCGACACCGTACGCAAAGGCTCCTGCAAATCGTGCGAGGCGACATAGGCAAAACGCTCCAGCTCGCTGTTGGAAGCGGCAAGCTGTGCGGTGCGCATGTCGACGCGCATTTCAAGATCGGCATTGAGCGCACGCACCTGCTGTTCGCTTTCCCGCAGCGCACTCTCCGAGGCCTTGAGCCTTTCGAACGGGATGCGCACGGAAGCCACGAACACGCTGCGGTAGATCAGGTAGTAGGCGACGGTCTTGTATACGTGGCCCAGCACGTTGAATGCGTCGAACACATGCGCATAAAGCGTAAAACACAGCTCCGACAGCACCATGATGCCCAGTGCAGCCACCAGCCTCGATTCGTCCGGCAGGCCGCTGCGGCCATGCCGCCAGACCATCAGCGCAATGGCAGCGAGCTGCAGCAGGATCAGGAAATATTCGGCGCCGATCTTGAGCGGCGTCAGCCCCGTTCCCGCCACGAACATTTGCGGCAAGGCAGCCGGCATGAACAGCACGACGTAGTAGCAAAACGCCGACACCGCCAGCGCTGCGCCGAACAGGACAAGACGGCAGCGCGGGGAAAACGCCTGCCGGGAAAACCCGCCCACCGCGACGGCCAGGATGGCCAGCGCTGCAGCCAGGCGCGCCATCAGCCAGAAGTAGATCGCCTTGTTCGGACTTCCCGGCGTGACGAAATCCGGCATGCCGGCATAGGAAAGCAGGTGGGCGAAATCGAGCACGCCGACTGCCAGGAAACCGGCGGCGATGATGGTGACGCCGCGCGGCTGCGTTGCGCCGTAGGTGGACCAGCCATAGGCGAACACCATCACCGAAACCGCAATGGCAAAGCCTTCGAGGAAATTGTGCAGCACCAGATGGCGCGCAGGGGTAAGCAAATGCGCCGGAATGGGCAACAGCCAGACAACGACGAACAGGGCCAGCGCGGGCAGGAAATATGCCGCCGCCGCGCGAAGCTTGGCTTGTCCAGCCGCGGATTGATCGACTGCAGGCGATGGCTGCGACATTCCCCCCTTCCCCTGTTTGCGGCAAACCGCCGGGGATGGGCATTGCCCGACGTCCGCTTCTCCCCTTCGCGTCTACTCGCACATTATCGAGCCACTATAGTCCACGCCCGCAAGGCGTGCAAACGCCTGCGCCCTGCGGGACGGCGGTATTTGGGAGAAAGTGCGGGATAGGCCTTTCAGCCAAGGCAACCAAGATGGCGCCCCCGGCACGAATCGAACGTGCGACCCTCCCCTTAGGAGGGGGATGCTCTATCCACTGAGCTACGGGGGCGTGGCGCGCATTTTATTCCATTTCCAAATCAAAAATCTCTTTGTCGGCTTCGCCTTGCCGTACAACCCGTACTGTCTGCGGCTCGCCTTCGCGATCTTTTTGATTTGGAAATGGAATATCCAGGAACCTGGCTCTGCGCTGTTATGATGGCCGCATGAAAATCGCGCTGCCGCTTGTTTTACTGCTATTTGCCTGGCTGGTCTGGCGTGCCTGGCATATCGGCCCCCGGCCCGAAGCAGGGGCCAGTGCGCCGGATTTCGCCCTGTCTGACCAGTTGGGCAATCGGCACAGGCTTTCCGACTACGCCGGCCGCTGGCTGGTGCTGTATTTCTACCCCAGGGACGACACGCCAGGCTGCACGCGCGAGGCCTGCGCGTTTCGCGACGGCCTCGCCAAACTGCAGGCCGCCGGGGCGGCCGTCCTCGGCGTGAGCGTGGACACCCAGGCAAGCCACGCCGGATTCGCCGAAAAATATCATCTGAATTTCCCCCTGCTGGCCGACACCGATGGCAGCGTTGCGCGCCGTTACGGCACACTGATGGACTGGAAGCTGCTGCGCCTGGCCAGGCGCAACACCTTCCTGATCAATCCGCAGGGCAAGGTCTGGCGGGTATACGGCCGGGTCGATCCGACGCGGCATGCCGACGAAATCCTCGCAGATTTGGCCAGGGCAGCTCAATAATCAGCCGCTTTCGCCGTAGATTCAATAATTCGGGCAAGCGCGGGTGCTGAGCGAATGAATCGGGTCTTTATCCTGCTGACCGGCGGTGCGTTTCTGGCGTTGATCCTGCTCATTGCAGCCCAGGCCGCCAACGCCATCTATCAGCTCGGGCACTTCCAGGAGCGGATGGACAAGGTCGTGGAACTGCACAACCGCAAGATCGAAACCGTCACCGCCATCCAGGTGGATGCGCTGGCGCGTGCGGACCGCCTGCTGCGCATGGCCATCGAACGCGACCCTTTCTCGCGCGACCAGCTTTTCCTGGAATTCAACCGCGCCGGATTTCTGGTCGGCAGCGGCCGCCAGCGCTTGAGGGACCTGGGCCTCACCCCCCAGGAGCAGAAACTCTACGACGAGCAGAGCGAACTGATCGAGAAGATCATGCCCATGCAGGAACGCGTCACCGATCTGCTGGCGGGCGAGCGCACGGAGGACGCCTGGATCATCCTGGTGGCGGAAGGCATCCCGATGCAGGAGCGCCTCAACGAAATGCTCGCCGCAATGCGCGGCGAACTGCAGATGGCCAACAATCTGGCCTTGTGGGAAACGCGGCAGGATTACCAGCGCAACCTGCAAACCACACTGCTGGCCGGAATCTTCGCCACCGTTCTCGGCATGGGGCTGGCCTGGTTTACCTTGAGACGCCTGACCGCCAACACCCGGGAAATCGATTGGCAAATGAGGGCGCTGGAAGCAGCGCGTGCCGCATTCGAAGAAGAGGCGACGCACGACGCCATGACCGGCCTGGCCAACCGCAAGCTGTTCTACGACCGGCTCAGGCAGGCCCTGCTGCGCGCCAAACGTTACGACACCAAGTTCGGCTTGCTGTTTGTCGACCTCGACAATTTCAAGACGGTCAACGACCTCTACGGACACCAGATCGGCGATGCCCTGCTGAGCGAGGTTGCGCGCCGCCTGCTCGATAACGTGCGCGAGGCGGATACCGTGGCACGCGCTGGAGGCGATGAATTCCTGGTGCTGCTGGGCGAGGTGGGCAGCCGGCTCGACTGCCAGGCTGCGGCGGACAAGATCCAGGCTTCACTGCAGGAAAAGGTCGTCCTGCGAGGCATCGAGTTGACGATAGCAGCCAGCATCGGCCAGGCAATCTATCCCGAAAACGGCATGGCCGAGGACGATTTGATCCGCGCGGCGGATGCCTCCATGTACCGCGCCAAAACGAGCCACCGCGGCCGGGCCTAGCCTGCTCCCGCCTGCCGAGCGTAGAGCCTGTTTCAGCAGGTTTTATGCCCCTCGGCATAAAACCTACTGAAACAGGCTCTTCTTGCCCCAGATCCACACGTACTGCATGCCCGACGCCAGGGTGGTGGCGAACACCAGCCAGAACATCGGATAAACCCAGGCCTCGCCCGGCACGATGCCGGCCTCGCGTCCCAGCACCAGGGCGAGCATGGCGAATTCGGCAAAGGTGTTGGTCTTGCCGAGCAGCGTGGGCTGGATTTCCAGGTGGCCGGCCATGCCGCGGTAGGCCAGGGCACCGACCACGATCACCGCGTCGCGGATGACGATGGCGAGCGCCACCCACACCGGCACCAGTTCGAAACTCAACAGCACCACCAGCACCGACAGCGACAGCGCCTTGTCGGTAACGGTGTCGAGCGCGGCGCCGATGGCCGTGGTCTGATGCAGCCTGCGCGCGAGAAAACCGTCGAGGCCGTCGGTCAGCGCGGCCGCCAGGAACACCCAGGTCGCGATCGACCACTGGCTCTCCAGCATGAACCAGATCGTGGCCGGCACCCCCATGAGGCGGATGCCGGTGATGGCATTGGGCAGGTTGAAGGCTTTTTCTTGCATTGACAGTAGACAGTGGTCAGTCATCAGTTGTCAGTTTACCCCTCACCCCTCACGCCTCACCCCTCACGCCTTTATTGTTGGACGCTCTCCCACAGTTTTTCAAGGCGCTTGGCCGAAACCGGGTACGGCGTTTTCAGTTCCTGTGCGAACAGCGACACGCGCAGCTCCTCCAGATGCCAGCGGAATTCCGCAAGCTGCGGATCGATGATGCCGGCCTTGCGGTGTTTGGCAAGGCGCTCCTGGTAACGCGCCTCCAGCCCCTGGATGATGGCGGTGTGGCGCGCGTCGCGATCGCCGGCGCTGGGCAGCTTGTCCAGGCGGCGCAGGATCGCACGCAAATAGCGCGGCAGGTGCTGCCAGCGTTCCCAGGGCGTGGCGCCGATGAATCCCGGATAAACCAGTCTTGCCAGATGCGCCTGCTCGTCCTTTAGCGCATGGACGAAAGGCGATTTCTGCGCGAGCTTCGCCTGCACCTGCTGGTATAAATCAAGACACTCTTCCACCGATTTCAGCAGTGCCTGCGTCACCGGCGCGATGCGCGGCTTGGCGCGCTCCTTCTGCTTGTCGAACTCCTTCTGCTTGCGCGGCAGCTCGTCCTCGCCCAGGCAGGCGCGCGCGGCAATGGTGTCGAGCAGTTCGGCAAAGAAGCCGTCGGCATTGCCGAAGGCGCGGTACTTCAAGGCCAGCGCGGTCTGCTTGGACAAATCCTTTTCCAGTTGCTTGAGCTGGGAGGACAGCGCCAGCCGCAAGAGCCGCACAAGCCCTTTTCTGCTCTCCGCTTCGGCGTTCTCCTTCGTGTCCAGCAGCTTCATGGACACGCTGTCGCCGTCATCGACCAGCGCCGGGTAGCCGGTGAGCTTCTGGCCGCCGCGGCTGAATGCGACGCTGGCCGGCAGATCGCCGAAATCCCAGGCCGTGATGCCTTCGCGTTCATGTTCGCTGGATTCCTCGCTCTTGCCGTAGGCGAGGCTGGCGGTCTCGCCCAATTGTTTTTTCAGCGCGAAGAGATCACGGCCCATGGCGAGCTCCTGGCCGCCATCGTCGAGCACCCGCAGGTTGAGCTTGAGATGGGCATCGATGTCGGCCTCGCGCGTATCGGTCTTTTTGCCAATGCGGCGTTCGACCCAGGCTGCCACCGTCTGCGCAAGCGGGGCCTCGCCGGGCCTGGCTTCGCTCAGGAAGGTGGTGACCGATTGCGCCAGCGGAATAAAGTTGTTTCTGATGTCCTTGGGCAGCGCCTTGAACAAGGCATTGACGCGGTCGCGCAGCAGGCCGGGAATGGCCCAGTCGAGCTGGGCTTCGCTGACCCTGTTCAGCAGGTACAGCGGCAGGGACAGCGTGGCGCCGTCGAGCGGATGGCCGGGCTCGAAGCGGTACTTGACCGCGCATTCGACGCCGTCGATCTTGAGGCTTTCCGGGTACAGTCCCTGCGAAAGATCCAGGCCCTCGGCGACGATGTCCTCGCGCGTGAGTTTCAGCGTATCGGTATCGATGCCCTTGAGCCATTTCTCGAAGGCCGGGCCGTTGTGCATGCCCGGCGGGATACGCGCATCGAAGAATTTGTAGATGCGCTCCTCGTCCAGCCAAACCCCGGCCTTGCGCGCCTTGTGCTCCAGTTCCTCGATGTGCGCGATGAGTTCGCGATTGTGCTGGAACCATTGGGCTTGCGTGTCGTATTCGCCCGCCACCAGCGCGCCGCGGATGAAAAGCTCACGCGCGAGTTCCGGTTCAAGCGGCCCGTAGTGCACGCGGCGGCGCGAGGCCAGTGTCACGCCATAGAGCGTCACGCGCTCGTAGGCCATGACGCGCGCGGACTTGCGGTCCCAGTGCGGCTCGGAATAGCTGCGTTCCAGCACATGCTGCGATGCGGCCTCGACCCACTCCGGCCGCACTTCCGCCGCCATGCGCCCCATGAGCCTTCCCACATCCGTCAACTCGGCCGCCACCACCCACTTGGGGCCTTTCTTCGCCAACACCGAGGCCGGATGCAGGGAAAAGCGCAATCCGCGCGCGCCCTGGTACGCCCCTTCGCCCGGCTTGCGCGCCTTGACGTCGTCGGACCTGAAGCCGATGTTGCCCAGCAGGCCGGTCAATAGCGCCTGGTGCAGGGCGTCGTAGCCGGCGGGCTTTTCGTTCAGGCGCAGGCCCATTTCCGCCGCCTGGGTGGCGAGCTGGCCGTGCACGTCGCGCCACTCGCGCATGCGCCGCGGCGACAGGAAGTGATCGGCCAGCTGATTCTGCAGCAGACGGTTGGATTTCTTGTGCCTGATGGCCTCGTCGAACCACTGCCACAGCTTCACCACCGACACGAAGTCCGAGCGCTCGTCGGCGAAGAGCTTGTGTTTCTCGTCCGCGCTGCCGGCGCGATCCGGCGGCCGTTCGCGCGGATCCTGCACCGACAGGAAGCTGGCGATGGCCAGCATTTCCGCAAGACAGCCCGTGCGCTCCGCCGCCAGGATCATGCGCGCCATGCGCGGGTCGAGCGGCAGCTTCGCCACGCGCTCGCCGATCTTGGTCAGTTCGTTCTTCTCGTCCAGCGCGTTGAGTTCGTGCAGCAGGCGATAGCCGTCGGCGATGAATCTGGCCTGCGGCGGATCGATAAAGGGGAAGCCTTCGACATTGCCGAGATTCAGCGACTTCATGCGCAGGATGACGCCGGCGAGCGAGGAACGCAAAAGCTCGGGGTCGGTAAAGCGCGGGCGGTTGTTGAAATCGTCCACGCCGTACAAGCGGATGCAGATGCCGTCCATCACCCGCCCGCAGCGGCCGGCGCGCTGGTTGGCGGACGCCTGCGAGATTTTCTCGATCAGCAGTTGCTCGACCTTGTTGCGCGCCGAATNNGGATGCCGGGCACGGTGAGCGAGGTTTCCGCCACGTTGGTGGCGAGCACGATGCGGCGCGCGCCGCCCGGCTTGAAAATGCGGTCCTGCTCCTCGACCGACAGGCGCGCGAACAGCGGCAGGATTTCGGTATGCGGCGGGTGATGTTTTCTTAAAGCCTCGGCAGTCTCGCGGATCTCGCGCTCCCCCGGCAAGAAGATCAGCGTATCGCCCCAGCCCTCTTTGGCCAGTTCGTCGGTCGCGTCGAGGATGGCCTGGATGAGATCGGCTTCTTCCTTGCCTTTCTCCCCTCTCCCTCGGGGAGAGGGGCTGGGGGTGAGGGCGAGTGTCTGTTTCTCCGCGCCCGCTTCATTCTCCATCGGCCGGTAGCGGATTTCCACCGGATAGGTGCGGCCGGACACTTCGATCACCGGCGCCTTGCCGAAATGCGCGGAGAACTTCTCGGCGTCGATGGTGGCGGAGGTGATGACGACCTTCAGCTCCGGCCGCAGTTCGACCAGGGTGCGCAAATAACCCAGCAGAAAGTCGATGTTGAGCGAGCGCTCGTGCGCCTCGTCGACCACGATGCAGGAATAGGCCGACAGCATGGGATCGCCCTGGCTTTCGGCGAGCAGGATGCCGTCGGTNNCTGGGTCTCGGCGAGCAGGATGCCGTCGGTCATGAACTTGATGCGGGTATCGCGCCTGACCTTGTCCGTGAAGCGCACCTTGTAGCCGACCAGGCCGCCGAACTCGCTTTTCAGTTCCTCGGCCACGCGCTGCGCCACCGAGCGCGCGGCGATGCGGCGCGGCTGGGCGCAACCGATCAACTTGCCGGGGCTCGCCGCCCCTGATCCAAGCTGCACCTCGAGGCACATCTTGGGGATCTGCGTGGTCTTGCCGGAGCCGGTCTCGC
>DCVO01000142.1 GCA_002327405.1 Thiobacillus sp. UBA2186 | reverse complement strand
GGCGAAGGCCACAACCTGCAGGAACACTCCGTGGTGCTGATCCGCGGCGGTCGTGTCAAGGACTTGCCGGGCGTGCGTTACCACACCGTTCGCGGTTCGCTGGATACGGCGGGCGTGAAGGACCGCAAGCAGGCGCGCTCCAAGTACGGTGCCAAGCGCCCGAAGGCCGCCTAAGTTAAAGCAGTGCCCGAAGGCCGCTTAAATTATTAAAGGACTGAAGACATGCCTCGTCGTCGCGAAGTAGAAAAGCGTGAAATCCTGCCGGATCCGAAATTCGGCAACGTTGAAGTTTCCAAATTCATGAACGCCATCATGATCAGCGGCAAGAAATCCGTCGCTGAGCGCATCGTGTATGGCGCTTTCGAGCAGATTTCCAGGAAATCCGGCAAGGATCCGCTGGAGGTGTTCTCCACCGCCATGAACAACGTGCGCCCCATCGTCGAGGTGAAGAGCCGTCGCGTGGGCGGCGCCAACTACCAGGTGCCCGTCGAAGTGCGTCCTTCCCGCCGTACCGCCCTGGCCATGCGCTGGGTGCGCGATGCCGCCCGCAAGCGCGGCGAGAAATCCATGGACGCCCGTCTGGCCGGCGAGTTGCTGGATGCCGCCGAAGGCCGCGGCGCCGCCATGAAAAAGCGTGAAGAAGTCCATCGCATGGCAGAAGCCAACAAGGCTTTCTCGCATTTCCGTTTCTGATGGGGATTTGACTAGACATGGCACGCAACACCCCCATCGAGCGCTATCGCAATATCGGCATTTCCGCGCATATTGACGCGGGCAAGACGACTACGACCGAGCGCATCCTTTTCTATACCGGTGTTTCGCACAAGATCGGCGAAGTGCATGACGGCGCTGCCACCATGGACTGGATGGAACAGGAGCGAGAGCGCGGCATCACCATCACCTCCGCGGCGACCACCTGCTTCTGGAAGGGGATGGAGAACAACTATCCCGAACACCGCATCAACATCATCGACACGCCCGGACACGTGGACTTCACGATCGAAGTCGAGCGCTCCATGCGCGTGCTGGACGGCGCCTGCATGGTGTATTGCGCCGTGGGTGGCGTGCAGCCCCAGTCCGAAACCGTGTGGCGTCAGGCCAACAAATACAATGTGCCGCGCCTGGCCTTCGTGAACAAGATGGACCGCACCGGCGCCAACTTCTTCAAGGTCTACGACCAGATGAAGACCCGCCTGCGTGCCAATCCCGTGCCCGTCGTGGTGCCGATCGGCGCCGAAGAAAATTTCAAGGGCGTGGTCGACCTGGTCAAGATGAAGGCCATCTTCTGGGACGAGGCCTCCATGGGCATGAAGTTCACCTATGAAGACATCCCGGCCGACCTCCTCGAGACCTGCAAGGAATGGCGCGAGAAGATGGTCGAGGCCGCCGCCGAGTCTTCCGAAGAACTGATGAACAAGTACCTGGAAGAGGGCGACCTCTCAGAGGCCGACATCAATCTTGGCCTCCGCACCCGCACCATCGCCGGCGAAATCGTGCCGATGCTGTGCGGCACCGCGTTCAAGAACAAGGGCGTGCAGAAGATGCTGGACGCCGTGATCGAGTACATGCCTTCGCCGGTCGACATTCCGCCGACCCCCTGCGAGCTGGAGAACGGTACGGCAGCCGAGCGCAAGGCTTCCGACGACGAACCCTTTGCTGCCTTGGCGTTCAAGATCATGACCGACCCCTATGTCGGCCAGCTGACCTTCTTTCGCGTCTATTCCGGCGTGGTCAATGCCGGCGACACCATCTACAACTCGGTCAAGGGCAGAAAGGAGCGCCTGGGCCGCATTCTGCAGATGCACGCCAACCAGCGTGAGGAAATCAAGGAAGTGCGCGCCGGCGACATCGCCGCTGCCGTGGGCCTGAAAGACGCCATGACCGGCGACACGCTGTGCGCATTGGACAAGCCGGTCATTCTGGAACGCATGGTGTTCCCCGAGCCCGTGATTCACGTGGCGGTGGAGCCCAAGACCAAGGCCGACCAGGAAAAAATGGGCATCGCCCTGGGCCGCCTGGCGCAGGAAGATCCGTCCTTCCGCGTGCNNGACCATCATTTCCGGCATGGGCGAGCTGCACCTGGAAATCCTGGTTGACCGCATGAAGCGCGAATTCGGCGTGGAAGCCAACGTGGGCGCCCCCCAGGTTGCCTACCGTGAAGCCATCCGCAAGCTGGTCGAAGTCGAAGGCAAGCATGTCAAGCAGTCCGGCGGCAAGGGCCAGTACGGTCATGTCTGGATCAAGATGGAGCCTAACGAGGCCGGCAAGGGCTTTGAGTTCGTCGACGCCATCAAGGGCGGTACCGTTCCGCGCGAATATATTCCCGCGGTCGAAAAGGGTCTCAACGAAGCGATGCCGAACGGCGTCCTGGCCGGCTTCCCGGTGGTGGACGTGAAAGTTACCCTGTTCGATGGTTCCTACCATGAAGTGGACTCCTCCGAGCAGGCCTTCAAGATGGCGGCGATCCTGGCGTTCAAGGAAGGCATGCGCAAGGCCAATCCTGTGCTGCTCGAGCCCATGATGGCGGTCGAGGTGGAAACGCCCGAAGACTACATGGGTGACGTGATGGGCGACCTCAACCGTCGTCGCGGCATCATTCAGGGCATGGAAGACATGGTTGGCGGCGGCAAGGCGATCAAGGCCGAAGTGCCGCTGGCCGAGATGTTCGGCTA
>DCVO01000172.1 GCA_002327405.1 Thiobacillus sp. UBA2186 | reverse complement strand
CCCCTTGGGGTTTATCCAAAACCCCCTGGGGTTTATCCAAAACCCCCTGGGGGTTATCCAATACGGCCAGCGGTTTGTCTGCCTGTGGCAACGTATCGTTATTTGACCGTTTTGCCGCCGCGTTCGCTGCGCGCGCGCTGGATCAGTTGATCCAGCACTTCGAACAGGCGCTCTTCGGTGAAGGTCATGGAAATCGAGGTAATGTACTTGCCGTCGACCATCAGGGCCGGCACGCCGGTAATGCCGGCGTTGCGGGCGGTCTGGTTGCCTTTCATGGCGCGGGTCTGGGCCGAGAAGGAGCGGTAGGCTGCCTTGAATTTGGCCTCGTCCACGCCCTGTTTCCTGATCCAGGCCATCAACTCGGTTTCGTCGTCCAGGTCCAGCTTGTCCCTGTGGTAAGCATCGAAGACCTTCCCGCGCAGCCGCTCCAGGGCGCCCACATCGGCCAGCGCGTAGTGCAGTTTGGCGGCGGGCAGCCAGTTCGGGTTGAGGATGGTGGGCACGGCGCGAAACTTGGCATCGGCGGGGAGTTTCTTGACCCAGGCTTCGAGGCCGGGCTCGAGTTGGTTGCAGTGCGGGCAGCGGTACCAGAAAAACTCCACCACTTCGATCTGCCGGCCGGTTTCCACCGCTACCGGTTTGGCCAGGCGTTTGTAGTCGGTGCCTTCTTCTGCGGGTTCGACGGCCAGTGCGCCGGTCAGCACGAACAGGCCGGCAAGAAAGGCCAAGGCACGGTGCATGGCTTGAATGCGTATCATTGTTTCTCCTCAGGCTTGGGTCCGATTCTGACCAGCATGGTTTCCACGCCGCCTTGCGTGAGACGGGCGCGGACGGTGTTAAGTTCATCCAGGCTTTTGTAGGGGCCGAGCCTGACCTTGTGCAGCAGGGTTTCGCCTTCCTGCGCAGCCAGGGTTTTCGCCTCGAAGCCGAGCAGCGCCAAGCGGGCCTTCATTTCTTCGGCATCGGCGGCATTGCCGAAGGCGCCCGCCTGCAAATAGTAGGTCGTGGCGGCAAGCGTTGCCGGCGCAGGTTCGCTATCCGATTCGGGGCCTGGCAGCGTCTGGTAGAACTCGTACTTGGGCGCCTCAAGGGGGGCCTCGGGTGCGGAAGCGCTCGTGCCGGTTCCCCGGGTTTTGTCGACAAAGGGGTTGTTGCGCGTCACCAGCAGCGCGACGGCCACGGCCAGCGCCAGCCCGACGAAAAGACCGACCAGGAAGCCGTTGAGGAAAGGGTTTTTTCCGCTTGCGCGCGCCATTACATTTTTTCCGGGGCCTTCACGCCCAGCAGGTCAAGACCGTTGGCCAGCGCCTGCCGGGTCGCGGAAACCAGGGCGAGGCGCGCCAGCTTGAGCGCTTTATCCTCGACCAGGAATTTTTCCGCGTTGTAATAGGTGTGCAGGTCGCCGGCCAGATCCTTGAGATAGTAGGCGATGTGATGCGGTGACAGCTCGCGCGCCGCCGCTTCGACGATTTCCGGGTATTCCAGCAGGCGTTTCATCAGCGCCAGTTCGTAGTTCGATACCAGCAGGCCGAGATCGGCCTTGTTCAGGGCGGCGATGTTCCCCCCCCACTCGGCGAGCACGCTGCACACGCGGGCATGGGCATACTGGATGTAGTACACCGGGTTGTCGGTGCTCTGCGACTTGGCCAGGTCGAGATCGAAATCCAGATGCTGGTCGGACTTGCGCAGCACGTAATAGAAACGCGCGGCGTCGTTGCCGACTTCGCTCCTGAGTTCGCGCAGGGTGACGAAGGAGCCGGAGCGCGTGGACATCTGCACTTTCTGGCCGCCGCGGTAGAGCACGGCAAATTGCACCAGCGCCACGGTCAGCTTGTCCGGATCCAGCCCCAGCGCGGAGAGCGCGGCCTTCACGCGCGGGATGTAGCCGTGATGGTCGGCGCCCCACACGTCGATGATGCGGTCGAAGCCGCGTTCGTATTTGTTGGCGTGGTAGGCGATGTCGGAAGCGAAATAGGTGTACTCGCCGTTGGCGCGCTGCACCACGCGGTCCTTCTCGTCGCCGAAGGCCTTGGCCTTGAACCACAGCGCGCCGTCCTGCTCGTAGAGGTGGCCGCGCTGCTTGAGCGACTCGACCGCTGCCGCTACCTTGCCGGTATCGAACAGGCTTTTTTCCGAGAACCATTCATCGAATTCGACGCCGAATTCGGCAAGGTCGGCGCGGCCGTCGGCCAACTGCTCGTTGAGCGCGAAGCCGTGGAAGTAAGGGTAGTCCACGTCCAGCAGGCGCTTGGCCGCGGCGATCAGGCCGTCCAGATGCGCTTCGTTCCGGGCCTTGGCCTCTGCATCACCGCCAGACACCAGCTCATCGTCGGGGCGCAGCGGCACGCCGTCGAGGATGCGCCAGGGTTCGTGCACATAGCGGTCGCCGTGCTCCTCGCGAATGGCGGCTGCCATCTCGCGCACGTACTCGCCCTGATAGGCGTTGGAAGGGAAGGGTACATGAATGCCATGCAGCTCCAGGTAGCGCAGCCAGGTCGACAACGCGAGGATGTCCATCTGGCGGCCGGCGTCGTTCACGTAGTATTCGCGCGTCACGGCATAGCCCGCGGCTTCCAGCACATTGGCGAGGCTGGCGCCGTAGGCGGCGCCGCGGCCGTGGCCTACGTGCAGCGGACCGGTCGGGTTGGCGGAGACGAATTCGACCTGAATGTTTTGCCCCTTGCCGGCCTGCGAGCGGCCGTATTGGCCGCCCTGCGTGCGGATGGTTTCCACCACCTGAGCCCAGGCCACCGGCTTGAGAAAAAGGTTGATGAAGCCGGCGCCGGCGATTTCGGCTTTCTCAAGGAGCGGGGAAGCCGGCAGGTCGGCGACGATGGCCTGGGCCAGATCGCGCGGGTTCTTTTTCAGCGCCTTGGCCATGCGCATGGCCACGTTGCAGGAAAAGTCGCCATGACCGGCGGCCTTGGGGCGTTCCAGTTCGATGCCTTCTTCCTGCCCGGGGGCGATATTGGCAACTGCCAGCATCAGCAGCTTGAGTAGATGTTCTTTCGGGGTCATACAAAAAATCCGGGCCCCGGTCGGGCCCGGATGGATATTGAATGGATGCAATTATACCGTGCCGGCCGCCGCGTCCGCGGAACCGGTTTGCCGAACCCGGGTCGCATTGAATGAACCGGGCGCGTATTCTCGGCAATTGAGATATCGATCCACGCCGCAGCACTGGTAAACCAATGAAACGCTTCAAGCTCCGTTTTGCTTCCGTGTTTTTTCCGGCTTTGTTGATGGCCGGCATCTCGGGCCAGACATCGGCAAATCAGGATTCGAAGCCCGAGACTTATGCCAGCCGCCCGCAAGCGGAGGCCTTTGCCGAGGAAATGGGGGGACGCGGGCTGAATGCGGCTTGGGTCAGGCGGGCCCTGGATGAAGCGCAAAAACTGGAATCCGTGCGGGGAGCGCTAAGACCTTTGCCTGCGGGACAGCGCAAAAACTGGCAGGACTACCGGGAGCGTTTTGTCGAGCCCGGGCGTATCGAGGCGGGCAGGCAGTTCATGCAGGCGCATGCCGAAACGCTGAGCCGGGCCGGTCATCAATTCGGCGTGCCGGTCGAAGTGATCGTGGGCATCATCGGCGTGGAAACCTTTTATGGCCGCCATACCGGGCGCTTTCGCGTCGTGGATGCGCTGGCCACCCTGGCGTTCGATTACCCGACCGAAGGCCGTGACCGTTCGGCCTATTTCCGCGAGCAGCTGGCGCATTTCTTCGTCTGGTGCGCAAAAGAGCAATGCCAGCCTCCGGACATCAGGGGGTCTTATGCCGGCGCCATGGGCATTCCGCAGTTCATGCCGGAGAACATTCACCGCTACGGCACGGATTTCGACGGCGACGGACATGTCGACCTCGACAATCCCGTGGACGCCATCGGCTCGGTGGCGCGCTTTCTGGCCAGGCACGGCTGGGTCAGGGAGCTGGAGCCGGTGTTCCCGGTCGGCGTCGAAGGGGCGCAGCTGGAGCCGTTGCTGGCTCCGGATATCCTGCCGACTTTTACTCCGGAGCAGCTGGCGGCTTACGGTGCCCAGCCGCTGAATGCGCTTCCGCAGCGCGAAGTCTTCGCGCTGGTCGAATTGCAGAACGGCGATGCGGACAGCGAATATGTCCTCGGCAGCCGCAATTTCTTCGTGCTGACGCGCTACAACCGTTCGTCCTATTACGCCATGGCGGTTTTGCAACTGGGCCGGGAGGTCGTTGCCCGGGAAGCAGCCGCGGCAAACCAGCCTGGCGACAATGCGAATGCGGCCGCTAGTTGCGAGACGTGCTAGTGTCTCAACCCATAAGTTTCGCTATGTTCGACGCGCCCCGCATCGCCGATTGCTTTGTCGCTCATCCTCGCCATAGCTACGGCTATGGCTGCGGTTCGCTTCGCGCACTTGGCGCGCGGATGCGCGTCTCGGCATGTACGCAAACTTATGGGTTGAGACACTAGTCCTGCAGCAGCTCCACCCAATGCCGGACCGGCGTTTGCGTGCCGGACTGCAGATGGGTAAGGCAGCCGATGTTGGCGGTGGCGATGAGCTCTGGTTGCGGTTCCGACAGATGGCCCAGCTTGCGGTCGCGCAACTGCATGGAAATTTCCGGCTCCAGCAGAGAATAAGTGCCGGCCGAGCCGCAGCACAAATGCGATTCGCTTACCGGCAGCACGGTATGGCCTGCCACGGTGAGCAGCGCTTCCACCACGCCGGTGATCTTCTGCCCGTGCTGCAAGGTGCAGGGAGAATGAAAACTCACCTTTCGGCTTTGCCCCGGCCCGCGTTTTTCCAGCCAGGCGCGCAGCTCGGCTTCCTCGGCCAACAGCACTTCCGACAGGTCTTTCGTCAGTGCCGACACGCGCGCGGCTTTTTCCGCATAGGCCGGATCGCGCTTTAGGTAGTGGCCGTATTCGCGCACGGTCACGCCGCAGCCGGAGGCGGTCATGACGATGGCCTCGATGCCGGCCTCGATGTGCGGCCACCAGGCGTCGATGTTGCGGCGCATGGCATTCAGGCCCTCTTCCTGGAAATTGAGGTGGAAGCTCACCGCGCCGCAGCAACCGGCCCGATCCGCCTCGAACAGCGAAATGCCGATGGCGTCGAGCACCTTTGTCGCGGCGGCATTGATCTGCGGCGCGAGCGCGGGCTGCACGCAGCCGGCCAGGACAATCATCTTGCGCGCATGCCGGGCAGCCGACTGGGGCATGCGCTGGCCAGCAGCAGCGGGAATCTTGCAGCCCAGCGAGGCGGGCAGAAAAGGCCTGGCCATGCGGCCCAGCTTCAGCGCGCCGCCGAACAGCGCTTGCTGCGGCAGGAATTTCGCCAGTGCGCGCCGCTTCAGGGACTGCACGAGAGGACGCGCGACCTTTTGCTCTGCGATGCGGCGTCCGATGTCGACGAGCTTGCCGTATTGCACGCCGGAAGGACAGGTGGTTTCGCAGTTGCGGCAAGTCAGGCAACGGTCGAGATGGGCAAGCGTCTTTTGCGTGACCGTGGCGCCTTCCAGCATCTGTTTCATGAGATAAATGCGGCCGCGCGGCGAGTCGAGCTCGTCGCCGAGGATCTGATAGGTCGGACAGGTGGCGAGGCAGAAACCGCAATGCACGCAGGCGCGCAGGATGCTGTCGGCCTCACGGCCGTCGGCGGTGTCGCGTATAAAGTCGGCTAGCTGGGTTTGCATAGGGGTTGCGGAATCATTCGGCCTTGACCTGGAAGCCCCGCTGTTTCAGCAGGGCGAGCACGCCGTCCGGCCCGCCAAGGTGCAGGGCGCCGACGGCCAGAAAAAACGGGCCGGGCGTGCTGCCGATCTGTGCGAGCAGGCGTTCGACAAAAGCCTGGTTGCGCGCTACCAGGAATTTCCGGTCGAACGATTCGGCGATCGTTGGGCTGCCGCTGTAGCGCGCCTCCACTTGCTTGTACCAGCCATACATCGCGTCGGCATCGCCTTGTTTCCAAAGCTCGACCAGTTGCAGATTCAGGTTCAAGCGTTCCCTCGCGGTCATGCCGAGCCATTGCGTCAGCATTTCCTTTTGTTCCGACGGCGTCATTCCGGTGAACAGCCGGATCTGCTCGTCGGCGTTCTCCAGGCCTGTCGTCTTTTTTCCGTTGCCGGCGAGCATGCTTACCTGTTTCTCGGCCCCGTGCTCGGAGTTCAGGCCCAGGGCGGCAAAGTCTCCCAGGGTCAGCACGATGGCCGCAGCCCACGGCCGCATTCTTTCCAGTTCGCGCAGCGCAGCGTCCTGGTTGCCCAGGCGCTGGGACAGGGTGCGCCATTCCGATTCGCTGAGCGCTTCTTTCAGGCAGGCGCGCTGGCACAACATGGCCTGGGCCATTTTTTGTTCGGCGCCTGACTCGTCCTGGTCGATTTCCAGGTAGAGGCGGGCGGATTTTTTCACCGCAGTTTCAATGGCGGGGCGCAAGGGATAGAAGTCGGCACGCCCCACATGCAGCGTACCCAGCACGTACACGGTCTGGCCGTTGCGTTCGGCCTTGTAGAACGGTGTGCGCAGTTCGGCGAAGGCGGGGGCCTGTGCCAGGAGGCACAGGCAGAGCAGCAGCCAGAAAGCCAGGCGCCTTGCCGCGTTCATGGATACATCCTTCCCGGGTTGAGAATGCCGCGCGGATCGAACTGCCGCTTGAGCCGCTGCTGGTATTTCAGCAATGCCCCGGGCAGCGGATGGAACACGCCGCCAGCCTTGTCGCCGCCGGCATACTGCGTGGCATGGCCGCCATGCGCAGACACGCGCGCACGGATCTCGGCCGGACTAGCATCCGCCTTGAGCCAGCGCTCGGCGCCGCCCCAGGTGATCAGCTGCTTGCCATGCAAATTAATCGGCGGCGTGGTCGATGGCAGCGACAGGCGCCAAAGCGGCGCGCCGTCGTGGAAAAAAGCGGCGCCGTGGTCGCGCAGCCCGGCCCAGAATTCTTCGCCGTGCGGGTTCGTCTCGCCGCCGAGCTTGCGGTGGGCGGCAGCCACCGCGCTTTGCGCGCCGGACAGGCGCACGGACAGCACGCCCGACAGCCAGGCGCTGGCGGAAAGCGGTAGCGGCTTGCCGGCCCATTCGTTGGTGCGGCGAATGGCTTCGGTCTCGTCGCATTCGAACTGCAGGGTGAGTTCGGCTTGCGGCTTGGGCAGCACCTTGAGCGAGGCCTGCAACAGCACGCCCAGGGTGCCGAGCGCGCCCACCATCAGGCGCGAGATGTCATAGCCCGCCACGTTCTTGATGACCCGGCCGCCGAACTTGAGATGCTGGCCGTTGCCGTCGAGGATTTCCATGCCCAGCACGAAGTCGCGCGCCGCGCCCGCGTAAGGCCGGCGCGGGCCCGAAAAGCCGCAGGCCAGGGTGCCGCCGAGGGTCGATGCGGAAGGAAGGGGCGTGGACGAAGCCGCGCCCTCACCCCCGGCCCCTCTCCCCGGGGGAGAGGGGAGGAAGCGCGGCGGCTCGAAGCCGAGCATCTGCCCGTGCGCATCGAGCAGGGCCTCGATTTCCGCAAGCGGGGTGCCGCACTTCGCGGTCAGCACCAGCTCGCCCGGCTCGTAGCTGACGATGCCGCTGTTGCCGGACACGTCCAGCACCTCGCCCGTGATGTTTTCGCCATACCAGTCCTTGCTGCCGCCGGCGCGGATCACCAGCGGAGCCTTTGTCGAACGAATGATTTCTTGCAATTCAGTCGGCATGGTTTTTTACAGGGTGGAAAGGGAGGCTCAGGGAGGGCTTTTTGTTGTTTTCCTCCTTTACCTCTCTTACCTCCCTGTGCATCAGCATTTCAAAACCTCGGCAACTCGGGGAAGGGCAAGGCGCCGCCCTTGACGTGCATGGCGCCGTATTCGGCGCAGCGGTGCAAAGTGGGCACGGCCTTGCCGGGGTTGAGCAGGCCGGCGGGGTCGAAGCAGGCTTTCACGCCGTGGAAGGCCTGCAATTCGGCCGGCGCGAACTGCACGCACATCTGGTCGATCTTTTCCAGGCCCACGCCGTGTTCGCCGGTGATGGTGCCGCCATGCGCGACGCACAATTCAAGGATGTCGGCGCCCAGGCGCTCTGCCTTTTCCGTCGCGCCCGGCAGGTTGGCGTCGTACAGGATCAGCGGATGCAGGTTGCCGTCGCCGGCGTGGAACACGTTGGCCACCGGCAGCGCGTATTCTGTCGACAGCTCGGCGATGCGGCTTAACACGACGGGCAAGGCCTTCCTCGGGATGGTGCCGTCCATGCAGTAGTA
>DCVO01000109.1 GCA_002327405.1 Thiobacillus sp. UBA2186 | reverse complement strand
CAGGGGCCGCCGTAGCCGGTGCGCTTCCAGTCGTTTATTCCTTCCAGCGTGCCGGCCGGCAGATTGCGCGTCCCCTCGTCCATGCCCTGGGTCGCAGGCGGCAGGTTGTAGAGCACCCAGTGAACCCAGGTCATGCGCGGCGCTGCGGGATCGGGCGCATCCGGGTCGTCCACGATCAGTACCAGACTCTTGGTGCCGGCGGGTATGCCCGACCAGGACAAGGGCGGCGAAGCGTCCCGGCCTTCACAGGTGTAAGCAGAAGGAATGGCGCCATTGTGGCTGAAGGCATTCGAATTGATCTGCATCCCGGCGTCCTCCGCATGTACCGTCCCGCCAAGCGCACAGCACAACAGGCGCGCCGGCAATCTTTTCACGGACGGCGTCTCCTCGAAAGAGAAGCTCCTTGAAGCTTAGGAGAATTTGGGGCTCGAAACCAGCGATTGGCGAATCCGGAAAGCCAAAACCCCTGCTCCGGCAACAATCAAGCCGCCTTCGGGCGCAGTCAAATCGTTGCCGATTTCCGGTCTTTTTTACCGCCGGCGAGGCAGGTCATTCCAAGGCGAGGGAAGGAACGATCTGCCGGTACCGCAATCCCGGGCAAATCCTTGCCGAGCAGTTTTGGCGAAGCCGGTTGAATTACGAACTGCTTGCGCTGCGGTGGGTGGTTTTGCCGGCAGTTCAGGCCGTCTCCTGTAACCCCTTTTCAACCCGGCGCAGCAGGTTCAGGCATTCGATGCTGGCGGCCATGTCCAGGGCGCTGAAGTCGTCCAGAGTCTTCCGATGCGCATCGGCCCCCGATGCCAGCAACTTTTGCACGACGGCATGCTTGCCGGTTGAGGCAGCGTACATCAGGCAGGTGGCGCCGTTGTCGTTCTGGTGGTTGATGTCGACGCCCGCGCGGATGAGCAAGTCCATGGTGGCCATGCTTTCGCCCACGCAGGCCATCCACAGGGCGTTGTTGCCGTCGATATTGGTGGCTTCAAGTTCGGCGCCGGCCTGCAGCAGTTCGAATACCGCGCCGGTTTCACCCAGTTTGCTTGCGCGCATCAGCGGGGTGATGCCGTTGTCCAGCACGGCGTCGAGGTCATCCGTCGGGTAACCGTGCGCCAGCAGCCAGGCCGACAATTGCGGGCTGATGACTGGCGACGCGGTTTTCTTCTGCACACGCTGCCAAGCGGCGAAGCCTCCGTCCAGGCTATAGACTTCATTGAATCCGAAGTCGGCGAAGGTCTGGGCGTAGATCCGGCTGGCGTTGCCGTGATGGCAGACCAGCAGCACCGGCGAGGTTTTGGGGGTCTTGATGAGCGTAAAGTCCAGGTTTTCGCCGGACAAACGGTGCGCGCCGGGAATGTGCGCCAGGTCGAAACTGGCCTGGTCGCGCGAGTCCAGTACCAGCAGGTTGTCGCGGGCGAGCAGCCGGGCGGCGGTGGCGGCGCCGATGCGCTCGAATGTTCTGTGTTTGCTCATTGCGTGCTCTCCTTTTCCTCTGCAATGCGATCCGGGTAGGGCGGCAGGGTGGTGATGCGCGTATCCACAAGCGCGCGTCCGACCGTGAAGTGATAAAGCGACTGGAAGCTTCTGCTGCGCAGGCCCAGCAGCTCGTGGAAGGCATCGTCCAGAAAACAGCCGATGCCGGTACCGCGCAGGCCCAGGTTTTCCGCTTCCAGATACAGCACGTGGCCGACGAGGCCCGCTTCCCAATGCAGCTGGCGATAGCGCCAAGCGTCCTTTTCCACGTTGACCTCGAATTCGGCCAGCATGCCCAGCGAGAAGCAGCCGTCCGCGGCAATCGACTGCGCGCAGCTCACGGCACGTGCGACCTTGTGCCAGCGTCCGGCCTGCAGGCGGAACAGCGGCAGGTGCTCCGGGCAGCCTTCCACGCGCGCCCATGCGAATTCGTCGCTCAGTTCCGCGTACAGTTTCGAGCCCGCCCCGGCATTGCGCACCAGGATGTACAAGCCGGGGTCCAGGCCTTGCACGCGGTGCACGAAAAACACCGGGTGGATGGCGGGGGCAAAGTCCCAGATGTCCCACGGCGCCTGCGCGCGCGGCAGCAGTCTTTCGGCGAGGCGATGGAAGTCCGCTGCCGGCATGCTGAATTGCGGGTCGAAGCGCTGCGCGCTCCTGCGGCCCATGATGATCTCCGGCGCAGGCAGGGAGGCGGCTGTGCTGCCAAGCGGATATTCGCGCACCGGCGCGGCGGCCTCGGCACGGTTCTTTTCGGTGGCGCTGGCGACTTCGTCGATGATCGGCCAGTGGTACATGGGATGCGGGTCCAGGATATTGGCCTGCCCGCTCCAGCTGGTTTGTGCCGCGTTCCACGCCGGCGGCCCGGCAAGCATTTCCCGGCGGATCACCTGCACCAGCAGATCGGGCTCCTCGCGCTCGGCATCGGGGTAGTCCTGGTCGCGGGCGGTGCCCAGCAATTCCGCCAGGCGTCTGCTGTCGGCATCGAGCAAGCGCAGTTCCCAGCCCAGCAGGCCGGCGGCATAGCGCAGCGCGGCCAGGGCGTGGCCGACATCGAGTTGGCAATAGCGGAAGGCGCGCTCGCCGTATTTCCAGGCCTCGCGCCAGTGGATGGAGGAGAGGCCGATCCACAGGCCGGACGGGCTTGCTGCGTGGGCGCGGCAGCGCTGTTCCAGCTCGTGCCTGCGGCTGGCGTAATGGTAGAGACCGTCATCCAGCCCATGCACGCCGTGCGCGATCACATAGGCCTCGGTCGGGTGCAGGTTGCCGCTCGACGGATTGCAGCGCAGCGCCCAGCGGTCCGGGCCGTATTCCTTCCATGCGGAAAGGCCCAGCGAAAGTTCCAGCAGTGCGCCAACCGAATCCAATGAAAATCCGGATGTGTCTTGTATGGCATCGATGTGGCTGATCCGCCCCGCGCACAGCGGCAGCCGGATATGAGCGCTGCCCTGGAAGGAACGGAAGGGCTCGGGCTGGCAGGTCCAGTCCAGGGTTTCCGGACCTGCGGCGTAACGCTCGGGGCGGTGCTTGGTGCGCTCGTGGTAATCGAAAGCAATCCTTGCGCGTTCGCGGTCATGCCCGCCGGGTTGTGGAGATGGGCAGGGCGTTTCGCCATGCGCGCGCGGACAGGCTTCCAGGCTGCGCGGCTCGTCCTGGTTGCCGGCCAGGCCAAGACGCGCCTTGATCTGTTCGGCATCGAAGCCGGCCAGTTTCCATTGCCCGGTTTCGATCAGCGGCCGCCGGATCAGGAGCGGATTGGCCAGCATCATGCCAAGCGCATCCTCGGCCTCGACGCAGGCCGGATCGATCTCGCCGGACTTCACCTGCGGCGCGGCACGGTTGAACCAGTCCGCCACCGGCAGCTCGCCGAAGAACTCGCGCAGACGTTCGGCCGTCCACGGTTCGGCGAGCAGATCGCGCGCGATGACCTGATGCCCGGCGTTCTTGAGCAGCAGTTTCTGGCGCGTATTGTTTCCGCAGCCGGGTTTCTCGTAGAAGATCAGTGTGGCCATGGCAAGAAAGATTCAAGTAACAAGGTTCAAGGAGCAGGGTTCCGGGGCTTCCCACTTGAATCTTGCCCCCTGAGTCTTGTGCCTGCGATTTCAAGCAGCGCCTCGGTCTGTTTCTCGATGTGGGTCTTGACGCGCTTGTCCAGCTTCTTCAGCCAGTAGCTCGGGATGCCGGCCACGCCGTAGGCGGCGCCGGCGAGCATCCCGGCGAGCGCGCCGTTGGTGTCGGCGTCCTCGCCGCGGTTCACCACCTCGGTCACGCAGGATTCGAAACCGTCGGTGCGGAAAAAGTAGTGCAGCACGGTCTGCACCGTATCGACGATGTAGCCCGAGGCGCGCCGGGGATAGGGTTCGAAGCGGAACACCGGGTGCTGAGCGATCAGCTTGTTGGCTTCAATGCGGCAGGCCTTGATGCCGCCGCCGCGGATCAGGGCGCGCGTCATCCTGCCCACGGCCAGGGTTGCGGCATCGGACAAGGGGTGGTTGTGGGTGAAATGCGCCTGTTCCAGCGTGATGCGCGTGTAGGCCTCGTCGTCATCGAGCGTGGCCAGCGCCACCGGCAGGTTGCGCATGCAGGCGCCGTTGCCGGCATCGCCTTCATTGGGAGGGCCTGCCAGACTGCCGTCGCCCATGTAGCGGCGGATGCCGCGGCGACAGGTGTTGCCCACGTCCGCCGGCTTGGACTTGAGCCAGACCACGAAGCCGTCGGCCGCCGCCTTTGCGTTCCAGCCGCCGCTGTCGATCATGGCCTGTGCCAGCGCCATGGACATCTGGGTGTCGTCGGTGATCTGGCCCGGCTTCAGCTTGAGCCAGCCGCCGCCGACGATGTCGCGGTGCATGCCGTAGCCGTGCTGGATTTCGGTTGGCGTCATGAATTCCACCGTTGCGCCCAATGCGTCGCCGACTGCAAATCCGAGATAGGCGCCGAGCGCGCGGTTGTATATGTCTTCCTGTTTCACTTTATGAAAAAAACCTTTAACCACGGGGAGCACGGGGAAAGCTTTTATGCTCAAATCCGGAACCTCATTTTTCGCAGCCAATTTGACCGACTGGATATAACAAGTCTTTTTCCCCCGTGCTCCCCGTGTCCCCCGTGGTTATAGATAGCTGACCATGACGCGATAATCGCCGCCGATGGCCAGGTATTCGGCCTCGCCCTTGAGGGCGTGGTGCGGCAGCAGGTCGTTGAAGAACAGGATCTTTGCCGTGGGCACCAGGGCCTCCAGGATGTAGTCGCCGAATTCGCAGGCGATGCTGCGGTGCGCGGTGAAGGACACCACGTTGTTCAACCGCACCCTGACCGGGCCGCTGCGCGGGTGTGCTTGTCCCTGTAAAAGACTGTCCTCACTGAAGTCGTTGACGCCGCGATACAGCCGGACTTGGTGCTGGCCGGGCCGGAACCAGCGCGCAAGCGCCCACTGGCAGAATTCGTACAGCAGGTCGAGCTGCGTGTAGATGCTGTTGTTGTGGAAGCGGCTGGCCATTTTTTCTTCCACGTAGCGCGACCAGGCGGTGGAGGCAAAGCGCGTGAGCGCGGTCTTGTGGAAAGTGGGGAAGAGGCCGAAGCGGCTCTCCGCCCAGCCTTTCAGCACCGCGCCTTCGCGGCTGTTGGAGTCGTAGCCCCAGCCCTTCAAGAGGCGCAAGTAGCTGGCGCGAAAGCGCCGCACGGGGGGCGCGGCCGCCCCGGCGTTGTGCTGCAGCAAACCGAATGTTTCGTCCATATAGTCCTGAAAAACTTTTGCCGCTTCGCCGTGGCTTTTCGCAGTGCCAAGCAGCCCGAACAGCCGGGCATGGCTTTCATGTACGCCGCGGATGTGCAGCGGCAGGGGGTCGTCGTTGAACGCCGCGCTCGCCAGCAGCCCCGTGGGCATGCCCACCAGGTTGCTGCTGTGCCCGCGCTGCGCCGCAATGTTCATTGTTTAAAACAAAAACGAAAAACATGATCACGGGGGACACGGGGAAGACTTGTATGTTGCATTGTCTTTTCCATCAGGAAAGCGGAAGGCAAGCCGTGACCTCGAATGGGCATGTATTCCTGCTCCAGGCTTCCCCCCCCGTGTTCCCCGTGTCCCCCGTGGTTAATCGCTTTTAAACAGCGTGAATCTGGATGGGCGCGCGCTTGCGGCCCAACAATCCATCCACCCTTCTGCGCGTCTCTTCCACGGTGAGCGGCTTGATCAGTTGGCCGTCGATGCCGGCGCCCCGGCAGGCTGCCAGCAGCGGATCGTCGCGGTTATCCGCCACCACCAGGATCTTGGTGCCGGGAAGGCGCGAGCGAACGAGGCCCAACACTGCCACTCCGCGCTCGGCGACGACGTCGATGCCCAGCAGCAGCAGGTCGGGTTCCCAGTCTGCGCTCTTGTCGAACGCCGTTTCCAGGGTGGGCAGGTCGTGGGTCTCGTTCTCGTCGTGCAGCATGAACTGCAGCGCCATGCGCGTGACGTCGTCGTTGGCCACCACGAACAGGCGCTTGTTGTCCACAGCCTTGTCCGTTTCTACGCCGATTTGCATCGTTCTTCTCCCGTGTGTCTTGTGCCTTTAATGCAGAGCAAGAAGCGTTCCGACGAGCGGCCCGCGGCTGGACGCGGCCCGGCTGGCGGAACAGGGCCGCCGATCATGTGAGATGTCTGACAATGCGCCCCGGCGTGTACGGTTTGCGACAAATCCGGAACGCATAACAGGACATCAGAGTCGTGATATGGCGTGATTGCGGGCGTTTGCGCGCATGGCACAGGCGTTGCTTGTATCCCGACCGGAAAACTTCGATTGCCATGATTATTTCGCGCACCAGCCAATACGCCATCCAGGCGCTGATCTACCTGGCCACCCAGCCCGGCGGCCGGCCGGTGCTCAGCCGCGATATCGCGCACAATCTGGGCGTGTCACCGCCTTACATGGCCAAGGTGTTGCAGGGCCTGTGCCGCGGCCAGCTGCTGGATTCGACGCGCGGACGCCGCGGCGGATTCGTCCTGCGAAGCGGCGCCGAGCACGCCAACCTGCTTGAAGTCGTGCTGCTGACGGACGGCCCGCGCGTGGATCGGGAATGCCTGCTCGGGCTCAAGGCCTGCCAGGACGAGACCGCCTGTCCCATGCACCTCAACTGGAAGGTCGTGAAGAAGGACATCCATGCCTGCCTCGGCGGCATTACGCTGAGGCATCTGGCCAAGGCCGTGCAAAGCGGGCAGTACCGGCTGGCGGATTTGCCGCAGGGGTTGGCGAGTCACTAGTGTCTCAACCCATAAGTTTCGCTATGTTCGGCGCCCCGCATCGCCGATTGCTTTGTCGCTCATCCTCGCCATAGCTACGGCTATGGCTGCGGTTCGCTTCGCGCACTTGGCGCGCGGATGCGCGTCTCGGCATGTACGCGAACTTATGGGTTGAGACACTAGTTAGGCATCATTCCCCTCGCCCCTCCGCGGGGCGAGACGGGGAATGGCCGCTAGCTCGAAACTTCGCTTCGCTCGTTTTCGCGGAGCATGCTCCGCGCCCCTCGAGCGGTTCCGGCATGCAGGCCGGAACGCGCCCTGCAAGGGAGGGGCAGGGGTGAGGGGGCTTTGGTTAGTCCCAGCTATCTCCTTAGTTTCAAAGTCTGGTAGCCGGTGGTTGACCGGCGGCAAGTTACTTTCTTTGCTTCGTCAAAGAAAGTAACCAAAGAAAGACGACCCGGCTATGCCGGCCTTCGGCTTCCCTTGGCCTGGAGCTTGCGCGCCGCCCGCCCGCAAGCTCCAGGCTGCGGCGGCAAAGACGGGGAACTTCAACCCCCAAAACCTGAATCCCCCCAACCCCCCTTTATCAAGGGGGGCTTGTTTGTGTTTCATCCCCTCTCCCCTCGCGGGAGAGGGCTAGGGTGAGGGGGGACTTTGCTTTTAAATCCCCCTCTGGGCTGCCTCGGGCGAGGGCTTGAATTGGGGGTCTTACGGCGAGGACTGTCTGAGCCCGAAGGGCGAGTTCCGCAGCCGCCCAATTCAAGACTTCGACCGAGGTTACCCCGCCACGTTTTTTGGCGGGGCAGCACAGCGGGGTCGCCTTCTTTTGGTTACTTTTCTTGGCGAAGCAAGAAAAGTAACTAGCTGCCGGGCTACCCCCGGCGACTTTTGTCGGCCTGCCCAAGGCGTTTCTAACTAGCACCGATTACCCCCTCCCAACCCCCGGCGAGCGGGAGAGGAGCAAGAGTTCAACCACCTTTCTTCCTTGTCCTCTTCTCTACAGGGGTTTTTGCCATTGTCGCATTCGCAACATGCTTCACTGCATGCTCGCCTGCAAATAAAAACAATTAAAACAGTAAGTTATCTTCATTTTCCAACGGTGGCACGCTCGTTGCTGAGTACTGGTCGTGCAGTAAATGTTTTGCCGGATCCGTATCGAGAAGAAGAAGAAAAACGGTGCGCAGCAGAATTTTGAATCGGCTGAGTACTTGCTGCCAGGGCGAATGGATTTTGAATTTTTTTCACTTTTAAGGAGATACACATGTCTGCTCTGAGACAAATCGCTTTTTACGGCAAGGGTGGCATCGGCAAGTCCACCACCTCGCAGAACACGCTGGCTGCGCTGGCTGATCTGGGGCAAAAAATCCTCATCGTCGGCTGCGACCCCAAAGCCGACTCCACCCGCCTGATTCTGCACGCCAAGGCCCAGGACACCATCCTGAGCCTGGCCGCCGAAGCCGGCAGCGTGGAAGACCTCGAACTCGAGGACGTGATGAAGATCGGCTACAAGGACATCCGCTGCGTGGAGTCCGGCGGTCCCGAGCCCGGCGTCGGCTGTGCCGGCCGCGGCGTGATCACTTCCATCAACTTCCTGGAAGAAGAAGGCGCTTACGAAGGCATCGACTACGTTTCCTACGACGTGCTCGGCGACGTGGTGTGCGGCGGCTTCGCCATGCCCATCCGCGAGAACAAGGCGCAGGAGATCTACATCGT
>DCVO01000051.1 GCA_002327405.1 Thiobacillus sp. UBA2186 | reverse complement strand
ATCGTCATCTTCAGCGCCCACGGCGTGTCCCAGGCGGTGCGCGACGAAGCCGCGCGCCGTGGCCTCAAGGTGTTCGACGCCACCTGCCCGCTGGTCACCAAGGTGCACCTGGAAGTGGCCCGCTACAGCCGCGACGGCGAGGAATGCATCCTCATCGGCCACGCCGGCCACCCCGAGGTGGAAGGCACCATGGGCCAGTACGACGCCCGCAACGGCGGCGCCATCTACCTGGTCGAGGACGAGGCGGATGTGGCCAAACTCGAGGTGCGCAACCCGCAGGCGCTGGCCTACGTCACCCAGACCACCCTGTCGATGGACGACACCGCCAAGGTGATCGACGCCCTGCGTGCCAAGTTCCCCGCCATCCAGGGGCCGCGCAAGAACGACATCTGCTACGCCACCCAGAACCGCCAGGACGCGGTCAAGCAGCTCTCCGCGGGCTGCGACCTGCTGCTGGTGGTCGGCAGCCCCAACAGCTCCAACTCCAACCGCCTGCGCGAGGTCGCAGAGAATCTCGGCGTGCCCGCTTATCTGGTGGACGATGAAACCGACATCCAGCCGCAATGGCTCGAAGGAAAAACGCGCATCGGCATCACCGCCGGCGCGTCCGCCCCGGAAATCCTGGTCGAACGCGTCATCGCCCGCCTGAAACAACTCGGGGCCACCGAAGTGGCCCCGCTGGAGGGGTTGCAGGAGAAGGTCAGTTTTCCGTTGCCGAAAGGTTTGTAGCGCTACTCATGCCGCTTCGGCTTGATATTGCTGAATCTTGTCCAGTTCCGCACCCAGCGCATCCTTGGCGATTTCAATGTCATAACGGGCTTGGCCGCGCAGCCAGTATCCCTCGGACAAACCAAAGAAACGGCACAGACGCAAATCGGTATCGGCGGTAACCTTGCGCTGGCCATGCACAATCTCGTTAATGCGGCGTGGCGACACGCCCACCGCCTTGGCCAAGGCATACTGGCTGACCCCCATCGGCTTCAAGAAGTCCTCCAGCAAAACCTCTCCAGGGTGAATCGCTTGCAGTTTATGCATGTGATACCTCCTCAGTGATAATCGACAATCTCGACATCGAATGCCTGTCCATCCTTGAAACGAAAACAAATCCGCCATTGCCCGTTAATCCGGATACTGTACTGACCCGCCCGGTTGCCCTTGAGCAATTCCAAGCGGTTATTCGGCGGAACACGCAAATCGTCCAAGGTAGCCGACCATTCAAGTTGCTCCAACTTGCGCCGCGCCACCCTTTCAATATTGGCGAAACGCGCCACCCGCTGCCGGCGGAACAAGGCTTGCGTATCCCGGCACTTGAATGTCGCAATCATGATATATATTAACGCCATACGTTATTATCGGCAAGAGGCTGGGAAACCTCCAAGCCGAGCCACCATTGCCCCCAGTGGCTGGCAGGCGAGACCCGCATCGGCATCACCGCCGGCGCGTCCGCCCCGGAAATCCTGGTCGAACGCGTCATCGCCCGCCTGGAAAAACTCGGGGCCACCGAAGCGGCCCCGCTGGATGGTTTGCAGGAGAAGGTCAGTTTTCCGTTGCCGAAGGGCTTGTGATCGCCGCCCGGGCGGGCCTCCGCTCTACTCGCGGAAAAAGTCGGTCTGCCAGTGGCGCGAGGCATGGATCACGGCAAGCACCCTCACGGCATCTTTCTTCACCCGGTAAATCACCAGATGGGGATAGCGGGTCAAAACCAGTTCCCGAGTCCCGCCAACACCGCCTGCCCGTCCCATCAGCGGATTCTCCGCGAGCGCCTGTATCGCCTCGCGGATGACCTGAATCACCTTCGCCGCCGCCGTTATGTTATCCGCAGAGATGGATGCGTGAATCTGCCGTAAATCCGTACCCGACTCTTTCGCCCATTCAATCCGCACGCGTCAGCTCCGCGAACAGCGCTTCAACCTCATCTTCGCCCATCACCCCGGAAGCCTCCGCGGAACTGATCTTTGCTTCCAGCCAGCGTCGCCTGGCCAGAATATTTGGCGCAGCATTGTCCTTGACGGCTCGCTATCAACTTGCCAGTTCCAGCCTTTTTTCGACTTTGTTGATTCTGCCATCGACGCCATCCAGTCTCCGGCTGATGATGGCCAGATCTTCGTGAAATCCAGCCACCGAACGCTCTACGGAGTTCAGGCGCATTTTCACTGTTTCGACATCTTCGGCGATTTGGTCGACCTTCCCACGGATGTGGCGCAGGTGCTCCAGTACAAGGTTTTCATGATTGCTGGCCATAAATTACTCCTTTTGTTCAATCTAGCATTTACCGCATCGCGATGGTCTGAATCACCTTCGCCGCCGCCGTTATGTTATCCGCCGCGATGGATGCGTGAATCTGCCGTAAATCCGTACCCGACTCTTTCGCCCATTCAATCCGCACGCGTCAGCTCCGCGAACAGCGCTTCAACCTCATCTTCGCCCATCACCCCGGAAGCCTCCGCGGAACTGATCTTTGCTTCCAGCCAGCGTCGCCTGGCCAGATAGGATTCCAGCGCTTCGGCGGCGATGAACGATTTGGAACGCCGAGCGCCGGCGGCGATTTTTTCCAATTCTGCACGGGTCTCTTCGCTGACGCGGATAGTAATGGTTGCAGACATTCCCGAAACCTCACATTGAATACAATGTACACAATGTATAGCGAAATATCGTGCGGCTGCAAATCATTTCCGCAAGCCGTCCTCCAGCCTGTGTCCGCAAAGGACAAACAGGAATCGGCATCACCGTCGGCGCCTTCGCGCCGGAAATCCTGGTCGAACGCGTTACCGGGCGCCTGAAAAAACTCGGGGCCACCGAAGTGGCCCCGCTGGACGGTTTGCAGGAGAAGGGCAGTTTTCCGTTGCCGAAGGGCTTGTAAACAGCAGCCGGCAAGCGGGTTTACTCAACTCGCTTGCCTTACTTGGCGCAGAAACTGAATGCTGCCGTGTTATCGCCAGGGCCCGCGGTGATTGTTCCAGTCGTCTTGGCAGTATCGCTCGAGTTGTTGCAATCGTTCGCAGCCGTGGCCGGCGTATCAAGTTTATTATTGTTCGAACCCTGGTTCGCGATTGTCACCGTTCCGCTCCATGAGCCGGAAACCAGCGCGAGGTTGGCGCAGGTCACATCACTGCCATTGATCGTGCAAGTCTGGCCGCTGCTGGTAGTAATTGTTACCTGGTTACATGCCTGGCCAGTGCAATGCAATTTGCCGAACAAACTCACGGTTTCACCGTAAACAACCACATCGGGCATCGTGGCAGGCGCAGTTATCGATGTAGCGGTATATGTCGTACCATCGGTCAACTTGAAGCTATAAACAGCGGTGGTATCGTTATCATAGAACGTCAGCGTGCCGGTCCAGGAAGCAGGCACTGTGCAGGTAAAGTCCGCCGAAGAGGAAGTCGAGGTTACTGCGCTGGGACTATTAAAGGCGCAGCTGACACCCGTGGCGGGATTTGGCGTCCAGCTAACCTTCGACAAATCCGCGCCCGAGTTGCCGCGCACCAGGGTGCCGGTAATGCCCACCGAGGTGGAACTGGTGGGGATTTTCGCCTTAACTTGGGCAGTAAGCGGCGTATCCGCCCCTCCGTCGATGGGAGGGCTTGCAGTCAGGCCGTTGTTGCCGCGCGCAACCGAGGCGGTGATCAGGGTTTCCCCGCTGGAAAGCTTGCCAATGATCTTGCCGCGGCTGTAGTAGTCATCATAATAATTCGTCGCAGCATCATCGATGGTGGAGATGGCTTCATTGGTCACGCACACCGCAGGCGTTGGAGTCACACCGCCATAATCGGGCGATGCCTTAGAGCAATCGCCGTAATCAGAAGCGCCAGCCGTGTCGATGCTGGTGGGCGACCAGTTCGCCAGCAGGGTCAAATTGGCGTCATAGAACGGCAGGTATTGCAGCTTCTCGAAGTCGTCCGAGGAATAGATGCCGTAAATGGCGTCCACATAATCCTGGTCCACTGTGCGCGGCGTGCCGCTGTCTTGCGGCATGAACACCACGTCGGCGTAGATGCCGCGCGCCAGCAACTGTTTGCTGCCGCCGTTGATGACTTCGATGTCGTGAGCGCTGTTCGAAGTGTCCAGCAGAGGCGCCACGGTATTCGTGAAATCAGGCATAAGCAAGGCGGTGGTGCTGGTATCGACGGTCTTGTTGGTATTCAGATAGGACACGAATTCCTGCAGCACATCGCGCACCCTGTCCCGATAACCCTCGAGCTTGGTCATGTTTTCGGTGGCGGATGGCGGGCACTCGTTGGTCGCGGTATCGACGAAATAATCGCAGCCGATCGCGGCAAGATCGACCAGCAGCCAATCGGGCACGACGCGCCAGAAGCCGTCGATGCGCTTCATGCGGCAGGCTTCGACATAATCCTCGCCCACGGCCGCCACGCTGTTGTCGGCCTTGTAGTGCTTGTGGTCCCCCGTGGTGCCGTCGAAGTCGGCGGAGGGGTCGAGGTAGGGGCGATACAGCGGATAGTACTGGGTACCCGAGGTGTCCGGGGCCGCATCGGCATTGGTGTCGTGGTGGTCTCGGCAACACTCGTTGCAGAGTTCGCTTTGGCCTGTGGGGTTGGGCACGCCAACCGGCTTGGTGACTTCCTCGCCGTATTCCTGTTCCAGGGTATAGCCGTTCCACACGGTGCGATGCGGGGTCCAGCCGGTACCCGAGGCCTGCAACGTGCAGGTGCAGTTGACGGTGGCAAACTCTTCCCTGGAAACCAGTTCCTCATTACCGGCAGCACCCGTATAGACGACGGAAGGCAGGATGACTGTCCTCGAGTCGCCGCCTGAGACTTCCGGAAGCGGCTTGCTGGTCTCGGTCGATTTGCCGCCGCCGATCTCGATGGGAATCGAATCCGCCGCCGGCGTATAGTCAACCTTGGGCGCCTCGGTGGAAACCGGGCCGACGGCCGCGCGCACGATCCTGGACGGATCCATGGCATAGATGACGCCTTGAAATGACACCTCTTGATCTGCGCCCTTGCTGTCTGTCCAGGAGATGGTCACCGTGACCAGCTTGGCCAGCGTGGTGGCATCGCAGGTCGTCGTAAAGCTCAGGGCCGCGCCCGCTGTTGCGGGAGAACAGGTGACTTCCCAGGCGCGCGAGTAATTGTCGATATAGCCGGAAACCGTACCAGAACCCAGAACCAGCGTGCCATCGGCATTTTCCTGTCCGCCTGCATCGTCGGCAATCTCGCTGAAACAGAATGTCTCTGCACCGCAGTCGTTCGTCAGGTTGCCGTCTGCGTTTTCGTCGATGCTTGCATCGTCCAGTATGCGGGAGAAACTCCTGAGATCGTCCAGTTTCTCCTGGGCCAGGTTGGCGGCAATCGACCTCGCCTTGATCAGGCTGCTGTCCTGCATGGCAACGGCATGGAAGCCGGCCAGCGCAAGCAGTGCGATGCCCAGCACCACGGCCGAGAACAGGGCTTCGATCAGGCTGAAGCCGCGCTGCTTCTGGAGATTGATTTTGCGAGCCATGATCTTTCCTTGCTATAACGGTAACTGTACGTCTGACCAGGAGCCGGGAATGCGCGCCAGCGCGCGCCCGGAAGGACTGTTCTTCAGGTTCGCCAGCACATCCTGGTCATATTCAAGGACAAAGGAACCGTTGAGCGTCAGGGTCAGGGTATTGTGTACGAAGACGCCGCCATGCACATGGTAGTTGCCGTTGAACAGGATGGTCGGCATGGTGCCAGGCGCTGGGTATTTGAACAGATAGATCAGGCCATAGAAATTGTAAGTGCCGTTGGCCTGGATGCCGCCTTCAACGACCAGCAGCACCGGATCTCCCACGCTGCCCACATCGTTATTTGGCAGGTTGCAGCTGCCGGTGACCCAGATGAGGCCCGAGGAATTCTCGTCCAGGGTGCTGCAATCCGCCAGCACGGTGGCCTGGTCCTTGATCAACTGGTAATTGGGGGCGGTGACCCCGAACAGGAACTTGAACAGGTCCGCCGGGAAATTGGGGTCGTTGCCGCACAAGTCGTCATCGCACGTCTCCGGGCCTACGTACTTTAGTAAATCACTGTCGGAAGGACAGGTGCCGCCGTTGTCATCGAACTCCTCTTTGTAGCAGCGCGCGAAACTGCCCCCGGTTGAGATCGTGTTCCCGGACCATGCCGTGACCGCCACGCCCGTGCCACCGCCATTGTTGTTGGTAACGATGCTGTAATTGCCGCTGAGCGGAATGTTGCTGGCGGCCGCGATCGGGGTTTTGACATTGCCGAGCAGCAGCGGGTAGAAATAGGCTCCCTGCTTGATCGTAACCGTGGTCGGGCTGGCGGCGATGCTGTCCGCCGAGTAGCCAAGCGCCACGATGTTGTAAACCAGCCGGCTGCTGCCGCCATTCGTCGGGGTCAGGAGATAGAGTTCAAAGCCGCCGGCGCCGGGCTGGCTGGTCAGGGCACTGTTGATGGTCAGATATTGCCAGTTGGTGCGGTCACCCGAGCGGATCGGCAGGCAAGGCGCTGCCGTGCTGGTGCATGTAGTCCATTGCTCAGTCCACTCCCCACCCAAAGGTTCGATCGTGCCGTCTACGTCAGCATCACCCGTTCCTGCTTCGACCGTGCCATCGTTGTCGGCGTCGAAGCCATTTTCATCGATACGCTTGCGGTTGGCGTTGAGCAAGCTGATACCCTGTTCGATCCCCGATTCGCCCGCATTCATCGCCTCGCGATACCGGTAATCGTTGCCCGCGGAACGGGTGTCGAGCACCAGCACGCCGGCGCCATACAAGGCCAGCAGGCTCAGCAGCACCGTGATCAGCAGCGTGACGATCAGTGAAATGCCGCGCTGGCGCGACAATTGGATGGGCATGGTCGGGCTTCTCATGTTCAGGTCTTTTTCAGGCCATCATTGCGGACACGAATGGTTTCCTGGAGCGTGCGTTGAACTGCACTATCGATTGAACCATCGGATTTTTTGAGGTTGCCGGTAATGCTGATGGTGAAATCCCATACGGTGACGGTCATGCCCGAGCTGGTCACGCTGACGGGCGTAATGTCTACGCTGAAATCGCTGATGGCGACGGCATTCTCGTCCGTCAGGTTTTCCCAGGCGCCGCCCGAGGTGCAGGTATCGCCGCCGGCGCCGGAGGTGCGGATTTCCACGGCATCGTCGGTGGCATCGTAGCGGTAGCCGTAAAACTCGTTACTTTCATATCTGCCACTGGCATCAATGTCGTAGTTGAACAGCAGACATTCCCCCGGGGTACCGGCCACGGCGTCAGTGGTAAGGGTCGCACCAGGACGCAGGATGCTCCAGGTGCCCGCGGGCACGCCATCCAGGGTCGTCACGGCGGCGGGCCAGTCCGTGCCGGTGATCGTCACGTTGTAGCGTTTGTTGCCCTCGTCGAAGGTGCCGATGGTGGCGGTGTATACCGTGGTGCCGTTGTAATAGACGAGAGTGCCGCCTTCAGCCTTGTCCCCGATTTCACCGAGGTTCTCGCCCGTACTGATGACCGTCGCTGCGCCGACTGCGTTGGTCGACAGGGTCAGGGAGTCGGACAGGGTGATGCGGGCCACGTCGACAGCCGGATCCCAGGCCGTGGCCCGGCGAACGTCACGCGAGATCATGGTCATGACCTGGCGCAGTTCCTGGTCCAGGCGGGACATCCTGATGCTGTCGCGGTTGCTGGTCAGCGAGGACAGCAGTGCCGTGGAGGCGGCGGCCAGGATAATCATGCCGATCGCCATACCGACCAGCAGTTCGACCAGACCGAAGCCGGCCTGGCGCAATCGTGCGGGCAGAATCCGAATCTGCGTATTGCTCAGCTGCATACCGCATACCCCCCAATATTGCCGCTGCCGCTCGGTGAACAAAGACGGACACGGCCAGTCGTGCTGACCACCACCCTGACCTTCAGCCCGTTCTTGGACTGGACTTGCACACTGCCCGCATCCACGTTGCCGCGGTTGGGGCTGAAGGAAAAATCCGTATTGTCGGCGGTATTCCCGGTCGAATCCGTCAGCAGAATGTTCCTGTACGAAGCGTCGCCGGTCAGCACGCGGTCCACGTTGTCATCCAGCCGGCATAGTTTGGTGGTGTCAGCCCCCGTGCAGTCGCAGTCGCTGATCGCGGCCATGCCTGCGCACCAGGTTGCGTGACTATTCGAGGTCTGGAACACCACCGTTACCGTGCGATTGCGCTTGATCGCCTCGGACTTGGCATTGGCCATGAAGGCGCTGATGGCGTCCGCCGCGCGCTTGACGCGGATCGAATCCATCATCGAAGTGAATGACGGCACGGCAATCATGACGAGGATGCCGAACACCGCCATGGCGACGACCAGCTCGATGAGCGTGAAACCGTGCTGAGGATATCTTTTGCTCATGCTCAGCTCTTCCAGCAACCGGAGGGGCCCTTGGCGTTACTCTGGTCAAGGTTCAGTGGATTGCAGGCGGTATCGCCTGCCTGCCCGGCCTGGGCAGTCGCCTTAATGTAGTAGTGACTCGCATCAGGAGAACCACCAGTCGAATCTTTTTGCAAGGCGTAGTTGTAATAAGTGTTTGCAGTGGATAGGTTATCCGCCAAATCAGCTGGGGTTAGATTCGTTGAGTCATCTGAGTGATCCAAGACACTCAAATAGGAGTTGTTATTAGCGCGCCATTTTTCCAGGGCAAGCTGGATCTGCAGCATGTCCGATTGCGCCGCGGCCCTGCGCGACTTGATCAGATAGCTCGTGTAATTGGGCCAGGCAATGGCCGCAAGGATGCCGATCACGGCAATCACGATCATCAGTTCGATCAGGGTAAAGCCCTTGAGGCCTTTTGCGGTTGGCATGCTTGTTTTCACCATCGATTTTTTCCTCTATGCACTTTAACGGCCGATTTCGTCCACAGCCCAGCCACGGCGGACAGACGGCCGCTTTGCTAGAATCAGCGGAATTTATTGGAATCCAGCTTGAAGCAGAACTTCTTCATTATCGGCGGCGGCGTCGCCGGCTTGAGCACGGCTTACCTGCTTTTGCAGCAGGGCCACGGCGTCACCCTTGCCGACCTGAGCCACCCCGGGCAATCCACGTGGGCGGGCGCCGGCATTCTCTGCCCCTTGCTGCCCTGGGATTATGACGAGGCCGTCAACCGCCTGGCGATGGAAGGCATGCGGGCCTGGCCGGAGTGGGCGGCGGAAGTCAAGCGGCTGTCCGGCATCGATCCGGAATACTGGGCCTGCGGCATGGAAATCCTCGCGCCGCAGACACGGCAAGCCGGGCTGGCGTGGTGCAGGCGGCACGATTTCCCTGCCGAATCACTGGGCGGAAACCGCCTGTGGCTGCCGGCGGTGGCCCAGTTGCGCAATCCCCGCCTGCTTGCGGCGCTGGCTGCGGCCATCACCGCGCAATCCGGCAGGATCCTGCCGGATTGCGAAATCACCGGGCTGCGCCGGGAAGGGCGGAAGGCGGTTGCGGCCATGGCAGGCCAGGCCGAATACGCCGCCGACGTCTTCGTCTGGGCGGGCGGCGCCTGGGCCGGGCAGGCGCTTGCCGGCATGGCCCCCGTGCCCCATGTCCGCCCCGTGCGCGGGCAGATGCTGCTGTATGCGCCCGGCAACCATGCGCTTGAGCATATTCTTTATCAGGACGGCCTCTACCTGGTGCCGCGCCGGGACGGGCACCTGCTTGCCGGCAGTACGCTGGAAGATGCCGGCTTCGACGCCTCCACCACGCCCGAAATCCTGCAAAAGCTGCACGAGGCCGCCTGCAATCTGCTCCCCGGCTTGCGCGCCCACGCCCCCGTCCGTTCCTGGGCCGGCCTGCGCCCCGGCAGCCCTGACAACATCCCGGTCATCGACCGCCATCCCGACTTTGACAACGTCTGGGTCAGCAGCGGGCATTTCCGCTACGGCGTCACCATGGCGCCCGCCGGCAGCCGGCTTCTGGCGGAACTGATGTTGGGCTCCTCCCCACACCTCGATCCCGCGCCCTACACATGGGATGCTGCATTGGGCAGAAAATGGCTTAAAGACGAAGTGGCGCATGATTAAAGCAAACAACACCTACCCCCTCCCAACCTCCCCCGGCGAGCGGGGGAGGAGCAAATCTCACGGCCGCCCCAATCATTCCCTCCCCTCTTGCAGGGGAGGGTGGGGGTGGGGTAACGCTGCTCTTTGCCGGAGCACGGGGAATGCGTCCCCATGCTGACCATCTGGCGCTTCACCGACGGCAAGCGCGGGCACGACAACCAGTCGCTCGGGCTTGCCGAAGCGCTATGCCGGCTGGCGCCCTGCAAGGTGGAAACCCTGCGCGTCGACAAGGGCTGGCCGCATTGCTTTTCCTGGCTGCTCGGCCGCTTCCCGCCCGGCAAAAGCCTACCCAGGCCCGACCTCATCATCGGCGCGGGCCATGGCACGCACTGGCCCATGCTGGCGGCACGGCGCGCGCATGGCGGCAAGGTCGCCGTGCTGATGAAGCCCTCGCTGCCCTTGTCGTGGTTCGACTGGGTGATTGCGCCGGCTCACGACGGGCTGGCCGAAAGCGACCGGGTCCTGTCCACCCAGGGCCCGATCAACCGCGTCCGGCAAAGCTCGGCGCAGGACGAACGCCGCGGACTGATGCTGATCGGCGGGCCCTCGGCCGAATACGGCTGGAGCGAAACCGCGCTGCTCAAGCAGATTCACCTGATCGCCCTGCACCATCCTGAAATCGACTGGCAGCTGACGACCTCGCGCCGCACGCCGGCGGGTTTTCTTGCCGACCTGGGCAAGCTCGGCCTGCCCAATATCAAAGCCGTGGACCACGAAGCGGTATCCCCCGGCTGGCTGCCGGAACAACTGGCGCAAGCCGCCCAGGTCTGGGTCACGCCCGACAGCGCGTCCATGGTTTACGAGGCGCTGACTTCGGGCGCCGCCGTGGGCTGTTTCGAACTGCCCTACGCCAAACCCGGGCGCGTGGCACGCGGGCTGGAAAAACTGCTCCGGCAAAAACGCCTGGCCGGCTTTCCCGAATGGGAACGCAGCGGAGCGCTGCCGCCCAACGATCACCCCCTGAACGAGGCCGGGCGCTGCGCCCGGCAATTGCTGCGATGCCTGAGCACTCCGCAATAAAGTCGCGCAAGCTGACCGTGGTACAGACCCTGCCCGCCCTGCAGTCCGGCGGCGTCGAGCGCGGCACCCTGGAAATCGGCAAGCATCTCGTCGAGCACGGCCATCGCTCCATCGTCATCTCGTCCGGCGGCCGCCTGGTCGACCGGCTGCTGAGCGAAGGCAGCGAACACGTCACCTGGGACATCGGCAGGAAAAGCCCCTGGACCCTGCGCCTGGTTCCCGTGCTGCGGCGTTTCCTGATCGCCAACAAGGTGGACATCCTGCACGCCCGCTCGCGCATGCCGGCCTGGATCTGCTACCTGGCCTGGAAAGGCATGAATCCCAAGACCCGGCCGCGCTTCATCACCACCGTCCATGGGCTGTACTCGGTCAACGCCTACAGCGCGGTGATGGTCAAGGGCGAGAAAGTCATTGCCGTGTCCGAAGCCGCACGAAACTATATTGTGCAGAACTACCCCCAGATCGAACACCAACGCATCGAACTGATTCCGCGCGGCGTCGAACCGGCCGAATTCCCCTACGGCTTCAAGCCGACACCGGAATGGCTCAAGGCCTGGCAGGCGGAATATCCGCACCTGGCCGGCAAGAAAATCCTGTGCCTGCCCGGACGCATCACGCGTCTGAAAGGGCACCATGAATTCATCGAACTGATCGCGCGATTGCGCGCGCAAGGCATGAACGTGCACGGCCTGATCGTCGGCGGCGAAGATCCCAACCGCCAGGGCTATGCCGCGGAAATCCGCCAGGCCGCGCATGACCGCGGACTCGACGATGCCATGACCTTCACCGGCGCGCGCCACGATATCCGCGAAATCTATGCCGTTTCCGACATCGTGCTCTCGCTTTCCACCAAACCCGAGTCCTTCGGCCGCACCGTGCTCGAAGCATTGTGCATGGGCGTGCCGGTGGCGGGCTACGACCATGGCGGCGTGAGCGAAATCCTGCGCACGCTCTATCCGGCCGGCAGGGTCGAGCCCGAAAACCTCGAGCGATTGGTCGCCACGGTAGCGAAATTGCTGGAAAGCCCCGTCCCGGCAAGCCGGGACAACCCCTACACCCTCAAAAACATGCTCGACCGCACCCTCGCGCTCTACGAACAAGCCGCCGCATCCCTTAAACTAGCGGACTGACAACCCACAAAACAAGCGAACATGACCACCATCGCGATCATCGGCCTGGGCTACGTCGGCCTGCCGCTTGCCGTCGAATTCGGCAAGCGCTTCGACACCATCGGCTTCGACCTGTCCGAGGCCAAGATCCAGAGTTACAGGAAGCACTGCGATCCGGCCGGCGAGGTCGCTTCCGAGGACATGCGTGCCGCCACGCGGCTCACCGTGACGAGCGACGCCGAAGAACTTCGGCGTGCCGACTGCATCATCATCGCCGTGCCCACCCCCGTCGACGCGGCACACCAGCCCGATTTCGCGCCGCTCGTCGGCGCTTCAGTGACGGCCGGCCGTTACCTGCGCAAGGGCGCGACGGTGATCTACGAATCCACCGTCTATCCCGGCGCCACCGAGGAAATCTGCATCCCGGTGCTGGAGCGCGAATCGGGGCTGAAATGGCGGCAGGACTTCCACGTCGGCTACTCGCCCGAGCGGGTCAACCCCGGCGACAAGGTGCACACCGTGAAAACCGTGGTGAAGGTGGTGTCCGGAGACGACGCCGATACCCTCGAACGCGTCGCCCAGCTCTACGAAGCCATCATCGGCGCGGGCGTGCACCGCGCCACCAGCATCAAGGTGGCCGAGGCGGCCAAGGTCATCGAGAACACCCAGCGCGA
>DCVO01000179.1 GCA_002327405.1 Thiobacillus sp. UBA2186 | reverse complement strand
TGATCGAGACCATGCCCATGGGCGATACCGGGCGCGCCTCCTCGTTCATGGACCTGCAGCCGGTGAAGGCGCGGCTCGCGGAAAAATACAGCCTCACAGAGACCGCCCTTGCCGGCGGCGGCCCTGCGCGCTATCTCGGCACGCCGGACGGGCGCTTCAACATCGGCTTCATCACCCCGCTGTCGCAGCACTTCTGCGACACCTGCAACCGCGTGCGCATCTCGGTCGACGGCACGCTCTATCTCTGCCTGGGGCAGGACGACAAGCTGGAACTGGGGCCCCTGCTGCGCGCCGGCGCGAGCGACATCGAAATCGAACAGGCCATCCTCGAAGCCGTCGCGCGCAAGCCCGAACGCCACGAATTCCGCGAAGCGCCCAAGAAGCTGGTGCGGTTCATGTCCATGACCGGCGGCTAGCCGGTCAGAATCAATCCATCCCGGCGGCTAGCCGGTCAAAATCAATACAGCCGGGCGGCTGATCAGCTTCCCCTGTTCAACCTGGTCAGTTTTTCCCGAATATCCGAGCCCACGAAGATTTGAGGATCGGACGCTTTGATGCCTTCAGCCTTTTCACGCTGTCTGATTTCCTGAAGCGCAACATCAAAAGCTTCAACAAAGGAAGGCTGTTTAACCAGGGCATGTTTGAAATAGGCCTCGCCAAAATAGGTGAATTCCGTCTTGTCGCCACAGCCAAACGAAGTCCTGTCCTTGGCTGACGCGCTGATGACCAGGGTGTTGGGGTCTTTCAGGGGCTCTATGAAATGGCCCGAATAACAGGCTGAAACAACGACGACCCTGTTTTTTATGCCGGAATCGTCGAGCGCCTTCCTCAACGTTTTAGGGTCGATGTCTTTCATTCCCATATCCCACATTTCCACGCCAAGTCCAGACTCTTCGGAACCGTGCGAAGTGAGGAACAGGAACAGGACATCCTCCTCGACATTCATTTTCCCGGCCATGTCTGCCAAGGCACGATTCAGATTATGGATGTTGGCCAAAGGCCTGGACTCGACCGTTTCAGGATTGTTGCCCAGGACGAGCGAGCGTCCTTTTGTGCCATGGGACTTGTCGAACTCATCTTTCACGAAATTGACTTCGTTCGTGAAAACCTTCTCGTCCCCATAACCTGCGAATGCAAGCAGGTAAAGCTCCGCTTTTTCGGGCGTGCCGGGATCGATCGCAGACAAGGCCCGGTTCATGAGTTCGCCCTGTTTGTAATAAACATCCTCGACGTTGTATCGCGGACGATAGGAATCCTCATCCCTGTCCCGCCCGGCAAAGAACAAGTTCTGTTCCGGAAGATAAAGCGGAACAACCAGCGAAACCATCAACATCAGGCTGGAGTAATGCACTGCGGAAGGGGTGGGCAAATGGAAAAGAAGACCCAGGACCCTCGCCACAACCAGCAGCCACCAAACGGCCAGCAAAAGGTAAACAGCCCAGTCAAGGGAACCAAGCCGCCCGGCAGCCCATCCCTGGGCATCCAGGCTGGCCGCGATATTAATCGAATACATAAACGCGTTTATCCACACGTCCGCCGAAGCCATGACGACAAACACGGGCAGGACCATCTCTTTGGCGCCGAGGCGGATGGATACCAATAGACTTGCAAGCAGGCCGAAGAGCACGTAGCTAAAGAACGTCAAAAATCCAAAGGGGGAAAATATGGGCTCTGGCCGACTCAGGATGTAATCACCGGCAAGCGAGATCGCAAAACCGGCAAGGCATAGCATCCAGGCCTGCCAGTAGCTGCTTCTGAACGATCTGGCTTCCACACGGAGAAAGAAAACCAGATTAAGGGCTGACCCCAGATTCAACAGCAGCGCCTTGATTTCTGTTGCGAGCAGACTGGTTGCGGGCTGAAATGACTCGGGCAGGGCTGCCTTGTGGCTGTTTGCCGGGTCGTTCAGCCATCGCGATTTGATTTCCGCAAGAAAATCGATCTTTTCCTGTTCGTCCTGGAAAACCCTGACGGGTAGATAGAGGGCCTGATGGGGGCCGTACTGAAAGAAAATATTGTTGCCGGTGGCATGGATGGCTTTCAGTTCATGCCACGGAAGGTATTTCCGTCCTTTGTCATTCCATATGTGCAATCCGTGCTCATGCATTCCGAAATGGAAGTCCCCTGAAAACCTTTTGAGAAATTCCAGATATTTCCCGGATCTTGCCCAATAGGCCAGGAAGACCAAAGACGCAAGCAGAATGGAAAACATCAGTAGCGCCACATTGTTCTTGGACGAATCCGAGAAATTCCACGGCGCTGCCGCAGCATAAACACCAAACAGGGAACCCCAGAACAGCATGGATGCAAGCGAGGCCAGCACGCGCCTGAACTTGTCCTCTCCCCCTTTCAAGCGCAAAAGCTCAAGAAATTCATCCCGTTGCAGACGGAAATCATCTTGGGTAAGGCTGTAGTGGATTTTTTTCATGACTTGGCCGGAAGCAAATAATTGCCAGGATAACGAACCTCGGATGATTTTCTTGATCCTGCCACGGATGGTTTTCTTGATCCTGCCACGATCTTTTCATGGCGTTGACTCATAGCGCAGTCCGTCAAGGAATTCAGCCACGCCGCGCGCATAGACATCGCGGCTGACCAGCAGCGCGTCGTTGTGCCCGCCGCGCAATTCGAGCAAGCGCCTGGGTTCGTTTGCGGCCTGAAACAAGGCCTGTCCCTGGCTGAAGGGGATGATCTCGTCCTGGGGGCTGTGCAGGATCAGCAGCGGGGCGTGGACGTTCGCCAGATACGCCCGCGTGTCGTAGCGGTAGCGCACCAGGAGCCGCGCGGGGAAGGCGGGGTACACCAGGCGCGCCATGTCTTCTATCGAGGTGAAGCTCGCGTAGAGGATCACTCCCCCCGGCGGGTGCCGCTCTGCCAGCCAGGCCGCGACGGCGCCGCCCAGGGATTCGCCGAACAGTATGATCTCGCGCGGCGGGATGTGCAGGGTTTGCGTCAGATAAGACCACGCCGCCAGCGCATCCGCATAGGTTCCCGCCTCGTTCGGGCTGCCCGTGCTGGCGCCGTAGCCGCGGTAATCAAAAATAAGGATGTTGAGCCCCAAGCGGTGAAACACATCGATGGGGTCGAAACGATGACCGATGTAGCCGCCATTGCCGTGCAGATACAGCAAGGTGCGGCGCGCCCCCGGCGCGGGAATGAACCAGGCATCGAGCGTCTCGCCGTCGGCGGTTTTCAGTTTCAGCGGCGCGAACGCGAGTCCCACCTCCGCCGGCGTGGCTTGCACCGGATGCGACGGCCGATCGGGGAAGTAGAGATAGCGTGCCTGGAAAATATAGAGGTAGAGCCCAAGGCCGACATACACCGCCAGCGCCATGGCCAGCAGCGTCCGCAAGCCCCGCAACCATTCTTTCCTGGACATGATTCCGGCGGCGCGTCCTACTGCATGGCCGCAATCAGCTTGTCGTAGGACTCGGTGAACAGGCGCACGCCCTCCACCTGCAGTTCCTCTCCGATCGCCGTCGGGCTGAGGCCCAGCGCTTCAAGCTGGACCAGATCGTCTTCAGCCCCCGGGAAACCCAGGTGCAGTGTCGGCCCGATCTCGCCGTGATCAGCCAGGGCGGCCAGTGTCTTGTCCGGCAAGGTATTGATGGTGTCGGAACCGATCAGCGGCTCGACATAGAGCAGATCGCTGTAGGCCGGATTCTTGGTGCCGCTGCTCGCCCACAGCAGGTATTGCGGCCGCACCTTGTGCGCGCGCAGATGGCTGAAATATTCCTCGCCCTTGAAGAAATCCAGGTAGCGCTGATAGGCCAGCTTGGCCACCGCGACCGCGGTTTTGCCCCGCAGGGCGAGCGCCTGGGGCGTGCCGATTTCGTCCAGCCGCCTGTCCACCAGAGTGTCGACGCGCGACAGGAACAGGCTGGCCACGGCTTTCAATTGCAGCGCGTTGCCGCCTTTTTCCAGCCATTGCTGTGCGCCGCGGATGTAGGCTTCGAAGGTGCGCACGACATGGTGCAGCGAGAACAACAAGGTTACGTTGACGCGTATGCCATCCGCGGTCAGGCGCTCGAACGCGCGCCGCCCCGCTTCCGTGCCCGGCACCTTGATGAGCAGGTTGTCGCGCCCGATCAGGGCGTGCAGCCTTTTCGCCTCGGCAACCGTCATGTTTTCGTCATGCGCGAAACGCGGCGCCACTTCCCAGCTGACATAGCCGTCGTCGCCGCCGCTGTTTATGAAAACCGGCTTGAGCAGGTCGCAGGCGCCACGGATGTCATCGCTGACCAGCGCCTCGTAGCGACGTTCAGGATCGGCTTCGCTCTTCCTCAACTGCTCAAGTTGCGCAGTGTAATCGGCAGTTTCACTCACCGCCTTGTGGAAAATCGTGGGGTTGGAAGTGATGCCCGTCACCCCCTGGGCAACGAGCTGCGCCAATCTGCCGTCGCGGATATGGCCGCGCGTCAGGTTGTCGAGCCAAATGCGCTGTCCCAGCGGATGGAGGTCGGAAAAAAGCGGCATGCCATGATCCTGTTAAGATGCGAACTCTCTCAGTTTAGCCGCTCGATTTGACAGTTGGGCGCTGTCTGATGAGGTAATCGGCCGACAATTTGCCTGCGCCCTGGAACAGCAGTGGTCCGAACAGCACCAGATACATGAGCGGCAACTGGTAGCCGTTGTCGCACACGTTGTAGCCGTTGCCGGCATGCACGCTGGCCCAGGCTACGACAGTTAGAATCATGAGAGCGGCGCTCGCAAAGCGCGTGCCCAGCCCCAAGACCAACAGGATCGGGCCGACGAGTTCCGTCCAGGTGGCGAGATGCCAGCTGATCTCGACGGGCACGATATCGAAGGGGAACGGGAATTGTTCCTGAATGCCGGCAAACCAGTTTTCACCATGCAGTTTCATCCAGCCTGCCTCCCAGAATTCGTAGGCCAGCAACAGGCGAATGGTCAGATTGGGCAGCCAGGCGCCGATGCCGTCGAGCATGCGCAGGGCTCCTTCGATGCAATTCGAGCAAGTCACTGTTTTCCCCCTGTCAACAAAACTGCCTATTGGTCGCCGGGTCATTAATTTTCTTACAGGCAATAAACTAGCGTCATGAAGTCCCTTGAACAGCTGGCATTCGACAACCGCTTCGCCAGTCTCCCCCAACAATTCCACACCCGCCTGGCGCCTACGCCCGTCCCTGAGCCGTATCTGGTGGCCTGGAATCCGGACGCGTTCGCATTGCTGGGCCTGCATTTCGATGCCGCCCGCAAGCCAGAATTCGTCGATTTCTTTTCCGGCAACGCCGCCCTGCCCGGCAGCGATCCGCTGGCCGCGATCTATGCCGGCCACCAGTTCGGCCATTACGTGCCGCAGTTGGGCGACGGCCGTGCCATCCTGCTCGGCGAGGTGGTGCACCCATCCGGCGCGCGCTGGGAAGTGCAGCTGAAAGGCGCCGGGCGCACCCCATACTCGCGCGGGGGCGACGGCCGCGCCGTGCTGCGCTCCTCGATCCGCGAGTATCTGTGTTCCGAGGCCATGCACGGGCTCGGCATCCCCACCACGCGCGCGCTGTGCATCGCCGGCACGGACCTGCCGGTGCACCGCGAGACCGTGGAAAGCGGCGCACTGGTCACGCGGCTTGCGCCCAGCTTCATCCGCTTCGGCAGCTTCGAGGTGTTCTACTACCGCAGCCAGCACGACGAGATCAAAACCCTGGCCGATTTCACGCTCAAGCATTATTTCCCCGAGTTGCTCGATGAGCCCAAGCCCTACGTCACCCTGCTGCGCGAGGTGACGACGCGCACGGCAAAACTCATGGCGCAATGGCAGGCCGCAGGCTTCTGCCACGGGGTGATGAAC
>DCVO01000092.1 GCA_002327405.1 Thiobacillus sp. UBA2186 | reverse complement strand
CTGCGTCCGCGCCACGTGATCGGCGCCTACGAGGACCTGGGCATGAACATCGTCGGCACCGGCTACGAGTTCGGCCACAACGACGACTACCAGCGCACTACTCATTATGTCAAAGACGGCACGCTGATCTACGACGACGTCACCGGCTACGAATTCGAGAAGTTTGTCGAGAAGGTCCAGCCCGACCTGGTCGGCTCCGGCATCAAGGAAAAGTACGTGTTCCAGAAAATGGGCGTGCCCTTCCGCCAGATGCACAGCTGGGACTACTCGGGTCCGTACCACGGCTACGACGGCTTCGCCATCTTCGCCCGCGACATGGACATGGCCATCAACAACCCGGTGTGGGGCCTGACCAAGACCCCGTGGAAGTGAAATGCGGGAAGGGGGAAGGGAGAAGGGGGAAGGGTGGAATGGCCCGTAACCCCGATAACCAAACCCTTCACCCTTCACCCTTCACCCTTCCCTGATTTTTAGGAGTAATGAAATGACTCAGAATGTAAAGAACGTGATCGACCACTTCAACCTGTTCCGCGGCCCGGAATACGTGGAGATGTTCGAGAACAAGAAGAAGAACTTCGAATTCGCGCACCCCGCCGAGAAGGTGGAGGAAGTGCGCGAGTGGACCAAGAGCTGGGAATACCGCGAGAAGAACTTCGCCCGCGAAGCCCTGACCGTGAACCCGGCCAAGGCCTGCCAGCCGCTGGGCGCGGTGTTCGCCGCCGTCGGCTTCGAAAGCACCATGCCCTTCGTGCACGGCTCGCAGGGCTGCGTGGCCTACTACCGCAGCCATTTCAGCCGCCACTTCAAGGAGCCCGCCTCCTGCGTGTCCTCTTCCATGACGGAAGACGCGGCGGTGTTCGGCGGCCTCAACAACATGATCGACGGCCTGGCCAACACCTACAACATGTACAAGCCGAAGATGATCGCGGTCTCCACCACCTGCATGGCGGAGGTGATCGGCGACGACCTCAACGGCTTCATCCAGAACGCCAAGGCCAAGGGCAGCGTGCCGGAAGACTTCGACGTGCCCTATGCCCACACCCCGGCCTTCGTCGGCAGCCACATCACCGGCTACGACAACGCCCTGCGCGGCATCGTCACCCACTTCTGGGAAGGCAAGGAGCGCACCCCCAACACCAAGATCAACTTCATCGGCGGCTTCGACGGCTACACCGTCGGCAACCTGCGCGAAATCAAGCGCATCTTCGACCTGATGGGCGTGGGCTACACCATCCTCGCCGACAACAGCGACGTGTGGGATACCCCGGCCGACGGCGAGTTCCGCATGTACGACGGCGGCACCAAGCTGGACGATGCCAAGGCCGCGCTCAACGCCAAGGCCACCGTGTCCATGCAGGAGTTCTGCACCGAGAAGACCCTGGGCTACATCAAGGAAACCGGCCAGGAAGTCATGGCCTTCAACCACCCCGTGGGCGTGGCTGCAACCGACAAGTTCCTGATGGAAATCGCCCACCTCACCGGCAAGCCGATTCCCGCCGAGCTGACCAAGGAGCGCGGCCGCCTGGTCGACGCCATCGCCGACTCCAGCGCGCATATCCACGGCAAGAAGTTCGCCATCTACGGCGACCCCGACCTGTGCCTGGGCCTGGCCGGCTTCCTGATGGAACTGGGCGCCGAGCCGGTGCACGTGCTGTCCACCAACGGCGGCAAGGAATGGGAAGCCAGGATGCAGGCCCTGTTCGACAGCTCGCCCTTCGGCAAGGACTGCAAGGCCTATCCCGGCCGCGACCTGTGGCACATGCGTTCGCTGCTCAACACCGAGCCCGTCGACTTCCTGATCGGCAACACCTACGGCAAGTACCTGGAGCGCGACACCGGCACACCGCTGATCCGCATCGGCTTCCCCGTGTTCGACCGCCACCACCACCACCGCTATCCGGTGTGGGGCTACCAGGGCGCGATGAACGTGCTGGTCTGGATTCTCGACAAGATCTTCGACGAGATGGACAAGAACACCATCATCCCGGCGAAGACCGACTACAGCTACGACATCATTCGTTAAGCAGTGAAGGGGGAAGGGTGAAGGGGGAAGGGTTAAACCCCGACCGCTGCGCCCGACCCCTGGCAGAAGGAACTCAAATGGCAAACATCACATTTTCATCGCCGGCAATGTCCAAGGATATGACGGTCTATGCCGCAGCCGGCGCGACGCTGCTGTCGGTGGCGCAGAAGAACAAGGTGCCGCTGCACTTCGAGTGCGAGAACGGCGAGTGCGGTTCCTGCGCGGTGCAGGTGGATGTGCTGTCGGGCAAGCAGCCGCTGGCGACGCATCTGACCGAGAAGGAAAAGGTGGCATTGAAACTGGCCGGCAAGATCAGCAAGGAACAGATCGCCGACGCGGAACTGAAGGACATCCCGCCACCCTGGCGGCTGGCCTGTCAGTTCATCGTGCGCGACGAGGAAATAGTCGTGCGCTTTTAAGCGGACGAGTGTGAGACGTGAGGAGTGAGGCGTGAGGCGTAAAACCCCAGCATTTCACCTCCTCTCTCCTCACCCCTAACTCCTTACGGGGGTTTTTATGGATGCGCTGTCGAAAAAAGTTCAGGAAGTCTTCGACGAACCCGCCTGCGGCAAGAACCAGGCGAAGTCCGAGAAGGACCGCAAGAAGGGCTGCACCAAGCAGCTCGCGCCCGGCGCGGCGGCCGGCGGCTGCGCCTTCGACGGCGCCAAGATCGCGCTGCAGCCGATCACCGACGTGGCCCATCTGGTGCACGGCCCCATAGCATGCGAGGGCAACTCCTGGGACAACCGCGGCGCCAAGTCCTCCGGCTCGCGGCTGTACCGCACCGGCTTCACCACCGACATCAACGAACTCGACGTGGTCTACGGCGGCGAAAAGCGCCTGTTCAAGTCGGTGAAGGAGATCATAGAGAAATACGATCCGCCCGCCATCTTCGTGTATCAAACCTGCGTCACCGCCCTCATCGGCGACGACATCGAGGCGGTGTGCAAGGCCGCCACCGCCAAATTCGGCAAGCCGGTGATTCCGGTCAACGCCCCCGGCTTCGTGGGCAACAAGAACCTGGGCAACAAGCTCGCCGGCGAGGCGATGCTCGACTACGTGATCGGCACCGAAGAGCCCGAATACACCACGCCCTACGACATCAACATCATCGGCGAGTACAACCTCGCGGGTGAACTGTGGCAGGTGAAGCCGCTGCTGGACGAGATGGGCGTGCGCATCCTGTCCTGCATATCCGGCGACGCCAAGTACAAGGAAGTCGCCTGCAGCCATCGCGCCAGGGCGGCGATGATGGTCTGCTCCAAGGCCATGATCAACATCGCGCGCAAGATGGACGAGCGCTACCGGATTCCCTTCTTCGAGGGTTCGTTCTACGGCATCACCGACATGAGCGACTCCCTGCGCAACATCGCCAGGCTGCTGGTGGACAAGGGCGCGCCGGCCGAGCTGCTGGAACGCACCGAGGCCATCATCCAGCGCGAGGAAGCCGCCTTCTGGCAGGCCATGGAACCCTACAAGGATCGCCTCAAGGGCGTGAAGGTGCTGCTCATCACCGGCGGCGTGAAGTCCTGGTCGGTGGTGTCGGCGCTGCAGGAAGTCGGCATGGAAATCGTCGGCACCAGCGTGAAGAAATCCACGCTGGAGGACAAGCAGAAGATCAAGGAACTCATGGGCGAGGACGCCCACATGATCGACGACATGACCCCGCGCGAGATGTACAAGATGCTGAAGGACGCCCAGGCCGACATCATGCTCTCCGGCGGCCGCTCCCAGTTCGTCGCGCTCAAGGCCAAGATGCCCTGGCTCGACATCAACCAGGAGCGCCACCACGCCTACGCCGGCTACAGCGGCATGGTGACGCTGGTGCGGGAAATCGACAAGTCCCTGTACAACCCGATGTGGGAACAGGTGAGAAGGCCTGCGCCCTGGGAAATGCAAAGTGAGAAAAAGCCAGCCACAGAGAACACAGAGCACACAGAGAAGTTTGGGGGTGGTCTTTACTCTGTGCCCTCTGTGACCTCTGTGGCTTGATTTGAATTTTTTGGGAAATTGATATGGCCAGCGTCACTCATGTGAAAAAATCCTGCGCGGTCAATCCGCTCAAGATGAGCGCGCCCATCGGCGCCGCCCTGGCCTTCATGGGCCTGGACAACTGCATGCCCACGCTGCATGGCTCGCAGGGCTGCACCGCCTTCGGCCTGGTGCTGTTCGTGCGCCACTTCAAGGAAGCCGTGCCGATGCAGACCACGGCCATGAACGAGGCCACCACCATCATGGGCGGCATGGACAACGTCGAGCAGGCCATCCTCAACATCCACAAGCGCGCCCAGCCTTCCATCATCGGCATCGCCTCGACGGGTTTGACCGAGACCAAGGGCGACGATGTCGACGGCTATCTCGAAATCATCCGCAAGAAGCATCCCGAACTGGCCGACCTCGCGGTGGTGTACGTCTCCACCCCTGACTACGTCGGCGCCTTCCAGGACGGCTGGGCCAAGGCGGTGGCCAAGCTGGTGAAGGAACTCGCCGAGCCCGGCCCGAAAATCGCCGGCCAGGTCAACGTGCTCGCCGGCAGCCAGCTCACCCCCGGCGACATCGAGGAAATCCGCGAGATCTTCGAAGCCTTCGGCTTCAAGCCCGTCATCCTGCCCGACCTGTCCGGCTCCATGGACGGCCATGTGCCCGACAACTTCAGTCCCACCACGCTGGGCGGCACCACGCTGACCGAGTTGCGCATCACCGGCGCCTCCGAATTCACCCTCGCCATCGGCGAGCACATGCGCGACGCGGCGCAGATGCTCAAGGACAAGTGCGGCGTGCCCTTCGAAGTGCTGGAAACGCTGACCGGGCTCGACGCCTGCGATCGCCTGATGAGCCTGCTCACGGGAAAATCCGGCCGCCCCGCGCCCAACAAATACCGCCGCCAGCGCAGCCAGCTGGTCGACGCCATGCTCGACGCGCACTTCTACACCGGCGGCAAGAAGATCGCCATCGGCGCCGAGCCCGACCTCTTGTGGGGAGTGGGCAATCTGCTCGCCGGCATGGGCGCGGAACTGACCGCGGTGGTGACCACCACGGCTTCGCCGCTGCTGGAAAAACTGCCGGCGCAGGAAGTGCTGATCGGCGACCTGGAAGACCTGGAAAACCGCTCGCAAGACTGCGATCTGTTGATCACGCATTCTCACGGCCGCCAGATGGCGGAGCGCCTGGATATTCCCTTCCTGCGCATGGGCATTCCCATGTTCGACCGCCTGGGCGCAGCGCATCAGGTGACGGCAGGCTATCGCGGCACGCGCGACCTGCTGTTCCAGATCGCCAACATCTTCATGTCCGAGGCGCACGAGCCGCTGCCGGACGACTGGAGAAATACGGAATCCGAGGGAGCGTCATGTGGAAGTTGTTCGTCGGCTGCGGCTCATTGACAGCGGCACGGGTGAAAGTTTTTTGAACGGAGGTTATATGAAAGTCGCATTCTGCACACAGGACATGAAGCGGGTCGATGCCCACTTCGGATGGGCGAAAAACATCGCCATCTATGACGTGTCGTCCGACGACTCGCGTTTCGTCGAGGCCATCGTGTTCGACGGCGACCTCCAGGAAGACGGCAACGAGGACAAGCTCGCGCCCAAGCTGGAAGCGATCAAGGACTGCGCGATTCTCTACGTGGCCGCGATCGGCGGTTCCGGCGCGGCGCGCGTGGTGGCCAGCAACATCCATCCCATCAAGGTGCAGCAGCCGGAAGCGATCGACGAGATCCTGGTCAAGCTGCAGGGGGTACTGAAAGGCACGCCGCCGCCGTGGCTGCGCAAGGCCATCCAGAAAGGCCAGGAAAAAAGTTTCGATTTCGAGGAAGAAGAGGTTTAAGGAAATGCCTAACACGCAAGCCGCAGTCGTCGAAGCCGATCCGATGGAGTCGGTGTTCGTCAAGGAACTGATCAAGCAGTGGCGCGCCCAGGATGCGCACGGCGCCTGGGAAGGCAAGAGCGACGCCAAGCTGCTGGAACCCTACATCATCACCAGGGAACAGCGCAGGGAAATGCCCATCATCGGCGATCCCGACCCGGAAACCCTGTGGCGCCTGGAGCTGTACTACAACGCCATCGGGCTGGCCATCGAGCGCCAGAGCGGCATCATGGTTTCGCCCATGCTGAAAATGCACCACGAAGGCTTCGGCCGCATGGTGCTGCTGGCCGGACGCCTGGTGGTGGTCAACAAGCAACTGCGGGACGTGCATCGATTCGGATTCGAGAGCATGGAAAAACTCGCGGAGGAAGGCGAGAAACAGGTTGCGGCGGGTGTTGGCATGATCAACCAGTTTCCCGAGGCAGCCAAGTATGGCTAAGGAAAGTGAGGAGAGAGGAGTGAGGCGCAAAGGCCAGACACTCCTGACGCCTCACCCCTCACCGCCCGTGAAGCGGGCTAGAAAGGAGCAAATCATGGCTATCGTTCTCGAACGTGGAATGGAAGTCGACGTACCCCATTGGATCGACCAGATCGAAGATGAGGAGACCGAGCGATATTTCGCCGAGTCGCTGAAGAAAATCAAAGGGAATGTGGAAATGGAAGACAAGGAAGCCCTCAAAGCCGAGGTGAAGAAACTCAACGCCCGCGCCATGGAAGCGCGCATGGCCCTGCACGACCTCTCCGAGGAACTCCCCGCCGGGCTGGAAAAGGTCATGGAAGTGGCGCAGGCCGCAGTCACCGCCTTCCGGGATCTGGACGAGGCGCGCAAAAAGCTGGCTGCCGCCGGCAACTGAGGAGAAGGTCATGGCCGTATTCGTTTCCGTCACCATGCCCGATGGGCGCAGCTGGACGCCCAAATTCGTCGGCGAGATCAACCAGGAGAAGTGCATCGGCTGCGGCCGCTGTTTCCGGGTGTGCGGGCGCGATGTGCTGCAGCTCGTCGGTGTCACCGAGGATGGCGAGTTCATTCCAGTGCAGCTCGGCGCAGACGACGATGACGACGAGGAGGAATACGAGCGCAAGGTCATGACCATCGCCAACCAGATGAACTGCGTGGGCTGCGAGGCCTGCTCCAAGATCTGCCCGAAGGACTGTTACACGCACGCGCCGATGAGCGCAGAGTGAGCAGGGGGCGAGCATGGACAGACGAATCGAACTCAGCCACGAACAACTGATGGCCTACGCCAGCCGGGCCGACGACATCTTCACCCAGGCCTTCGCCAGCACGGTGCAGAACATCTCCAGCCACGGCGGCTTGTCGGCCAAGGCCTTCGGCCTGAGCGAAAACCAGTTCAACTGCCTGCTCGACCGCTATTTCCCCGGCGCACGGCGCGAACTGGTGGTGCTGGCAGAAATCTGCAACGAAGACACACCGTGCCCAAGCTTCCGCGAGGACGAAATCCAGGATCTGGTTGCGCTGCTGATGGAACACCGCGCGCGCGACTGCGAGGAAACCACCTGGCTCGCCTACGCGCTCGCCATGGGCTGCATGGGCGGCAACCACCTGTGGCAGGACATGGGTCTGACCGGCCGCCAGGCGCTGTCCGACCTGCTCAGGCAGAACTTCACCGCGCTGTTCGAGAAGAACACCGGCAACATGAAGTGGAAGAAATTCTTCTACAAGCAGTTGTGCGAGCGCGCCCAGGTCAACCTGTGCAAGGCCCCGAGCTGCCAGGTGTGCGACGACTACAAGAAATGTTTTGGGCCGGAAACCTCGGATGCAGGGGAGCCGGTGGCGGAGAGTACGACATAGGACGCTTTTTTTTGCCAATCGTTATGTCGTATATAGTAATAACGCATTGAGGCACTTGCCAAGGCCAAGGAGATACTGATGAAGCCCGCTATCGACAATCCGAAAACCGTTCCGTTTTCGATCCCGCGCGGACGCCGCTGGGACCACCTCGACCTGCTCGAGCGCATCGACGCCAGCGGCTCGATCTCGGCCGCGGCCCAGGCCATGGGCATGAGCTACAAGGCGGCGTGGCAGGCCGTGGAGGCGATGAACAATCTTTCCGAGCAGCCCCTGGTGGCACGCCAGGCCGGCGGCCAGCACGGCGGCGGCACCCGCCTGACGGAATACGGGCGCCGTGTCGTGGCTGCCTACCACGGCCTGGAAAAGGAACGCCGGCGCGTGCTGGCGCAACTCAACCAGGTCATGGGCGATTTTGACCAGTACTACCGTGTGATCAGGAGATTCGACATGCAGACCAGCGCGCGCAACCAGTTCCTCGGCCGGGTGAAGACGGTGAAGAAGGGTGCCGTCAACGCCGAGGTCATCCTCGACATCGGCGGCGGTGACGAACTCGCCGCCATCATCACCAACGACAGCGTCGACCACCTCGAACTCGGTCCCGGTGTCGAAGCCTACGCCCTGATCAAGGCACCGTGGGTGATCCTGACCACCGACGACGGCCTCAAAACCAGCGCCCGCAATCGCCTGTGCGGCGTCGTGGTGCGCTGCCAGGAGGGCGCGGTGAATGCCGAGGTGGTCATCGAACTGCCCGGCGGCAAACTCGTAACCGCCATCGTCACCAACGACAGCATCCATTCCCTCGGACTTGAAGTCGGGTCGCGCGCCTGCGCCCTGATCAAGGCTTCTCACATCATTTTGGCGGTCACCGCCTGACAGCCTCGAAAGGAACCATCATGAAACACCTGCTTGCATTTTTCTTCTTCTCTCTGGCCGCAAACCTTGCCCAGGCCGACGAAGTCCAGGTCGCCGTCGCCGCCAACTTCACCGCGCCGATGAAGGCCATCGCCGCCGATTTTGAGAAGGACACCGGCCACAAGGCAAGGCTCGCCTTCGGCTCCACCGGCAAGTTCTACGCCCAGATCAGGAACGGCGCGCCGTTCCAGGTATTCCTGGCCGCCGACGACACGACCCCCGCCAGGCTGGAGAAGGAAGGCATGACCGTGCCGGGCAGCCGCTTCACCTACGCCGTCGGTACCCTGGTCCTGTGGTCGGCCAAGCCGGGCTTCGTCGACGCCAGGGGCGAGGTACTGAAGAAGGGCGACTTCGCGCACCTGGCCCTGGCCAACCCCAAGGTGGCCCCATACGGCGCCGCCGCGGTCGAGGTCATGGAGAAATTGGGCGTGCTGGAAAGTCTCGAGCCCAGGTTCGTCCTGGGCGAGAACATCGCCCAGACCCAGCAGTTCGTCGTCACAGGCAATGCCGAACTGGGCTTCGTCGCCCTTTCCCAGGTAATGAAGAATGGCAAGGTCGGCGAAGGCTCCGCCTGGGTGGTGCCGGCCAAGCTGCACACGCCCATCCGCCAGGATGCCGTGATCCTGGCTTCCGGCCGCGGCAATGCCGCAGCCGAGGCGCTGATGGAATATCTGAAATCGGCCAAGGCCGCCGCGATCATCAAGTCCTACGGCTACGGACTGTAACCTGGGGGCGCATCGATGCTCAGCGACGCCAACCTGGCCGCGATCCTGCTGACCCTGAAGCTGGCCACGCTGGTCACGGTGATCCTGCTGCTGGTCGGCACGCCCATCGCCTGGTGGCTGGCCCGCACCCGCTCCTGGTGGAAGGGACCGATCAGCGCGGTGGTGGCCCTGCCCATCGTGCTGCCGCCGTCCGTGCTCGGCTTCTACCTGCTCGTCGCCATGGGGCCGAACGGACCGGTCGGCCGGCTCACCCAGGCCCTGGGCCTGGGCACCTTGCCGTTCACCTTTGCCGGGCTGGTGGTGGCCTCGGTGTTCTATTCCCTGCCCTTCGTGGTGCAGCCGATCCAGAATGCCTTCGAGGCCATGGGCGAGCGCCCCCTGGAGGTGGCAGCCACCTTGCGCGCCGGGCCGCTGGATCGCTTCTTCACCGTCGCCGTGCCCTTGTCCAGCCCCGGTTTTCTCACCGCCGGCGTGCTCGGCTTCGCCCACACAGTGGGCGAGTTCGGCGTGGTGCTGATGATCGGCGGCAACATCCCCGGTGTCACCCGCGTCGTATCGGTGCAGATCTACGATTACGTCGAGGCGTTCGAATACGCCGATGCCCATATCCTGTCGGGCATCATGCTGGCGTTCTCCTTCACCGTCCTGCTGGCCATGTACCTGCTCAACCCGACCCGGACGCACAAATGATCCGGGCCCGATTCGAGCTTGCCTTTCCCGGGTTCGCGCTCGACGTCGATCTCGACCTGCCCGGCCGCGGCGTTGTCGCCCTGTTTGGCCACTCCGGTTCGGGCAAGACTACCTTGCTGCGTGCCATCGCCGGTTTGGAAAAGGTCCCCGGCGGTTTTCTCGAAGTGAACGGCGCGGTCTGGCAGGACGCGACGACTTTTCTCCCGGTCCACAAACGTCCATTGGGCTTCGTATTCCAGGAAGCCAGCCTGTTCCCGCACCTTTCCGTGCGCGCCAATCTCGCATACGGCATGCGCCGCGTGCCGGCAGCAAGACGCAAGGTGTCGCTCGCTCACGCCGTGGAACTGCTCGGCATCGGCCCGCTGCTCGACCGTATGCCCGGGCACCTTTCCGGCGGCGAGCGCCAGCGTGTGGCCATCGCCCGCGCGCTTGCCGTAAGCCCTGCCATCCTGCTCATGGACGAGCCGCTCGCCGCGCTCGACCTCGCGCGCAAGCAGGAAATCCTGCCCTATCTGGAGCGCCTGCACGAAGAACTGGAAATCCCGCTTGTCTATGTATCCCACGCCCCGGACGAAGTCGCGCGCCTGGCCGACACCCTCGTGGCGATGGAGCGGGGCAGGGTGGTGGCGCAAGGCCCGCTGTCCGAAACCCTCGCCCGCCTCGACCTGCCGATCCGGCTGGGCGAAGACGCCGGCGTGGTGCTGGAAGGCGAAATCGCCGAACTCGACGCCGACTGGCACCTCGCCCGCGTCGCCTTTCCCGGCGGCGGCCTGTGGGTGCGCGACAGCGGCCTCGCCGTCGGACGACATGTAAGAGTGCGCGTCCTCGCGCGCGACATCAGCATCGCCCTCACGCCCCTGGCCGACAACAGCATCCTCAACGTCATCCCCGCCACCGTCGAGCAACTGGCCGACGAAACCCACCCCGCGCTCGCGCTGGTGAAGCTCGACGCAGGCGGCGCCCCGCTGGTCGCGCGCATCACCCGGCGCTCGGCGGCGAAGCTGCAACTGCAACCGGGCATGAAGGTATGGGCGCAGATCAAGGCGGTGGCGGTGGTGGGGTAAATGCATATATTTGTGGCGTATATCCGACATTATCAAGATAATGCCGGATATAAGGCGCATTTATTGACCATTGCTGGTTCAGCGCATAATATGGCTTATATCCGTCATTAAGCTATTTGTGCAGGAATTAAGCCATATATGAGAAAAGCGCAAAACATCACCATGCCCCCGCATCTCGTTCAGGGGCTCAAGGGCATGGGCGAGCAGATCGCCCGCATGCGCAAGGCGCGCCGCCTGCTGCAGGCGGAAGCCGCGGTGCGCGCGAACATCAGCCGCGAGACCGCCTCGCGCATCGAGAACGGGGATGCCGCCGTCGCCATCGGCCAAATCGTGCGCTACCTCGATGTGATTGCCCCCGGCGCGAACCTCGCCCGTCTGTACGAGACGAAAGATGCCGCCCTTGCCATGCTCGAAGCCGCCGAGAAGCGGCAGCGTGCGCGCAAGCTTTCTCCCAAGGCGCTCAAGCAATATGAATTCTAGTAGGAAACTGGCGGTCTTCGTCTATCTCCCGGGCGAGTCGAAGGCCGTGCCGGCCGGCTTGCTCACCATGCAGGAAGAGGGCGCGGCGCAACAAGGCGCGAGCTTCGTTTACGGCCTGCGTTATCTGGATCGTCCCAATGCCGTCGAACTCGATCCCGTGAGCCTGAGCTTGCAGGACAAAAGCGCAGTGCGCGGCGTCGAACTGCATCCGGTGCCGGGGCTCACTCTGTTCGGCGCCATTCGCGACGCGGCGCCCGACGCCTGGGGGCGGCGCGTCATCGAAGCGCAACGCAAGGCGCCGCTCAACAGCCTGCCCGAATCGGAATATCTGCTGGCGGCGGGTTCCAACCGAGTCGGCGCGCTGGATGTGCGGACCAGTCTTGACGCGAGTGAGGCGCCGGGTGAACTCGGCGATGTGCGCAAGCTGGAGTATTTCCTGGAAGCCGCCGGCCGCATCGAAGAAGGGCTGCCCATCCCCGCACGGCTCGAAGCCTTCTTCGATGCCGGCAGCGCACTCGGAGGGGCGCGCCCCAAGGCGACCATGGCAGACGAAGAGGGTAAGCTCTGGCTTGCTAAATTCCCCTCGCGCTCGGACGGCTACGACGTTCCCCTCGTGGAAGCGGCGACCCTGAAGCTTGCCGAAGCGGCAGGCCTTACCGTCCCGCGAATCAACATGGCCTACCTCGGCGCCGGGCAACATGTCATGCTGATCGAGCGCTTCGACCGCGAAGGCGCCGGCGACGCGATGACCCGCAAGCACTTCATCAGCGCGCTCACGCTTGTCGGCTGCCCGGAACAGGATTCGCCCAACAGGAACTACGCCGACATCGCCGATGCGCTGCGCAAGCATGGCGCAGCCCATCGCATCGCCGCCGACCTGGAAGAATTGTTTGCGCGCATGGTGTTCAACATCCTGGTCACCAACGACGACGACCACCTGCGCAACCATGGCCTGCTGTGGGAGCCCGAAGCGCGAGGCTGGGTGCTGAGCCCCCTGTACGATGTGCTGCCCCGGCCCACCCGCGCTTCGGAGCGCTTTCTGCATCTGGGCATCGGCCCTCAGGGACGTCTGGCCACGCTCGCCAACGCCATGGGCTGGTCCGCCCGCTTCGGCCTGACCCGCGACAAGGCGCTGGCAACCGTCGACAGGGTGTGGCGTGTCGTGCGCGAATGGAAAAACCGCTTCGAGGATTACGGTGTTCCCGCGGGCGAGATCGACAAGGTCGGCAGCGCATTCCGGCACGCGCGCGAGATTGGCGGTGTGGAGCTTGGGCTTTAACCATGAAGGTATGGGCGCAGATCAAGGCGGTGGCCTTGGTAGGGTAGCTGCCCGGACAGCCGTTGGGTATGGCATGCAACCGACGCTTGAGCATTCGTGTCGGTCAAGAAAATGCGCGCGCCGCCGGGCGCTCCCGTCAACCGTGATTCGACTCCGGGATTTGCCGCCCCGTGTTTCCCCGCCTAACATGAGCGGTATTGGGGAACGAGATGAACAGAAAACCGCAACGAACTGCCGACAAGACGGACGCGCCTGGCCCGTCCCGCTATCCTTCCGAACCCTCCGGCGCTTTGCCGCAACTGGATGCGGCCGGCGAGGCGGGATGGATCGAAGCGATCCACAAAATGGAGGAGGTGTACAACAACGTCCTGCGCTACCAGGTCGAACTGGAAGAGAAAAACGCCGCGCTGGAGGAGGCGCAGCAATTCATTCTCAGCATCCTCACCGCCATGTCCGACGTGCTGGTGGTGTGCGACCGCCATGGCAACGTGCAGGAAGTCAACCGCGCCATGCTCGACCTGCTCGGGCTCGACAAGGAAGCCGTGCTTGGCCAGCCGTTCGTGGAATTCCTCGCCGGCGAAGAATCCCGGCTCCAGGCGCAGTCGTTTCCGCTGCGCCTGCGCGAACATCACATTCACGATTGCGAAATTTCGATCAGGGACAGCGCGGGCGGCGCCATGCCCGTGGCCCTCAACTGCACGCCGCGTTACGACCCCGCCGGGCGCCAGGTGGGCATGGTGCTGGTTGGCCGACCCGTGGGCGAGTTGCGCAAGGCCTATCACGCCTTGAATCTTGCGCACGAGGAACTCAAGCTCGCGCAGCAGCAGCTCGTCCATTCCGAGAAAATGGCCTCGCTCGGCCGCCTGGTGGCGGGCGTGGCGCACGAACTCAACAACCCGATCAGTTTCGTCGTGGGCAACGTCTACGCGCTGCAGCGCTACGGGGAGCGGATTCAGGCCTACTTTGCAGCCGTTCATGGCGGCGCTTATCCAGAGGAGCGCGAAATCTTGCGCGAGAACCTGCATATCGACCGTGTACTGGAGGACCTCGGGCCGCTCATCGCGGGGACGGTGGAAGGCGCCGAGCGCACGCGCGACATCGTGCAGGACTTGCGGCGCTTCTCGGCCGTGGACAAGGACGAAGCGAAGCCCTTCGATCTGGCGGAGGTGGCGCGCAACGCCGCGCACTGGGCGACGCGCGACGCCAGGTCGGCGATCCGGGTGCGCATGAACCTGCCGGAAAGCATGCCGGTGCTGGGCACGGCGGGCCAACTGCAGCAAGTGGTGGTGAACCTCATCCAGAACGCGGCGGATGCGACCGCCGGTCGTGAGCGGCCGGCGCTGGAAATTACCGGTCGCATCGAGGGCGGGAAATGCGTGCTCGAGTTTCACGACAACGGCCCCGGCATCGAGGCGCAGAACCTGCACCGCGTATTCGATCCCTTTTTCACCACCAAACAGGTGGGCAAGGGCGTCGGGCTGGGGCTGTCCATCAGCTATGGCATCGTCGAGCGCCACGGCGGACAGTTGACCGCTGCCAACCACCCGGATGGCGGGGCGGTGTTTACCTTGACCCTGCCTGTATCCAAGCCAGTCCCAAGCGCCCAATAACTGGCAGCAAGGTTTCCGTATCGAATGCAAAAACGGAAACAATATTTTCAATTCATTCCACCGCCGGATTTCCTCAAAACGGGCAAGCTGCTGTAAAACAAGGCAAATCCGCGATCCATCGGCTGTGGCACGGAACTTGATACCCCTATGGCAACAACATTCGTTTGCTTACAGGGGGAGGGGCCATGTCAGGGATCGAGACGTTCTACGATGTCATGCGTCGACAGGGGATCAGCCGGCGCAGTTTTCTGAAGTTCTGCAGCCTGACCGCCGCTGCGCTTGGCCTTGAGCCGGCCTACGCCGGCAAGATCGCCCAGGCCATGGAAACCAGGCCGCGCACGCCGGTGCTGTGGCTGCATGGACTGGAATGCACCTGCTGCTCCGAATCCTTCATCCGCTCGGCGCATCCGTTGGCCAAGGACGTGGTGCTGTCGATGATCTCCCTGGATTACGACGACACCATCATGACCGCCGCCGGGCATCAGGCCGAGGCCATCCTCGACGAGATCACCACCAAGTACAAGGGCAATTACATCCTGGCGGTGGAGGGCAATCCGCCGCTCAACCAGGATGGCATGAGCTGCATCATCGGCGGCAAACCTTTCGTTGAACAACTCAAGCGCGTGGCCAAGGACTGCAAGGCCATCATCTCCTGGGGTTCCTGCGCGTCCTGGGGCTGCGTGCAGGCGGCACGTCCCAATCCGACCCAGGCCACCCCGGTGCACAAGGTTATCCTCGACAAGCCCATCATCAAGGTGCCGGGCTGCCCGCCCATCGCCGAAGTGATGACCGCGGTCATCACCTACATGCTGACCTTCGACCGCATCCCGGAACTGGACCGCCAGGGCCGCCCGAAAATGTTCTACGGCCAGCGCATCCACGACAAGTGCTATCGCCGGCCGCACTTCGACGCCGGCCAGTTTGTCGAAGAATGGGACGACGAGGGCGCGCGCAAGGGCTACTGCCTGTACAAGGTCGGCTGCAAGGGCCCCACCACCTACAACGCCTGCTCCACCACGCGCTGGAACGGCGGCGTGTCGTTCCCGATACAGTCGGGCCACGGCTGCATCGGCTGTTCGGAAGACGGCTTCTGGGACAAGGGCTCGTTCTATGACCGGCTGACCACTGTCCGTCCCTTCGGCATCGAGGGCAATGCCGACCAGATCGGCGGAACGGTGGCCGGCGTGGTGGGAGCGGCGGCTGCGGCCCATGCCGCGGTCAGCGCGATCAAGCGCGCCCGGCACAGGAACGAAGAGAAAAGCGAAGAGAAATAAGGGAGAGCAGGCATGAGCGTCTACGAAACTCAGGGCTTCAAGCTGGACAACAGCGGCAAGCGGGTGGTGGTCGACCCGGTCACGCGCATCGAGGGGCACATGCGCGTCGAGGTGAACCTCAACGACAAAAATGTCATCACCAACGCCGTATCCACCGGCACCATGTGGCGCGGGCTGGAAGTGATCCTCAAGGGCCGCGATCCGCGCGATGCCTGGGCCTTCACCGAGCGCATCTGCGGCGTCTGCACCGGCACCCACGCCCTGACTTCGGTGCGCGCGGTGGAGGATGCACTCGGCATCCGGATTCCGGAAAACGCCAACTCCATCCGCAACATCATGCAGCTCAACCTGCAGGTCCACGACCATCTGGTGCACTTCTATCATCTGCATGCGCTCGACTGGGTGGACGTGGTGAGCGCGCTCAAGGCCGACCCCAAGGCGACTTCCGAACTGGCGCAGAGCATTTCGTCCTGGCCGCTGTCCTCGCCCGGCTATTTCCGCGACATCCAGACCCGCCTGAAGAAGTTCGTCGAGTCGGGCCAGCTCGGCCCCTTCATGAACGGCTACTGGGGCAACCCGGCCTACCTGCTGCCGCCCGAGGCCAACCTGATGGCGGTGGCGCATTACCTGGAAGCGCTGGATTTCCAGAAGGAGATCGTCAAGATCCACACCATCTATGGCGGCAAGAACCCGCACCCGAACTGGCTGGTGGGCGGCGTGCCCTGCGCCATCAACGTGCACGACACCGGCGCGGTGGGCGCGGTCAACATGGAGCGCCTGAACCTGGTGTCCTCCATCATCGACCGCACCATCGAGTTCATCGACCAGGTCTACATTCCGGACCTGCTCGCCATCGCCTCGTTCTACAAGGGCTGGCTGCATGGCGGCGGCCTGTCGGGCAAGAGTGTGATGTCCTACGGCGACATCCCGGACAAGGCCAATGATCACTCGGCAAAGAACCTCATGCTGCCGCGCGGGGCCATCATCAACGGCGATTTGTCCAAGGTGCACGAAGTGGACATGCGCGATCCGGAGCAGATCCAGGAATTCGTCACCCACTCCTGGTTCAGCTATGAGGACGAGACCAAAGGCTTGCATCCCTGGGACGGCGTCACCGAGCCGAATTACCAGCTGGGCAAGAATGCCAAGGGTTCGAACACCAACATCGAGCAGATCGACGAAGCCGCGAAGTATTCCTGGATCAAGGCGCCGCGCTGGCGCGGCCACGCCATGGAAGTCGGTCCGCTGGCGCGCTACATCATCGGCTACGCGCAGAACAATCCGGAATTCAAGGAGCCGGTGGACATGGTGCTGAAGAAACTCGACGTGCCGGTCACCGCTCTGTTCTCCACCCTGGGCCGTACCGCGGCGCGCGGGCTGGAAGCCTCGTGGGCGGCGCACAAGATGCGCTACTTCCAGGACAAGCTCATGGCCAACATCAAGGCCGGCGACCTCTCCACGGCCAACATCGACAAATGGGAGCCCAGGACCTGGCCCAAGGAAGCCAAGGGCGTCGGCTTTACCGAGGCGCCGCGCGGCGCGCTCGGCCACTGGGTGCGCATCAAGGACGGCAAGATCGACAACTACCAGTGCGTGGTACCCACCACCTGGAACGGCAGCCCGCGCGATCCCAAGGGGCAGATCGGCGCCTTCGAGGCCTCGCTCATGAACACGCCGCTGGCCAGGGCCGACCAGCCGCTGGAAATCCTGCGCACCCTGCACAGCTTCGATCCCTGCCTTGCCTGTTCCACCCATGTCATGTCGCCGGACGGGGCGGAGATGACGTCGGTCAAGGTGCGCTGAAAAGGAGCCCGGCCATGTCCATGCAAAAAATGGAAGCGGTATATGTGTACGAGGCGCCGTTGCGGCTGTGGCATTGGGTGAACGCGCTGTCCATCACGGTGCTGGCGCTGACCGGCTATTTCATCGCCAGCCCGCTCCCGACCCAGCCCGGCGAGGCGAGCGCGAATTTCCTCATGGGCTATATCCGCTTCGCGCACTTCACCGCCGCCTATGTGTTCGCCATCGGCTTCGCGGCGCGCATCTACTGGGCTTTCGCGGGCAACCACCATGCGCGGCAGTTGTTCCTGCTGCCGGTCTTCAACCCGCAGTGGTGGCGGGAGGTGTGGTTCGAGTCGCGCTGGTACCTGTTCCTGGAGCGGGAGCCCAGGAAATACGTCGGCCACAACCCGCTGGCGCAGTTGTTCATGTTCGTCTTCGTCACCTGGGGCTCCATTTTCATGATCTTCACCGGCTTTGCGCTGTATGCCGAGGGCGAGGGGCGGGATGGCTGGCACGACAATCTGTTCGGATGGGTGATCCCGCTGTTCGGGCAGAGCCAGGATGTGCATAGCTGGCACCATCTCGGCATGTGGTGGATTCTGAGCTTCGTGATCATCCACATCTATGTCGCGATTCGCGAAGACATCATGTCGCGCCAGAGCATCGTCAGCACCATGATCAGCGGCTACCGCATGTTCAAGGACGAGCGCAAATGATCGACGAGCAGCCCTTCGACGTTCTCGTCCTTGGCATCGGCAACGTGCTGTGGGCGGACGAGGGTTTCGGCGTGCGCGCGGTGGAAGCGCTGCACGAGCAGTACGAGTTCCCGAAGCAGGTACGCCTGATGGACGGCGGCACCCAGGGCTTGTACCTCGTGCAGTACGTGCAGGCGGCGCGCCGGCTGCTGGTGTTCGACGCGGTGGATTACGGCCTCGCGCCGGGCACCATCAAGCTGGTGCGCGACGATGAGGTGCCGCGCTTCATGGGGGCCAAGAAAATGAGCCTGCACCAGACCGGTTTCCAGGAAGTGCTGGCCTCGGCGGCACTCACCGGCCGCTATCCCCGGGAACTGCTGCTGATCGGCGTGCAGCCGCAGCAACTGGAAGACTACGGCGGCAGCCTGACGCCGGCGGTGAAGGGACGCATGCCCGAGTGCCTGCAGTTCGCACTGCAACAGCTTAAAGACTGGGGAGTTCAGCCGGTACCACGCACCCGGCCGCTGGCCGCAGACGAACATCTGAACGCCCATGCCCTGGGTCTCGATGCCTATGAAGCAGGGCGGCCGGGGGCGGAAGAAGCCTGCCGCATCGGCGACGCCCGTGTGTTGTACGGGTAGCCGCATGTGCCTGGGCATACCCATGCAAGTGATCCGGCACGAAGGCGTATTCGCCATCTGCCAGGGACGCGGCGAGGCGCGCCGGCTCAACATGTCCCTGCTCGGCGAGCAGCAACCCGGCACCTGGGTGCTGGCGCACCTGGAGTGGGCGCGCGAGGTGTTGAGCGCGGAGGAGGCGGCGCGGATTCTCGATGCGCTCGATGCCCTGGAACGCGTGATGCAGGGCGGGACGGACATCGATGGGCTGTTCGCCGACCTGGCGGGTCGCGAACCGCAATTGCCGGAATTTCTCAGGAGTTGAACGCGATGAACGTGAACGGGCAGACGGTTGGCGGAGCAGCGGCGATAGCGGCGCGCTCCGCCTCTTTTTCAACCCCCTTGTCGCGCCTGGTCTCGGCGCATGACGTGGCGGAAGTGGGCTTGGCGGAGTATGAGGATTTCGTCGGCGGCAGTGGAAACCGCCTGCTGTTTTTTGCCGGCGATCCCGAGCGTTATCCCGAGAGCCTGGATGTGGCGGCGGTCCTGCCCGAACTGATGAAGGCGTTTCCGGACCGGTTTCGCGTCGGCCTGGTGCGGCCCGAGGCGGAGGTGGCGCTGCAGATCAAATTCGGTTTCGGGGTGTGGCCCGCGCTGGTGTTTCTGCGTGATGGCGCCTACCTCGGCGTACTCGCCGGCATGCGCGACTGGGACGAGTATCTGCGGGAAATCCCCGTCCTGCTCGCGGCGCCGCCCAGCCGTCCGCCCAGCCTGGGCGTGGCGGTGCACAGTCAGGCAAGCGGCGGTTGCAGTGCATGACAAAACATTCAGCAATCTTTCAGCAACCAAGGAGTGCAGGCAATGAAAACAAAATCGTGGATCGTTTCAATTACCGTCATGGCAGGCTTGTTCGCCGCTGAAGCGCAGGCGCATGTGGGTGTGCACGGCGTCGGCCTCGCCGCCGGCATGATGCATCCCTTCTCCGGGCTGGATCATCTGCTGGCCATGATCGCGGTCGGCGCCTGGGCCGCGCAGCAGGGGGGCAGGGCGCGCTGGGCCGTGCCGCTGGCCTTCGTCGCCATGATGGTTGCCGGCGGCGCCTGGGGCGGTCTGGGCAACTGGCTGCCGGGCATCGAATCGGGCATCGCCGCTTCGGTGCTGGTGCTGGGCTTGCTGATCGCATTTTCCGCGCGCCTGCCGCTGGCCGCCGGCATGGCGCTGGCGGGGGCGTTCGCGCTGTTCCACGGCTATGCCCACGGCGCGGAAATGCCGGCCATCGCGAACGCCTGGCTGTATGCGCTCGGTTTCGTGCTTTCCACCGCGCTGCTGCATGCGGCGGGCCTGGGTGCGGGCCTGGCGATCAAGGCGGGGTTGATGCGGCTGGGCGGCGCCGGACTGGCGTTCGCCGGCATGTGGATGCTGGCCGGATTCTAGCTTCATGAAAGCGCTCGATATTCCCATCGTGCCTTGGGGGCCGGGTTCGCAGCCCGCCGACGAAGACGGCGCGCTCGCCTGCATGAACATGCCCGAGGCGATGGCGGTGTATGCCGCGCCCAGCTTGCCGGAAGCGGAGGAGGTCGCGCATTTGACGGCCGCCAAAGCGGCGCTGGCACGCGTGCGCGAAGCACTCGCGGCCTGTGGCGAAAACGCGGGGGCGTCAGGCGTCGATGTCAGCCACCTTTCCCCGGAAGAGCAGGGTCTGGTCAACCAGGTTCTGGGCGAGGGCGAGGTCAGCATCAAGCTCGGCGGCTCTTCTCCGGTGCGCATCCAGGAATCGGTGCTGACCGGCGTATGGCGGGTGCGCCGCTTTGGCGCGGACGGCCTGTGCGTACAGGACACGATCGAGGTATGCGATATCCCCGCCGTCGTCGCCGCGAGCGCCGAAGCGGCGGCGACGGATGCGCTGCAATGGCCGGATGCGCCGCCCGTCGGGGCGATCAACTCGCCCCCGGTGCTGGTCGAGGTACAGGAGCGCGCCCGGCATTACCGCGAAACGGGCGACTCGCATGTCATCAATCTCACCCTGCTGCCGCTGTCGCCGGAAGACGAGGTTTTTCTGGAACAGATGCTGGGCCAGGCTCACGCCGACATCCTGTCGCGCGGTTACGGCAGTTGCCGGATCAGCGCCACCGCGCTGAAGAACGCGTGGTGGGTGCGCTACTACAACTCCCAGGACGTGATGATCCTCAACACCATCGAGATCGGCGGCGTTCCCGAAGTGGCGTGCGCGGCGCCGCAGGACATGGAAGACAGCGCGCTGCGGCTGGGTGAAATCCTGCAATGGCTGGACGGCGGGGATGCGTGCAGTGCTTGAATCAAGGCGGCAAGCCGATGCCGCCCCATGCCCGGATAACGCCCGGCGCGAATGCAGGATCTGCTGGCACGTCTACGATCCCGCCCTGGGTGACGAAGTCTGGCAGATCGCGCCCGGAACCTCTTTCGAAGCCTTGCCCGACCATTGGCGCTGCCCGGTGTGCGATGCGGCCAAGGACGCTTTTTTAGCGCTGGATTGATGCATGACGGCGGCAGTTTTTGATGGGCAGGAGCGCGCGCTGCTCGCACTGAGCGGCCGGCTGGAGGCGGTGTTTGCCGAAATCCAGGCATCACGCATGGCCGACGTTCCGATGCTGAACAGCGCCTTGCAGGTCGAGGCGGTGTCTTTCATGGCCAGCGGCGAGAACTGGCTGGGCATCCTGATCACCCCCTGGTTCATGAACCTGATGCTGCTGCCGCGCACGGCGGATGCGTGGCCGGGGCTGGTAACGGGGCAGAGCGTGGTGCATGCCTTCCCCTCCGGGGAGTATGACTTCATCGTCGGCCAGGAAGCGGCATTGGGCCGGTATCAGTCCTGCTCGCTGTTTTCCCCCATGTTCGAATTTCCCGACCAGGCCTCCGCGCGCGCCACGGCGCAGGCGGCGCTGGCACATTTGTTCGCGTCCGGCGCGGACCAGGAAAAAGTTCCGTCCCCGTCGCGGCGCAGGTTTTTGTTGGGCGGTGCGGCGAGTGGGGCTTGAAGGCGGCCTGTTTGTGCGGGTGGTGTGGGACGGGCATTCGGTGCGGAAGCTGGAGCTCGCCTCCAGCCGGCCGGTTGAGGCTTGCCGCGTGTTTCACGGCAAGCCGGTCGGGCAGGCGGTGGCCATGCTGCCGCTGCTGTATACGGTTTGCAGGACGGCGCAATCCGTGGCCGCCGTTGAAGCCTGCCAACAGGCAAGCAAGGTGACGGCGCGCGCCTCGGTGCGGCAGCAGCGGCAGCGGCTGGTGCTGGCGGAAATCGCGCAGGAATATCTGTGGCGCTTCATGCTGGATTGGCCGCAAGCCGCCGGCGAACCGGCGAACCGGGAAGCTTTTGCGGCGCTGCGCAAAAAATTGGGCGGCCTGCTGCAGCCGGTGCTGGCTGATGCCGGCTGGAGAACGATGGGCGATGGCGAGAGCGATGCGCGGAATGAAGTCTGGGGCGCGTATTGCACGGCATTAATGGATTATGCAGAGCGGGAAATTTTTGCCATGCCGGCACGGACCTGGAGCGACTTCGACAGCATCGCCGCCTTGCGGGCATGGAGCCGGCGCGCGCCCACCGCCATGGCGCGAGTGATCGGCACGCTGCTGCGGGACGACACGGAACCGTGCAAGGACGACGCAGTCGCGCTGATGCCGCCCGCGCGGGAACTGGCGCAAGCAAGCGAGTTGCTGGCTGCCGACGAGGATTTCGCGCGTCATCCGCACTGGCGCGGCCGGCCGCTGGAAACCGGGGCGCTGGCGCGCATGCAAGGCCATACGCTGGTGCGGGCCGTGCTGGACGACGGCCGCCGCGTCCTCGCGCGCGTGCTGGCGCGGCTGCTGGAACTGGCCGCGCTGCCGCAACGCATCCGCGAGGCGACAGGCGAGAGCGAAGTCATTGCGGCGAGCGTGCCGGGAGTGGGCGAGGCCTGGGTGGAAACGGCACGCGGGCTGTTGCTGCATCGCGTTGAACTCGAAGGAGAACGGGTGGGCCGCTATCGGATACTGGCGCCGACGGAGTGGAACTTCCATCCCCGAGGCGCACTGGCGCGGGAACTGGTCGGACTGCATGCGCAGGACGAAGCCGCCCTGCGCGAAAAAATCGCCCGCGCCATGCTCGCGCTCGACCCCTGCGTCGGTTACGAATTGAAAGTGGCGCGCCATGCATGAAATGTCGCTCGTGCATGGCGTGCTGGACATCCTGGAAGACAGCGCCAGGAAACAGGGCTTCGCGCGCGTGAAAACCGTGTGGCTGGAAATCGGCGCGCTGGCCGGGGTGGATCCGGAGGCGATCCGCTTCTGTTTCGACGCGGTCACCCGCGACACGCTGGCCGACGGCGCCGAACTGGACATCATCCCCGTTCCCGGCCAGGCCTGGTGCATGCAGTGCTGCCAGGCGGTGACGATCGCGGCGCGCACGCAGCCTTGTCCCCGCTGCGGCGGCTATCGCCTGCAGGTGACGGGCGGCGAGGAGATGCGGGTCAGGGAATTGCAGGTAGAGCCTATTTGAGTAGATTTTATGCCCCGCGTTGCGTCCAAAAAGCGATGGATGCGCGAAGCGAGGCGAAGCCAATGGTAATCCCTTGGCAAGCCGAGCGACAAAGCAGACGCGCTTTTTGGGCGCAACCCGTAGGGCTGAGGCGCTATGGGCGCATTGCGTTGTTGCGCGCCGCTTGTTTGGATGATCAAACGGCGCGTTTCGCTAGCACTGCACCCCACAGCACCACAGCGCGGGGCATAAAATCTACTCAAATAGGCTCAAAGGAGACGATATGTGCACGGTTTGCGGATGCGGCACGGGCGAGGAAGCGGTTCACTCTCACGATGGGCATGCGGCACCGGGTTATCGCCCGGTGGCGGGCGGCGCCCTGCATTTCGGCCTGGGGCCGGCCGGCGCCCACGTGGGCGGCATGAGCCAGGACAGGCTGGTGCAGGTGGAGCGGGACATCCTCGGCAAGAACAACGGCTATGCCGAGCGCAACCGCAAGCTGCTCGCAGGCCATGACGTTCTGGCGCTCAACCTGGTGTCCAGCCCCGGCTCCGGCAAGACCACGCTCCTGACCCACACCATCGAGCGCATGCGGGACGAGCTGCCGATCGCCGTGATCGAGGGCGACCAGCAGACCAGTTTCGATGCGGACCGCATCCGCGCCACCGGCGCGCCGGCGATCCAGATCAATACCGGCAAGGGCTGCCACCTCGACGCGCACATGGTGGGCCACGCGCTGGAGCAGTTGCCGCCGCTCGATCACGGCCTGCTCCTGATCGAGAACGTGGGCAACCTGGTGTGCCCGGCCGCCTTCGATCTGGGCGAGGCGCACAAGGTGGCGATCCTGTCGGTGACCGAGGGCGAGGACAAGCCGCTCAAGTATCCCGACATGTTCCACGCCGCCTCGCTGATGCTGCTGAACAAGATCGACCTGCTGCCCCATGTGCGCTTCGATGTGGAGCAATGCATCGAGTATGCGCGGCGCGTCAATCCCGCTATCGAAGTCATCCTCCTGTCGGCGCAAAGCGGCGAAGGCATGGAAGCGTGGCTGGACTGGATTCGCCGTGAGCGGCAGGCCCGTGCCGTCCGGCAAAGGGCGTTGCGACATGTGTCTGGCCATTCCCGCACGGGTGACCAGGCTGCTTGACGATAGCGGGGCGGTGGTGGATATCGGCAGCGTGCAGAAGGATATCTCGCTCGGTCTGGTGGAGGGCGTGGGGGTCGGCGACTACGTCATCGTGCACGTGGGCTATGCCCTGGGCAGGGACGCGGCGATCATCGGCGAAGTGCGCCAGGATGCGAACCGTTTTGTGGAAATGGAGACTGCATTCGGCGGCCGGCGTGTGGTAGATTGGCTGACAGGGGAGCAACTACCGAGAATCTGCTGAGAAGCCATGCCCAACCTGCCCATCGCTCTTCCCGTCGTCCTTGTGGTGGACGACGAGGTGCGGTCCCTGGAAGCCATCCGCCGCACCCTGGAAGAGGAATTCAAGGTGCTGACCGCGGCAAGCGCCGCGGAGGCGGAAGACATCCTCAGGAAGGAATGGGTGCAGGTGATCCTGTGCGATCAGCGCATGCCGGGCGAAACCGGCGTCGCTTTCCTGGAACGCGTGCGCGAGGCCTGGCCCGATGTGGTGCGCCTGGTCATCTCCGGCTACACCGACACCGACGACATCATCGCCGGCATCAATCGCGGCGGCATCTACCAGTACATCGTCAAGCCCTGGCACCCGGACACCCTGCTGGAAAAGGTGCGCGAGGCCGCCCGTCTGCACCAGCTGGGCAAGCAGGACGGGCAACTGGCGCTGGAAATGCGCACCGCCGAGCAGGTGCTGCGCAAACAAGTGGAGCGCAAGCAGCAGGCGGTGCGCAGGAATTACGATTTTTCCCGCATCGTGCGCGCCGACGACAGCCCGCTCAACGAACTGTGCAAGACGGTGCAGCGCATCGCCGGCTACGACATCTCCGTTCTCATCACCGGTGAATCCGGCACCGGCAAGGAACTGCTGGCGCGTGCCATCCACTACAACAGCAGCCGCGCGGACCGCGCCTTCGTGGTGGAGAACTGCGGCGCGCTGCCCGACCAGTTGCTGGAAAGCGAGCTGTTCGGGCACAAGAAGGGCGCCTATACCGGCGCCTATGAGGACCGCCTCGGCCTGTTCGAACAGGCCAGCGGCGGCACGATCTTTCTCGACGAGATCGGCGAGACCTCGCCCGCGTTCCAGGTCAAGCTGTTGCGCGTGCTGCAGGAAGGCGAGATCCGCCCGCTTGGCAGCCCCAGAACGCGCAAGGTGGACGTGCGCGTGATCGCCGCCACCAACCGCGACCTGGAACGGGACGTGCGCGACGGACGCTTTCGCCAGGACCTGTTTTACCGCATCGCCAGCTTCACGGTCCGCCTGCCGCCTCTGCGCGAACGTGCCGGCGACATCCCCCTGCTCGCGCAGCGCATCCTGGACGAGGCCTCGCGCGTTTTCGGCAAGAAGACCCGTGGTTTCAGCCGCGAGGCATTGGGCGCTTTGCAGGCCTACCACTGGCCGGGCAACGTGCGCGAACTGCAGAACGAAATCTACCGCATGCTGGCGCTGGCGAACCGTCCGGAACTGGGCGCCGAGCTGCTGTCGCCGCACGTGCTGCGCGCCGCGGCCCCGGAGCAGGAAGCCGAACTGGATTTTCTGGCGGGCATCGACGGCGGCCTCAAGGAGCGCCTGGAACAACTGGAGGCGCGCATCATCCGCGAAACCCTGATCCGCCACCGCTGGAACAAGTCGAAGGCGGCCCGGGAGCTGGGGCTGTCGCGCGTGGGACTGCGCAACAAATTGACCCGTTACGAGCTGGACGAGGAATGAATACTTTCAACGTGCTGTGGTTGCAGTCGGGCGGCTGCGGGGGCTGCTCCATGTCGCTCTTGTGCGCGGAATCGCCCGACCTGATCCGCACCCTGGAAGGGGCGGGCATTAACCTGCTGTGGCATCCCTCGCTCAGCGAGCAGAGCGGCGGGGAGGTGCGCCGGCTGCTTGAGCGCTGCGCCCGCGGAGAAGTGCAAGTGGATGCGCTGTGCGTGGAGGGCGCCATGCTGCGCGGGCCCGGCGGCAGCGGCCGCTTCCACCTGCTGGCAGGCAGCGGCCGGCCGATGATAGCCTGGGTGCGCGAGCTTGCGGCGGTGGCGCGGCATGTCCTGGCCATCGGCACCTGCGCAGCCTATGGCGGCGTGAGCGCGGCGGGCGACAACATCACCGAGGCCTGCGGCCTGCAATACGACGGCACGCTGGCCGGCGGACTGCTGGGCGAAGGCTACCGCGCGCGCGGCGGCCTGCCGGTGATCAACGTGGCAGGCTGCCCGACCCATCCCAACTGGGTCACCGAAACCCTCATGCGGCTCGCCCTCGGCGGCTTCGCGGCGGAAGACCTCGACGGCTTCGGAAGGCCGCGCATGTATGCCGACCGCCTGGTGCACCACGGCTGCCTGCGCAACGAATACTACGAATACAAGGCGAGCGCGGAGAAGGCTTCCGATCTCGGTTGCCTGATGGAAAACCTCGGCTGCATGGGCACGCTGGCCCACGCCGACTGCAACTCGCGCCTGTGGAACGGCGAAGGCTCCTGCACGCGCGGCGGCTACGCCTGCATCAACTGCACCCAGCCGGGCTTCGAGGAGCCGGGCCATGCTTACCAGCAGACGCCGAAGATCGCCGGCATTCCGGTGGGTCTGCCCACCGACATGCCCAAGGCCTGGTTCGTGGTGCTGTCCTCGCTGTCCAAATCGGCCACGCCCAGGCGCCTGAAGGAGAACGCCGTGGCCGACCACCAGGTGGTGCCGCCCACCCTGCGCAAGGGCAAGCCCTGATGACCCGCATCGTGGTGGGCCCGTTCAACCGCGTGGAAGGCGACCTGGAAGTGACGCTCGACACCGCGCGCGGCAAGGTGCGCGCGGCCCACGTGAACGCGCCGCTGTACCGCGGCTTCGAGCAGATCCTGCAAGGCAGGGAGCCCATGGACGCCCTGACCCTGGCGCCGCGCATCTGCGGCATCTGCTCGGTATCGCAGTCGGTGGCGGCGGCCTCTGCGCTGGCCGACGCCATGGGCCTTGCGGCGCCGGAAAATGGCCGTCTCGCCACCAACCTGATCCTCGCCAACGAAAACGTGGCGGATCATTTCACGCATTTCTACCTCTTCTTCATGCCGGATTTCGCGCGCGAAAACTATCGCGGGCGCGCCTGGTTTCCCGCCGTCGAGAAGCGCTTCAAGGCCATGCGCGGCGAGGCCGCCTTCGAAGCCGCCGCGGCGCGCGCCGCCTTTCTGCACCTGATGGGCTATCTCGCCGGCAAATGGCCGCATACCCTCAGCATCCAGCCCGGCGGCTCCGCGCGCGGCGTGGACGAGGCGGAGAAGACCAGACTGCACGTGGTGTTGCGGCAGTTCCGGCATTACCTGGAAAGCCGTTTGTTCGGCGCGCCGCTCGAAACCGTGGCTGCGCTCGACGGCGAAAAGGCGCTGGACCGCTGGCGCGGCGAGGGTGCCGCCGGCGGCAGCGATTTCGCCCTGTTCCTGCAGGCGGCGGACGATCTGAAACTGGAACGCTACGGCCGCGCCACCGACCGCTTCCTGAGCTACGGCAACTACCCCTTGGCCGAGGGGCGCATGTTCCCGCCCGGCGTGTGGCACCGGGGATTGCAGGCCCTGGACATCGCGGCCATCACCGAGGACGTGAGCCATAGCCGGCTGGGCGGCGTGCCCGCGCAACTGCCGCCGGCCGAAGGCGTCACCCTGCCGCAGGCCGACAAGGAAGCGGCCTACACCTGGTGCAAGGCGCCGCGCCTTGCCGGCGAAGTGGCCGAGACCGGCGCGCTGGCGCGCCAGCTGGTGGACGGCCATGCGCTGATCCGCGAACTGGTTGCAAACAGTGGCGGCAACGTGCGCAACCGGGTGATTGCGCGCCTGCTGGAAACCGCCCGCGTGCTGATCGCGATGGAAGACTGGGTGCGCGCGCTCAAGCCGGGCGCGCCGTTCTGCCATCACGGCAGCATGCCCGCCGAGGCGCGCGGCGTGGGGCTGGCGGAAGCGGCGCGCGGCAGCCTGGGGCACTGGCTGCACGTGTACAAGGGGCGCATCCTCAACTACCAGATCATTTCGCCCACCACCTGGAATTTTTCGCCGCGCGACGCGCAGGGCACGCCGGGCGCGCTGGAGCAGGCGCTGGTCGGCACCCCGGTGGCGCAGGGCGACGAAGACCCGGTGCTGGTGCAGCACATCGTGCGTTCCTTCGATCCGTGCATGGTGTGCACCGTGCATTGAGTTGCATCGCGGCGCGTGCATCCGCATCGCCCCGACGCCCCAGGCCGACTCCTGGTCGCGCGCAACACGCGACGTTCCGCCGCGAAACTGCAACTGAATCTGGGCATGAAGGCATGGGCGCAGATCAAGGCGGTGGCCTTGGTGGGCTGAGGGGCCGGCAACGCCAGGAACCGGCCATTCGACTAGCAGCCTGTCGGACTTGAGCGACCGTAGCGAGCCGGGTGGGAGAGCGAGGACAGTTTTTCACGATTTCGAGGCGCATAGCGGGCCTATGCAACGAGAAATCGGGGAAAACGAGTTTGCGAGTTTCGGCGCAAGCCAANNTCCGACAGGCTGCTAGGCCAAAAGACATATCCCAACGTCTCCTTTTTCCTAACATACTTATCGGAAGTAGATAGGTTTGCTCCGAAAAATCACTTGAATAACTCTCAGTAAGCAAAAGGAGAACAGCGATGCGCTTCAAGTCGAGCAAAAAAGACGGTTTTCAGGTTTTCGCCGTATCTGGGGTCAACACAATCTCCTTTGCACTCGATGCCACGGCCACAGCCAAGAAAGGGTTGCTAGGTTTTGCAGTTGAACGCTTCGATCCCAAAGAAAACCAGCGATACTTTATGCAGGGATTCAAAGTGTTTCCGTCCGTTATTCCGCACCCGGACAAAAACACCCAGGCAAGCACGTTCGACCACCCCATTCAAAGCTTCGTCTGGGACGACTTCACGGCCAAACCGGGCCGTGAATATGAGTATTTCTTCCATCCGCTGCGAGGAAAACCGCGCAACCTCGACCGCAGCGTCGCGCCGATCAGGATTACTCATAAGTCAGAAATATAGG
>DCVO01000149.1 GCA_002327405.1 Thiobacillus sp. UBA2186 | reverse complement strand
GCAGTTGAGGTTTTTCCCGAACGCCTCGTTGAGATCCGGCCGGACCGTGTCGTCTACCGCGATGCCGTATGAGGCGAACGGCTTCGAGAACCTCGCGACGAAATATGAGAAGATCCGCGACGTGATCGGCAAGGGCGGCGCCGTGATCCGCGCGCTGACCGAGGAAACCGGCACGCAGATCGACATTGAAGAGGACGGCACCATCAAGATCGCCTGCACCAGCACCGAGTCCGGCGAGGCCGCCAAGAAGCGCATCGAGGAAATCACCGCCGAAGTGGAAGTCGGCGCCGTGTACGAAGGTACCGTGGTCAAGCTGCTCGACTTCGGCGCCATCGTCAANNGCGTGGCGCGCCTGATGGACTTCGGTGCGTTCGTCACCATCCTGCCCGGCCGCGACGGCCTGCTGCACATTTCCCAGATCGCGCACGAGCGCATCGCCACCGTGGCCGAGCACCTCAAGGAAGGCCAGCCGGTGCGCGTGAAAGTGCTGGAAGCCGACGAGAAAGGCCGTCTGCGCCTCTCGATGAAGGCGCTGATCGAGCCGCCCAAGAAGGAAGAGGCCCCCGCCGCCCCCGCACCCGAAGGTGCGACCGAGTAAGTACGCTTTCCGCACCCAGCAAAAACGCCCTGCATTGCAGGGCGTTTTCACTTGGAAAGCGGCTTGTTTATTCCCCGAACAGCGCGGACCACCAGTGCTTGCGGTTGTTCGGCACCACGGCCGGCTTGAGATTGACCGGGGCCTGAAGGCTCATGGTCCAGCCCGGGAAAATATGGTGGCCGCTGGAGCCGCAGGACACGCCGAGATTGTGCGGGTCGTAGATCTTGATGAAGCTGGGCTTGTCCAGGTCGTCCGCATAGACGATGCCGCAGTAGTCCTCGTCGTGCTCCTTGCGCAGCAGTTCGTCGACACGATGGACAAAGCGCTCGACATCCGCTGCACTGGCCGGCGCTTCGGGAACCTCCTGGCCGACGGCATAAAGATACCAGCCGGCACCGCGATCCACCTTGCCCCAGAAGGCCGTCAGCTGCTCCCAGGACAGCACGTTGTAGAGCATGCCCCAGTACTTGGCCTCGAAGTCGGTGGTCGCTTTTTGCGGCGCGTTCATCACTGTACTCAACTTATTTTATTTGGCGACCTGCTTTTCCTTGATCTCTTCCAGCGTCTTGCAGTCGATGCACAGGCTGGCGGTAGGGCGCGCCTGCAGGCGCTCGATGCCGATTTCCACGCCGCAGGACTCGCAGTAGCCGTAGTCGCCGGCGTCGATCTTGGCGATGGTCTCGTCGATCTTCTTGATCAGCTTGCGCTCGCGGTCGCGGTTCCTGAGTTCCAGGGCCATGTCGGATTCCTGGGTCGCCCGGTCGTTGGGGTCGGCGAACACCGTGGCCTCGTCCTGCATGGAGTGGATGGTGGTGTCGATGTCCTGGGAAAGCTCGGCTTTCCAGGCTTCGAGGATTTTGCGAAAATGCGCGAGCTGCTTCGCATTCATGTATTCCTCGCCCTTTTTGGCCTTGTAGGGTTCAAAGCGCTTCAAATGTTCGGTGGCCATATGTTTTTCCGGTTGAACTGAACAAAATAAACCTGACTTAATAACAGATTTACCCCCCCAACCGCAACCCATTATTGATCTTGACTAATCATGTCTTTGCAAGCCCTGCTTTTTGACGTGGACGGCACCCTCGCCGATACCGAGCGCGACGGCCACCGCCCTGCCTTCAATGCCGCCTTCCGCGAATTCGGGCTGGACTGGGACTGGGATGTCCCCCTCTACGGCAAGCTCCTCGCCGTCGCCGGCGGCAAGGAGCGCATGAAACACTATGTCGACACCTTCCGGCCGGATTACCGGAAACCCGCCGATTTCGACGACCTGGTGGCCGAACTGCACAAGGCCAAGACCCGCCACTACACTGCCATGCTGGCCGAGGGCAACGTGCCCATGCGCCCCGGCGTCAAACGCCTCTTGCTGGAAGCCATGGACGCCGGCATCCGCCTGGCGGTCGCCACCACCACCAGCCCGGAAAACGTCACCGCCCTGCTGGAACACAGCCTGGGCAAGGGCAGCAGCGAATGGTTCGAAGTCATCGCCGCCGGCGACATCGTGCCGGCCAAGAAGCCCGCGCCGGACATCTATGTCTGGGCGATGGAGCAGATGAAGCTCAGGCCGGAGGCCTGCCTGGCGTTCGAGGATTCCGAAAACGGCATCCGCGCAAGCCGCGGCGCCGGCTTGACCACCATCATTACGGTCAACGACTACACCAGCGACCACGACTTCACCGGCGCGGCCGTGGTGCTGACCGACCTGGGCGAACCCGACGCGCCCGCCACCGCGCTCTCAGGCGCCTGGCAGGGCGAGGGCTACGTCACGCTGGGAAGTTTGAATATCTTGCACCGCTGCTGAAAATCTGACACAGCGGAAAGGCAAAACCTTTTTTAACAGGGAGGAAGGGGAGGTAAAAGAGGAAGACAAAAAGACAAAATCAGGTTTTCCTCCCGTTCCCTCCCTTAACAGGCTGTTGAAGAACTCCACGGGGCTCCCGGAGAGTTCTTCAACAGCCTGTTAACCTCCCTGTTTATTGTTTTGCGTCTTGGCGCCTCAGCGTCAGACTTTGCTGTGGATTTCGTAAGCCTGCAGGGTGTTCTGCAGCAATGAGGCCACGGTCATCGGCCCCACGCCGCCCGGCACCGGGGTGATCCAGGCCGCACGCTCGGCGGCGACGGCATATTCCACATCGCCGCAGATGCGTCCGTCCGGCAGGCGGTTGATGCCGACGTCCGCCACGGTGGCGCCTTCCTTGATCCATTCGCCCTTGACCAGGTTGGGCCGGCCCACCGCCACCACCACGATGTCGGCCTGCAGCGCCAGCACGGGAAGATTTCTGGTCTGGCTGTTGGCCGTGGTCACGGTGCAGCCTTCCATCAGCAGTTCCAGGCCCATGGGCCGGCCCACGTGGTTGGAGGCGCCCACCACCAGCGCGTTCATGCCGCGCATGTCGCTGTGCACGGTTTTCAGCAGCGTCATCACGCCCATGGGCGTGCAGGAACGCAAGGTCGGCATGCGCACCGCCAGGCGGCCGATGTTGTAGGGGTGGAAGCCGTCGACGTCTTTATCGGGATGGATGCGCTCGATCACCGTTTCCGGGTCGATCTGCTGCGGCAGCGGCATCTGCACCAGGATGCCGTCCACTTCCGGGTCGTCGTTGAGCCTGTCGATCAGGGCCAGCAGTTCCGCCTGGGTCGTGGAAGCCGGCAGGTCGTGCGACACCGAGCGCACGTCGGCACGCTCGCAGGCGCGTTTCTTGTTGCGCACATAGATTGAAGAGGCGGGATCGTCGCCGACCAGGATCACCGCCAGCGCGGGCGCGCGCCTGCCGGAAGCGACCAGCGCATCCACGCGCTGCCTGAGTTCGTCTACGATGCGTTCGGATAAGGCTTTGCCGTCAAGAATTTGGGCAGTCATGGCGCCACACATTGGCCTGGATGGAAAAGGGGTATTTTCTCAAATTGTGGTGTTCCCGCTCAAGCTGAAATTGACCCGCAAGCATACATTCGGGCATAATTCGCGGTCTTTCGGGGCGTAGCGCAGTCCGGTAGCGCGCTTGCTTTGGGAGCAAGATGTCGGGGGTTCGAATCCCTCCGCCCCGACCACCGGATTGTTCCCGCCCCGTGCCCGCAGCAGATCAAACTGCCCGTAGCTCAGCTGGATAGAGCATCGGCCTTCTAAGCCGAGGGTCACAGGTTCGACTCCTGTCGGGCAGGCCAGTTTGGTTTTTGATTGAGAAGCTCAATTTTTTTTGAGTTTCTCAATCAAAAACTTGCCGAGGTTTGATGTTTATTGATCCGGGACGGATCAATAAAGGTTTTACGGTGGTGGCTGTAGCTCAGTTGGTAGAGTCCAGGATTGTGATTCCTGTTGTCGTGGGTTCGAGTCCCATCAGCCACCCCACCCCACCCCCATTCCTAAAAATTCCCCTCGTACAATTGATTGCCACGGATGCGCTGCTGGTGGCGAGAACCCACTCTGGTTCGCCGAGCAGGCATGCCTGCGGCGGGCAGCCGAAGCCCGGTCCTGAGCGAAGCGAAGGATGAGCAGCGGGAGAGGCAATCCCGCTGCGAGCGAATCCTCAACCCCGGCAACAATCGACCCCGCCCCGGCCGACAGGCATAACAGGCCACTCTGGTGCTTGGAGAAGTCTTGTTTCCCTGGCCTGAAATTGCAGATTTCTTGTGCTCACGGTCTTGTCTTAAGGCTATAAATATTAAGTCAGGGGGCATGATTCCTATGGGGTGGGAGGCTGGGTGGACAATAGCGCCGGCAGCAAACTGGGATTGACGATCGATCTGATCGCAGGGGGAATGGCCCTGCTGGTCATGTTCACCCTGCCGCTCGCCTTTTTTCTCATCAAGCACGAGAAGGAATCCGCCAGCATGGAGACCAGGGCGAAAATGTATGCCGGGCTGATCATGCGGGAGCTTCCGCCGCAATGGGATACTGCCAATGCGAAAGGGCGGGGCTTGCCCCCAAATACAAGGAAGATTCTGAATGTAAACGTGGCTTACGCAGGCCAGGAATTGCGCAGCCTCAAAGATCTTTCCAGCGGTGAAGTCATCGTATCCGGAAAGATACCGGATACTCCGCTGCTCAGCCGTTCTGCGGATGTGATGGCATCAGCCCTGCCGGTCGCGCGTGTCGAGATAACCCATTCCCTGCGCCCCTTGCTGATGACGACCGCCCTGGTCGGGGTCATGAGCCTGTCAATCAGTTTTGGCGTGTTCGTTTTGCTCCGCGCCTATCCCTTGCGTGCCCTCAGCCTTGCCAAACAGGAACTGGACATGCGCCAGATGGTGGAAGGGAAGCTGCAGAATTCCCTGTCGGTTCTCGAAGCCACCCTGGAATCCACCGCCGACGGCATTCTGGTACTCAATGCCAAGGGCTCGATCATGAGTTTCAACGACCGCTTCCTGGAAATGTGGCAAATGCCGGTGCACACGCGAGCGGACGACGCCTTCGAAATCCTGACAACGATCAAGCACAGCGTGACGAATCCCGATCAGTTCCTCGACAGGCTCAGGCAATTCAGCGAAGCGCCACCCGCGGGGGTGGAGAAGGACGGCATCATCGATGTGCTCGAGTTGACCGATGGTCGCGCCTTCGAAGTGATCTCGATAGCCCAGCGCATCGAAGGCAACAACACTGGCTGGGTGATGAGTTTTCACGACGTCTCCGAACGACGACGCAATGAAGCCCTTTTGGCGCGGGAGAAGCAGGTTCTTGAAATGATCCTGACGGGAGAGGAACTCGAGAAAATCCTCGGTTTTCTCGTGCTCTATCTCGAGAAACAGGCCAGACAAATGTTCTGCGCGATATTCATTCCGAATTTGCAAGGCAGGCTGCAGCGCGCGGCCGGCACATATCTTCCCAACGACTTCATCGATGCAAAGTGGCAGGCCGGCATGATGGCCTCCTTGTCGGAACCGGGACATAGCCTGAATGCCGACATTCTGGAAGTGAGAAGCCATTCCATGTGGTCGGAATACAACCAGCAGGCCAGGAAACTGGGCATACAGCCGTGGTGGGCGGCGCCAATACTTTCATTCGACGGCGATATCCTGGGAATCATCGTGGCCCACTACCGCACCAGCTTCCAGCCCGACCCCAAGGATGCGAATCTGCTTGCACTCACCGCGGACCTCACCAAGATCGTGCTCGAGAGGAAACACGCGGAATCGCGTCTGGAGTATCTGGCTCATTTCGACGAATTGACGGGTTTACCCAATCGATCCCTGTTCAGCGACCGCCTGTCCCATGCAATGAATCGTGCAGAAAGGGACGGAGAATTGCTTGGCGTGATGCTCCTGGATCTCGACCGCTTCAAGAACATCAACGACACCCTGGGGCATGCCGAGGGCGACAAACTGTTGAGGGACGTGGCTTCCCGCCTGGAAACATGCATGCGGGAAGGCGACACCGTAGCCAGGCTGGGGGGAGACGAGTTCACTGTCATCCTGGAAGGCATCTCGTCGCCCGATGACGCCGCCATGGTGGCGAGAAAAATCATAGACACACTGGCGCCGCCCTTCCTGCTGGGCGAGAGCGAGGTCTTCGTCACCGCCAGCATCGGCATCAGCATTTTCCCGCTGGACAGCACCGATCCGGACATACTGCTGAAGAACACCGACACCGCCATGTACAGCGCCAAGGAAACCGGTAGAAACAATTTTCAGTTCTTTACCCAGGCGATGAACGCCAGAACACAGGGGCGCCTGGAGATGGAAAGCGATCTGCAGCACGCCCTGGAACGGGAAGAATTCGTCATCTACTACCAGCCCAAGATCAGCCTGTCGGACGGAGAAGCACTGGGCATGGAGGCGCTCATCCGCTGGCGCCACCCCGATCGCGGCATCGTTCCGCCCGACGCATTCATACCCATACTCGAAGACACCGGCCTGATCAATCCCGTAGGCAAATGGCTGCTGCAAACCGCCTGTACCCAAACCAAGCGCTGGCAGGAGAAGGGGCTGCCCCCCATGCGCATCGCCGTCAATGTTTCCCCGCGCCAATTCCTGCACAACGACCTGGTTGCCGACGTCACACATGCGCTGGAGACCTCCCGCCTCGATGCGGATTGGCTGGAACTCGAAATCACCGAGAGCCTTCTCATGCAGAATCCCGATTACGCCGCCAGCGTCATGGAAAAGATCCGGTCGCTGGGGGTGATCAGAATCGACATCGACGATTTCGGCACGGGCTATTCCTCCCTCGGCTATCTCAAGCGCTTCCCGATCCATACGGTGAAGATCGATGCTTCCTTCGTTCGCGACATCCTGGTGGACAGGGAAGACAGCGCCATCGTCCAGGCGGTGATCGCCATGTCGCACAGCCTGGGGCTCAAGGTCATCGCAGAAGGCGTGGAAACGCAGGAACAGTATGAGCTTTTGCGGAAACTCGAATGCGATGCGGTCCAGGGCTATCTCATCGGCCACCCCATGCCGGCCGAGGATTGCGAGCGCTGGATAGCCACTTATGCCGGTAGCGCTTCGTTCTTTCCCAAGGTAAGGCCGTAAAAAGCAAGGACAGCGCGCCTGCGCAGTCCGCCGGCCATACAGCCCAATTCCGGCATCCGCTCCTGCCGGACACCCGGGCAGACGGACCATTGAATCGCCGGCGGCAATCCAGGGCAGGACCCAGCCCCGAAGCACGCCTCAATTTCGCGCATCGTGCACCCGGTAGGTGCGCTCGCCTCTCTGCCGCAAAATCATAAGCTGCTGATATTGCTGGAGATTCAATCTGGCACGCCGGTTGCTCATTGAACGTCGGGCATGTTTTTCATGCAGACATGCTCGGCAGTCTCCTCCGACTATTCCAACGGCCCTTCGGGGCCGTCTTTTTGAGAGGCGTATGTAGATCGAGCGCAACGGGAATGACAAAAAAAGCGGACACATCGCCTCCTCTCAAGGTCATGCTGCTCAAGGATGCCACCCACCGCCTGGAGTGGGTGACGCAATCCCTGCAAAATGCCGAGTGCGAAGTCGTGCATTTCTCCGGATCGCTGATGGAAATGGAAGATGCCATTCTGCGCGAGGCGCCGGACGTCATCATGATCGACACCGAATCGCCCAGCCGCGACACCCTGGAGCACGTCTGTCTCTATTGCCAGCTTTGCCCGCGCCCGGTGGTGATGTTCACCGAAGACAATGACACCGAGAAACTCCGTCAGGCCGTGCGCGCCGGCGTCGCCGCCTATGTCGTGGCGGGCCTGTCTTCCGAGCGGGTGCGCCCCATCCTGGAGGCCGCGATCGCGCGTTACGAGGTGCAGAACGAAATGGCGCAGGAACTCTCGCAGACCAAGTCTGCGCTGCAGGACAAGGAACTCGTCGACCAGGCCAAGCGGCAACTCATGCGCCAGGGCCTCACTGAAGACGAGGCCTACCAGCGCCTCCGCAAACAAGCCATGGACTCGGGCACCAGCATGGCCGATGCCGCGCGCAGGCTGCTGCGTAACAAGCGGACGCCCGGACTCACATGACCTGGCTGCAGCTCAAGGGCGACCCCGCCATTCGCCAGGGTCTGTTCAGCCAGTGCCGGGTGGAATCCGACATGGACAGGAACGTCGACGGCGTGCTTGCCATGGTCGATGCGCTCATGCGCGAGCGCGGCATCTTCCACGCCAAGCTGCATTTCTCCAGCAATCGCGCAACCCTGTGGCCGGCCGCCGACCCCATGCGCTACCGCGTGCACGTTCTGGACGAAATCCTTTCTCCGGACATCAGCCTCGCCTACCCCGAATCCGCCTACCCTGCGGAAGCCTGCGTCGCGCCCGGCCTCATCCGTCCGGTGCTCGAAAGGCTCAAGGAACTGCGCCAGGTGGACGAGAACATGTACCTGCGCGCCGGCTCGCTCAACGTGGTGAACGGACTGGTGGGGCTCAACTTCTCCTGCGACGGCTCGCACTATCTGGGGGCGGAGGAATTCCTGTCGCGCGATACGCGCTTCTGGCTCTAGCAGCCTGTCGGACTTGAGGCTGATCTACTGCGCCGGTGGGAAGATCGGTCCATTTTTGGCTTGCGCCGAAACTCGCAAACTCGTTTTGGCCTGCGCCGAAACTCGCAAACTCGTTTTCCCCGATTTCTCGTTGCATAGGCCCGCTATGCGCCTCGAAATCGTGAAAAACTGTCCTCGCTCTCCCACCCGGCTCGCTACGGTCGCTCAAGTCCGACATGCTGCTAGTCGAATGGCCGGTTCCTGGCGTTGCCGGCCC
>DCVO01000159.1:3196-11091 GCA_002327405.1 Thiobacillus sp. UBA2186 | reverse complement strand
GCTGGACATGGGCTTCATGCCCGACTTGAAGCGCATCATCGGTCTCTTGCCCGCGCAGCGCCAGAACCTGATGTTTTCCGCCACCTTCCCGCAGGAGATCGAATCGCTCGCGCGCGCCTTCCTGAAGAACCCGCAGCGCATCGAAGTCGCTCGCCGCAACGCCCCGGGGGAAAACATCACCCAGGTGCTGCATCCGGTGCATCACGAGAAGAAGCGCGCCCTGCTGATCCACCTCATCCGCTCTCGCCGGCTCAACCAGGTGCTGGTGTTTACCGGCACCAAGCTGGGCGCCAACCGGCTTGCCAACGAACTCAACAAATCCGGCATCCATGCCGCCGCCATCCATGGCGACAAGACCCAGGGCGAGCGCATCAAGGCGCTGGACGATTTCAAGTCCGGCGAAGTCGGCGTGCTGGTGGCGACCGACGTGGCCGCGCGCGGCCTGGACATCTCGGCGCTGCCTTACGTGGTGAATTACGACTTGCCGCACAACGCGGAGGACTACGTCCACCGCATCGGCCGCACCGGCCGCGCGGGTGCGAGCGGCGAAGCCATCTCGCTGATGACTGAAGACGAGGCACGCTACCTCAAGGACATCGAAAAGCTCATCGGCAAGAGCATCGACCAGGAACTGGTGCCGGGCTACTCGCCGGGGGCGGCCCAGGTGCCGGATTACCGCCCGCCCGCCGCCCCCGCCATCGCCCGTCCGGTGCCGGTCAGCTCCACGCCTTCCAAGCGCCCGGTCAAGCAGGTCGCCGCGCTGTTCCGCATGCCGTCTTCTTCCCAGGAATAAAACCGGAAAACAGTTCATCCACGGATTGCGCAGATTGACGCGGAAATTCGACAATCCGTTCGGGGGGTGTCCTTGACCCTGTAGATGAGCCTGCGGATATTCATGCGGTTTTGTCCGCGTAAATCTGCGCCATCTGCGGATTTCAGAAAAGGTTTGCGGTTGAGGAGTTTTCGCCTTGGTTGAACTGTTTGTTTTCCTGCTGCTTGCGCTGGCTGTCTGGTTCGTGTCGGACAGCCTCAAGGCGCGCGAAACGGCTTATGCCGCCGCACGCCGCGCATGCGAGGGAGCCGGGGTGCAGTTTCTGGACGATACCGTCAGCCAGTCGAGGCTGAGCCTTGCACGCAATGCCGAGGGCCGCATGCTCTTCGAGCGACATTTCCGTTTCGAATTCAGCACCACGGGCGATGATCGCCAGCAGGGCAGGGTAAGGCTTCTGGGCGGCCGGGTGCAGGACGTCAACCTGGCGCGGCTGTGGCTGGTGGACTGATCGGCGATCCGGGTTGATTCTGTGAAAGGCGTTTAACCACGGGGGACACGGGGCGCACGGGGAAAGCGAAGCGAAAATGAATTTTCAATGGCCGGCATACTGCCAGCCATGATGTCCAGCTTGCTGTTGTCGATTCTTGATTTGTTTTTTCCCGTGTTCCCCGTGCGCCCCGTGGTCAATCTTCCGCCTTACCGCATGCTCGCCAAATAAGCCGACAGGTTCACGATGTCGGCGTCCTTGAGGTTGCGGGTGTAGGCGGCCATCAACGGGTCGATGCGCTCGCCGCTGCCGCTGCGATAGCGCTTGAGCGAATCCTGCAGATAGGGCGGCTGCTGGCTGGCCAGGCGCGGGACTTTTTCCGTGCCGTAGGCCGTGGCGCCGTGACAGCTGATGCACAGGCTTTCGTACAGCCTCTTGCCCGACGCGGCCTGGGCGGCGTTCGCGACCGGCTTCACGACGACTTCCTGCTGCGAAAAATACAGCGCGATGTTTTTGCGCTCTTCGGGCGTGAGCGCCTTGATCAGCCCTTCCATGAATTCGTTCTTGCGTTTCCCCGATACGAATTTCTCCATCTGGGTGAGCAGATAAGCCTCGTTCTGGCCGGCCAGATTGGGCGTGTCCTCGCGTACGCTGCTGCCGCCCACGCCGTGGCAATGGCGGCAGAATTGGGCGCTTTTCTGCCCGTTTCTGAGCGCGGTTTCGTCCGGCGTCGGTTTGGGATCGGCCGCGTGCGCCGAGGAAATCAGCATCAAGCCGGCAAGGAGGGGGTAAGCGATTTTTTTCATGATCGATTTAAGACAATGGTATTGCAATTCCGTTAACGGGTGCGAAATCGAAGTCTTTAGGGAAACTCTGCAAAAGTCACTGAACAACCCTGTTGCGCATTACTCATATTGGCACGTGACCGGGATGAAGGCGCACATCGGCGTCGACTCGAAGAGCAAGATCATCCACGCGGTGGTGGCCACTGCCGCCAACGTGGCGGATTCGCAGGTGCTGCCCGACCTGCTGCACGGGGAGGAAACCAGGGTTTGGGGCGACCGTGCCTATCAGGGGCAAACGGCGGCCATCAGGCAATGCGCGCCCAGGGCGCAGGACATGACCCACCGGCGCTGCCGGAACCGGGGCGAAGTCGATGAAATCCAGCGGGCGAAGAACCGCAACAAGTCGCGGGTGCGCGCCAAGGTCGAGCACGCCTTCGGTGTCATCAAGAACATCTTCGGTTTCGTGAAGCTGCGCTACAAGGGACTGATGAAGAACGCGAACCGTTTGTTCGTCACCTGCGCCCTGGCGAATTTGTAGCTGGCGCGACGCCACCTGTTGCGAGTTCAAGGGGCAAGGTGCGTCCGATGAGCGGCAAATGGCCCGAAAGGTCGAGCGATGCCGGGGCAAAACGCCCGGAATCCACCCCGAAACCTTGCCGCTGATGTTCATGCATGCGATTCGCTCATGAAAATCGGGGCTTCTTCAGACCTTCCTCAGGGGAACTGGTTAGCTCCACGTTGAACACCCGCAGTCGATAACCGTTATTCCCTCTCGTCTTTGCAAGTGCGCGGCAAGCGGGATGGTGAGCCTGTGCGCCAGCCCATCTTCACGTGTTTTGTAGATTCAACCCGGAAGACTTCAAAAGCATCCGTGGATTCTTTTTAAAATCCTCCGATGCGTGCCCGGCTATTTTCTTCTGAACTGGCCGAACTCCTGCATCATCTGCACCAAATGCGGCTGCTCATGCTCGAAAGCCTGGCGAGCACTCTCTGCTGACCGGGGCTCATCGCGGGGCCCGGTCACCTTTCCGCTGCCGATTCCTTTCATGTTCATGGGCAGGGTGATTTTGATGGACTGGTCGACATAGCCCATGCGCGACCAGTCGCTTAGGGTGATGTGTTCATGCTGTTGGGCAGAGAGCAGGTCAATGCCTACCGTGTAATCATGCGGCGGGTTGATGACGCCCAGGCGCGGCATCAGGGTTGCGGCGATATCCATATGGCTGGTGAGTTTGTCGTGCACAGCCGGCTGTGCACCGGGGATCCAGAGCACCAGAGGCGGTCGAACCTGCTGTTCCGAGAATGTGGAGTTGTGCCCCCAGAAGCCGTGCTCCATGAATTCCTCGCCATGGTCTCCGGTGACGATGACGATGGTGTTTTCCAGCAGCTTGTTTTGCCGGAGATGTTCAAAAACCCGCGCAAACTGGCTATCGAGATGATGCACCGCGTTCAGGTAGCGGTTCTTGATCAGGGTGATGTTGCTGGCCAGCTCCTCTTTGCCGAGCGTGGCGTAGTTGATGTCATCCCTGTATGGGCGCCGGATGACGCTTTCCTGGGGGAAATAGTAGCGTGCATGGGGCGACTCGAAAAACATGAAGGTAAAGAAAGGCTTGTCTGGCGCCCGTTTATCGATGAATTCGAGCATGTGCTGCACGTTGACGCGGTCTTTTTGCCAGTTTTCCAGCCGTTCGTCTATTTGGTGCAGATCGGTTCGCGGCACCTGGCTGAAGATGGACTGGTCGAATTCCGGGTAGGTAAACGCTCCGCTGGTATAGAACGACATCTGGTATTGCTGCTCTTTGAGCACATCGATGATGGCGGCGCCGCGGTGCTCCTTGAGGAAGGTGTCCCAGTAGGTGCCGGGGATGCCGGTGAACATGGTGAATATGCCGACGCGGGTGCCATTCCCCCCGCTATAGTGGTTGGCGAATCGCTGGGCCTGAGCGGCAAAGCTGCTGGTGGCTGGCATGATCTCCCCGGTCAGCGTATCGGCACGCCACGATTCTGCCGCCAGCCAGACGATGTTGTACGGCTTGGCCGGCTTTTTAATCTGCAGGGTGTTCAGCGGGTATCTGAGGTGATCACCCTTGGTCATGGCCAGCTTCTTTTCCCTGGCCACTTCAAAGCCCAGTGTTCTGAACAAGTTGCGCGAAGTGAAGCCGAGGTAAAACGGAATATCTTCCGACAGCGCCAGCATCTCGGTTTTGCCGAAGGCGTCGCTGTAGGCATATATGCTGCGGTCGGCAAGCATGGCGAGCAGCAGCAGTGCGAAGACAGCCTTGAAGAAAGGGCGGGGCATGGCGCGCCGGTTTGGCCGCTTGCGGTAAATGAAATGAATGCCGGTCAGCAGGGCAACCTGGAACAGCAGGATGCCCAAGGCAATCAGGGCAAACCCCAGATTGGTGGCGCCGCTGCCGCCGAGGGATTGCAGGCCGCCTGGTGTTACCACCAGATTGATGACGAAGCCGTTGACGAAAATTCCGTAAAGCTCATGCAGCTTGGCGTTGGCATAAAAAAACAGGGTTGTCAGGCTGCTGCTGGCAATGGCAACCGCATACACCGCCATGGTCTTTGCCATTTGCTCCGGCGGCTGTTTCCGGTGCACCAGATAGCCGGTCAGCCTGGTCAGCAGCAGGGACGGCAACAGGTAAAGTCCGCAATAGCTTAACCATGCGGCGACAATGAAAGCAGCGGCCAGGCCGCCATGGTCCCAAGCCGCGCTGAAATTGACGGTCTCGTGCGTGACGTAAAGCAGCACCAGCCAAACGGCGAGAAAGAAGTAATTCAGCAGGCGACGTTGATGGGTGGGGGTAAGCATTGGGCTCCTTTCGCCGCGCAACACTCTGCGGACAACCCGCGCGGGCTCAAGTCAAGAGTGTAAGGCATGGAATTTTAACAGCTGCTTAAAAAAAGCGCCGCAATTGTCTATTCGTTCGCCCATTTTGCTTAAGGAAACTCTGCAAAAGTCACTGAACAACCCTGTTGCGCATTACTCATATTGGCACGTGACCGGGATGAAGGCGCACATCGGCGTCGACTCGAAGAGCAAGATCATCCACGCGGTGGTGGCCACTGCCGCCAACGTGGCGGATTCGCAGGTGCTGCCCGACCTGCTGCACGGGGAGGAAACCAGGGTTTGGGGCGACCGTGCCTATCAGGGGCAAACCGCGGCCATCAAACAATGCGCGCCCATGGCGCAGGACATGACCCACCGGCGCTGCCGGAACCGGGGCGAAGTCGACGAAATCCAGCGGGCGAAGAACCGCAACAAGTCGCGTGTGCGCGCCAAGGTCGAGCACGCCTTCGGTGTCATCAAGAACATCTTCGGTTTCGTGAAGCTGCGCTACAAGGGCCTCATGAAGAACGCGAACCGCCTGTTCGCCACCTGCGCCCATGGCGAATCTGTAGCTGGCGCGACGCCACCTGTTGCGGATGCAAGGGGCAAGGTGCGTCCGATGAGCGGCAAATGGCCCGAAAGGGCGAGCGATGCCGGGGCAAAACACCCGGATTCCACCCGAAACCTTGCCGCTGATGTTCATGCATGCGATTCGCTCATGAAAATTGGGGCTTCTTCAGACCTTCCTTGGCAGTTTGTCGGTTCGCCGTGCTACCACCACTTCTCGAAAATGATCCGGCTCGGCGGCACGCCCAGGTCGCGCAGGAATTTCTCCATGTCGTCGACCATGCCGGGCGGCCCGCACAGGTAAAACAGCGCATCCGGCGCGGCGTTGAGCGCGGCCAGCTTGTGCTTGTTGATGCGCCCGGTCTGGCCTTTCCAGCTTTCGCAGGGCTGGGTGACGGTGATTTCCAGGCTCAGGTTGTTGTGCCGGCGCGCGGCCTGCTCCAGTTCCTCGCGGAACAGGATCTCGTCCGGCTCGCTGACGCTGTAGTAGAGCGTGGCGTGGGTCTCAGGCGAAGCGTCGCGCACGTAGCGGAAGATCGAAAGCAGAGGGGTGACGCCCACGCCGCCGCCGATCAGCACGATGTCTTCGCCCATGTCCGGGAGGAATACGAAAGGCCCCTGGCCGCGCGTGATGTTGACGATATCGCCCTCGCGCGCGGCATGCAGCCAGCGCGTCACCGGGTGCGTCGAACTGGTCTTGATCGCCAGTCCGACCAAGCCCGCCTGGGTGGGCGAAGTGGTGATGGAATAGCCGCTGGTCTTGATGTCGCCGTCGATGACTACCGATACCTCGACCCACTGCCCGGGCAGGTGCTTGTAGCCCGGGTCGTCGACTTCCAGTTCGAAGGCCTTGATGGTGGGGGTGGCCTGCCAGATGCGCGCAATGCGCGCGGGGTAAATCCTCACTGAAATATATCCTTGGAAAAATTGGTTCATCCGCAGATTTCGCAGGTCAACGCGGATATTTCCAGGGCTTGTTCGAACGGCGATTGCCGAACCCCCGGAACGACAGGGATTTTATCTGCGTATGTCTGCGCCATCTGCGGATACTGGATTCATTCTTTCTTTTCGAAATTCAGCGACGCCGAATTGATGCAGTAGCGCAGCCCGGTCGGGCGCGGCCCGTCGGGGAATACATGGCCGAGATGGGCACCGCAGGCCTTGCACACGACTTCCGTGCGTACCATGCCGTGGCTGCGGTCGGTATCTTCCTCGATGGCATCCTGGCCCATGGGCGCATAAAAGCTCGGCCAGCCGGTGCCGGAATCGAACTTGGTGCCGGACTCGAACAGGGGCTCGCCGCAGCAGGCGCAGCGATAGACGCCTTTTTCGTGGTTGTCCCAGTATTTGCCGGTAAAGGCGCGCTCGGTACCTTTCAGCCGGCAGACATGGAACTGTTCCGGATCGAGTTCGGCCTGCCATTCGGCATCGCTCTTGTCTATTTTGCGTGTCATGGTTTGCTCCGGTCTGCGAAGGGTAGGTCTTGGTCGCAGCGGGGTTGAAGACCTTGCATTCTGCCAGCAATCACCCCCTCCATGTCTATGATGAGAGCATGGCTTTCGCGTGATGACACAAAGGCAAGCGTTGTTTTTTCCGCCTGCCCAAGGCGAAAAAAGGTTGCTGTTGACACTCTTTTTTTACCGGTCTATAGTTTGTACAGGTTTTAGACTAAGTCTAAATTAAACCTTGCAGCGCCTGAAGGAGGACCGGGCGCCCGCGATATTTTTGTCCTTCCGCTTTGATCAAAGGAGAAAACCCATGGCCGCACTCAAAGGCTCCAAAACCGAGGGCAACCTGAAAGCCGCCTTCGCCGGCGAATCCCAAGCCAACCGCCGTTACCTGTATTTCGCAGCCAAAGCCGACGTTGAAGGCTACAACGACGTGGCTGCCGTGTTCCGTTCCACCGCCGAAGGCGAAACCGGCCATGCCCATGGCCACCTCGAATACCTGGAAACCTGCGGCGATCCCGCCACCGGCATGACTTTCGGCCCCACTTCCGACAACCTGAAGACCGCGATCGCCGGCGAAACCCACGAGTACACNNACTGGTTCGAAACCCTGGCCAAGGCCGAGCGTTCCCACGCCAACAAGTTCCAGAAGACCCTGGACACCCTGGGCGCGTAAGCAAGCGGGCGGGCGCAAGCCCGCCCTTGTTGAATCACCACAGAGACACAGAGTAAAACCCAAAGTCCTTACAGGGAGAGAGAGGAGGATAAGGGAGGAAACCTAAACTTTGACTTCCTTACCTCGCTTAACCTCCCTGTTATTGAATTTCTCTGTGCCTCTGTGGTTATTTGGGATTTGAAAAAAATGACGCAACGCGAAGGCAGCCTCGAAGCCCCCACCCGTCACCCGCTCGACTGGAAAAATCCGGATTTCTACGACGAAGCCAAGCTCATGCACGAGCTGGAGCGCATCTTCGACATCTGCCACGGCTGCCGCCGCTGC
>DCVO01000159.1:2565-3184 GCA_002327405.1 Thiobacillus sp. UBA2186 | reverse complement strand
GTGGAACCTGGACTTCCCGCACACCATGCTGCGCGCCAAGGCCATCAAGTTCAGGAAGGGCGAGGTCAAGCTGCGCGACAAGATCCTGTCTTCCACCGACGCCGTGGGCAAGCTCGCCAGCATCCCGGTGGTGGTGCAGGCGGTGAACGCCTCGCTCGAGGCCAAGCCCATCCGCAAGATGATCGACAGCGTCATGGGCATCCACCAGGACCGCAAGCTGCCGCATTACGACAGCGCGAAATTCCGTTCCGCCGCGCGCCCCGACAACAGCTTCGCCGTGCAGGACGGCCAGCGCACCCCGGGCAAGGTGGCGATCTATTCGACCTGCTACATCAACTACAACGAGCCCGGCATCGGCCACGACCTGCTCAAGGTGCTCGACCACAACGCCATCCCCTACGCGCTGGTCGAGAAGGAAGCCTGCTGCGGAATGCCCAAGCTCGAGCTCGGCGACCTGGACTCGGTGGCCGCGCTCAAGGAGAAGAACATCCCGAAGCTGGCCGCGCTGGCGCGCGACGGCTGGGCCATCGTCGCCCCCATCCCCTCGTGCGGCCTGATGTTCAAGCAGGAGCTGCCGCTGCTGTACCCGGAGGATGCCGACGTCGCTGCCGTGGCCGAG
>DCVO01000159.1:1783-2480 GCA_002327405.1 Thiobacillus sp. UBA2186 | reverse complement strand
ACCTGGGGGGTCAAGGAGGAGTACTTCGAGCAGTCGATGAAGATCGGTCGCCCGGTGTTTCGCCAGGTAGTGCAGGCCGCACCGGACTTCATCAGCTCGGATTGCCCGATCGCGGGGCGGCACATCCAGCAGGGCATCCGTGATGGCGGCACGCAGCTCGATGCACGGAAGGCGCATCCGCTGAGCCTGCTGCGGATGGCTTATGGACTGGAGGAGACACGATGAGGGTGATCGAACGCGACAGCCTGCTGAGCCTGGAACACTACGCACGCGAGCGTGCAGCATTCCGCGCGAAGGTGATCGCGCACAAGAAGAACCGGACGCTCGCGGTGGGGCCGAACGTGAGCCTGATCTTCGAGGACGAGCTCACCATCCGTTACCAGATCCAGGAGATGCTGCGCATCGAGCGGACCTTCGAGGAGGCGGGCATCCAGGACGAGCTCGATGCCTACAACCCGCTCGTGCCCGACGGGCAGAACTGGAAGGCGACGATGCTGATCGAGTTCCCCGAGGAGGACGAGCGCAAGGTCTGGCTTGCACGCCTGATCGGCATCGAGGATCGCGTGTGGGTGCGGGTGGCGGGTTTTGAGCCGGTGTTTGCCATTGCGGACGAAGACCTCGAGCGCGAGAATGCGGAAAAGACCTCGTCGGTGCATTTCCTGCGTTTCGAACTGGGTGCGGCCCGTGTGGCTGCGCT
>DCVO01000159.1:0-1745 GCA_002327405.1 Thiobacillus sp. UBA2186 | reverse complement strand
TTCGATATCGGCTCGCCGTCGCCCAATGCCTTCTTCGTCGACATGCAAAGTGTCAGCGTCGGCGAGGATGGTGTGGTGCGCTACACCCTGATCGTGCGCACGCCGGGCGGCGCCGAGAACGTGACCTTCGAAGGTATCCGCTGCGCCACCGGCGAGCGCCGCATCTACTCGAGTGGCCGCAAGGACGGGACCTGGGTGCCGATGAAGAGCAGCGCATGGCAGCCCATCAGCGACAACACCTACAACCGCCCGCGCGCAGCGCTCGCGTACGACTATTTCTGCGACGGGCCTGCGGGGCCGCGTGACACCAAGCATGCGTTGCGGCTTCTTCAACAGCGGCGGGATCCGACCAGTCCCTATGGAGTCCGATAATGATTGACCAGGCCATCATCGAATTCGACAAGGCGCTGCGCACGGTTCTTGCGCCCGCGCGCAGCGTGCGCCCGGTGCCCGGGGAGGGCATCCCCGATGCCGAGATGAGCGAGGCCGAGCGCGCCCATGCCGCGGCGCTGATGCGTGTGAACCACGTCGGCGAGGTGTGTGCGCAGGCCCTCTATCAGGGGCAGTCGATCATGTCGCGCGACCCCGCAATCCGCGACACGCTGCGTCAGGCCTCACAGGAAGAAACCGAGCATCTGGCGTGGACCGAACGCCGTATCGCCGAGTTGGGCGGGCGCAAGAGCCTGCTCAACCCGGTCTGGTATGGCGGGGCGCTGGCGATCGGGATGCTGGCGGGCCGCTTCGGCGACCGCTGGAATCTGGGTTTTCTGGCCGAAACCGAGCGCCAGGTCGAGCAGCACCTCAAGGGCCACCTCGACACCTTGCCGGCGGCCGACCAACGTTCGCGTGCCATTGTCGAGCAGATGAAAATCGACGAGGCCGATCATGCCGATATGGCGGTCCGCCTCGGCGCGCATGAGCTGCCCGCCCCGGCCAAGGGTTTGATGAAGCTTGCCGCCCGGGTGATGACCTCGCTTTCTTACCGCCTCTGATTGCCCCAGCGTGCGGATCGCCGGCGGTGGCGATCTGCGCGTGGGGCGCAGTCGGCAGTCAATCGACCTCGACCAGCTCAATCTCGTGAGTCAGCTCGGCCGTCCTGGCGAGCATGATCGAGGCCGAGCAGTACTTTTCCGTTGAGAGGTGCACCGCGCGCTCTACCGTCTCGCGCTTCAGGTTGCGGCCGGTGATCGTGTAGATGAAGCGGATGCGGGTGAATACCTTGGGGTCGGTTTCAGCGCGTTCGGCTTCGAGGCGTACATTGCAGCCGCGGACGTCGTGACGCCCGCGCTTGAGGATCAGCACGACATCGAATGCCGTGCACCCGCCCGCACCAGCCAGGAGCAGCTCCATCGGCCGCGGCGCCAGGTTGCGCCCGCCCGCGTCGGGCGCGCCATCCATTGCGACGATGTGTCCCGTGCCGGTTTCGGCGATGAAGCTCATGCCGTCCAGCCATTTGACTGTGCATTCCATTCCTGTGTGCTCCCCGGGGGCAGGCCCCGTCAATGATGTGTGTGGGCTGAGAGGCCCGATGTTACCGCAGCGCCGCATGGGCGCGATCACGAGCGCTCGGGGCTGCGCCTGGCCTTTGAGTGCGGGCGTTTGCGTGCCGGTGCTGGGTCGATCCGGCATAGGCGGCAGGGTCAATACGGAGGCGTAGTGATGCGCCGCACAACATTCATGACCAGGTCATGGCCTTGGGCGTTGAAAAGTCGTAGTAAGCGCCCGTCCGGCGACGAAAAATTGAG
>DCVO01000093.1 GCA_002327405.1 Thiobacillus sp. UBA2186 | reverse complement strand
GCCACTGGCGCACCATGCCCATGTAGCGGTTGTTCAGGTTGACGATCTTCACCGGCAGGCGGTACTGCTTGCAGGTGGAGAGTTCCTGGATGCACATCTGGATGCTGGACTCGCCGGTGATGCAGGCGATGGTCGCATCCGGGTGCGCGAGCTGCGCGCCCATGGCGTAGGGCAGGCCCACGCCCATGGTGCCGAGTCCGCCGGAGTTGAGCCAGCGGCGCGGCTTGTCGAACTTGTAGAACTGCGCCGCCCACATCTGGTGCTGGCCTACGTCCGAAGTCACGAAAGCGTCGCCCTTGGTGATCTCCCAGAGCTTTTCCACCACGAACTGCGGCTTGATGATCTCGGACTCGCGGTTGTACTTGAGACAGTTGCGCGAACGCCACAGCTCGATCTGCGTCCACCAGGTGTTGAGCGCGGCCTCGTCGGGCTTTTCCTTGCTGGCCTTGAGCAGCTTGAGCAGTTCGTCCAACACCTGCTGCACGTCGCCGACGATGGGCACGTCGACCTTGACGCGCTTGGAGATGGAAGACGGATCGACGTCGATATGGATGATGCGGCGCTGCTCGCGCGCGAAGTGCGCGGGATTGCCGATGACGCGGTCGTCGAAGCGCGCGCCCACCGCCAGCAGCACGTCGCAGTGCTGCATGGCCATGTTGGCTTCGTAGGTGCCGTGCATGCCGAGCATGCCGAGGAACTGGCGGTCGGTGGCGGGATAGCCGCCCAGGCCCATAAGCGTATTGGTCACCGGATAATGCAGCAGCTTGGCCAGCGCGGTGATCTGTTCGGCGGCATTGCCGAGGATCACGCCGCCGCCCGTGTAGATCATGGGACGCTTGGCTTCCAGCAGCATCTGTGCCGCCTTCTTGATCTGGCCGCTGTGGCCTTTCAGCACCGGGTTGTAGGAGCGCATGTAAACCGTATCCGGATAGACGAATTCGGTTTTGTGGGAGGTCACGTCCTTGGGAATGTCCAGCAGCACCGGACCGGGACGCCCGGTGGCGGCGATATGGAAAGCCTTCTTGATGGTGCTCGCCAGCTCGCGCACATCCTTGACCAGGAAATTATGCTTGACGCAGGGGCGGGTGATGCCGACGGCGTCCACTTCCTGGAAGGCGTCCAGACCGATTGCGGCTGTCGGCACCTGGCCGGAAATGATCACCACCGGGATGGAATCCATGTAGGCCGTGGCGATGCCCGTCACCGCATTGGTGGCGCCGGGGCCCGAGGTCACCAGCGCGACACCGACCTTGCCGGAGGCGCGCGCGAAGGCGTCGGCCGCGTGCACCGCGGCCTGCTCGTGGCGCACCAGCACGTGCTTGANNTGAAGATTTCGTCGTAGATGTTGAGCACCGCGCCGCCGGGATAGCCGAAAACGAATTCGACCCCTTCCTCGGCCAGGCAGCGCGTGACAATCTCGGCGCCGGTCAATTCCATAAAAAAACGCCTAAAAACAATGTTTTCCGTAAACCGCCAAGGGTATACGTTTTACCCCGACACGGTCAAGGAAAGACTGGGTTTTCAGGCTTTTATGCGATGCCGGCCGGCAATTGCGTCCTAGTCGTGCGAGGCTTCGGCCAGTGCTGCCATGATTTCCTGCAAGGAGCCCTGGCCATGCTGCACCATGCACACCAGGTTGCCCATCGAACAGACGCTCATCCTGTTGCCGTGCACGATCCAGCCCTGCGATGGCGACCAGCCGCGCATTTGCGAAAACAGCGAAAGCAGGTCGGTATTGCCCGACACCATCCTGCGATACCACTGCGCGAACCTGGACAGCCGTTCCATCATCTCGGCCGGCAGCATGCCGGCAGCGTCCATGATGCTGCCGTCATCCTGGAAGCGGCAAACCGCAACCACGCCGTCCAGAATGAGTAGTTTTCTGAGCGTCATGCAGCCCCCTGATGCTGAGCGGCACCGCATGCCTCGATGGCGCTGAAGGTGTTTTCGTAATTCACGTCGCGGTTCTTCACGATCACGCCGCAACGTCCGGTGACGACTGCCGACCACTCCAGGCCGATCATGGAAAAGCCCTGCAGCGGTTCGAATCCTTTTTGGCCCGTGAGCGCTTCCCAGCCCCTCGCCTCCAGGGTGGCAATGGCAATGTTGGCGACGCACGAGTGGGCCAGCAAATCGAGCACTTCAGGTGTGATCTCGCTGCCCTCGCGCACGCGATGATCGGTAAGATCCCCCTTGTCGGTGTAGGTAAAAGCAGCCAGCGCACCCGGCAGATCCATCAATTGATCCAGATTCATGTTGTCCTCGATTTGGTGTTAATACAGCGCTTCTTTCACATCCCCGCCGATCCTGGCGTACAAATTGACCAGGAGGTCATCGCCGATGTCACCGACCTTGGCGCGCATGATGGTCATGACGTCGTTGAGCAGTTCCGGGCGATTCTCGATAAAGGCGAAATAATTGCCGATGTTGCAGACCGTGGCCTGCGCGCCGCGCACGATCCAGCCCTGGGCCGGCTTGTATCCGCAGTTTTCGGCGAAGGAGTCGAAAATCTCGGACTGCATGTTGACATTGACCGTGTTGGAACGGCAGAGAATCGACGCCATGCGGGCAAATTCTGCCGTCAATGCCCCCTCGTAAGAGAAGCGGTCGCCGCGATAGGCAAACTCGCCCGCCGCGATCACGCCTGGAATTGCCATGAGTTGCTTTACGATATGCACCGCGCCCCCTCCTTAGTATTGATTTTATTGGCCCTGCGACCGTTTGTCGCATAGCCTAGTTGGGAATATAGAACCACCATGCACGATAACGCAACCACCCCCATGCAACTTGCCAGCCTGATGCGCCGCTTCGCCGCCATGGCGTACGAATCGCTGCTGCTGTTCGCGCTGTCCGTGCTGGCAGGCTTTGCTTATATTCCAATTTTCGGAGGCATCCACGGGCCCTTTCAGAAAGCGGTTTTCCAGCTCTATCTGCTGGGGGTGATGATGCTTTACTTCGTGGTGTTCTGGAAACGCGGCCAGACCCTGGCGATGAAAACCTGGCGCATCCGTCTCGTCGGTTTGGACGGCGGATCGCCTTCGACGGCACAATGCACCGCCCGTTTCTGCCTGGCCGCGCTTGGGCTGCTATGCGGAGCGGCTGGGTTTCTGTGGGCGCTGGTCGATCCCGATCGACAGTTCCTGCACGACCGTTTGTGCAAAACCAGGCTGGCCAGACAGATTGAACTGCAGCGCTAACGCCGTTCGAGACGCTTGAGCACGAGCAGCGCCGCCGCCAGGAAGATCAGCGAAGGCGCGGACGCGGCAAGAAAAGGCGGCCAGTCGTTGAGCAGGCCGACATGGGAAAACAGCCGGTTGCTGAGATGGAATGCCAGCCCGGCGAGAATGCCGAGAAACACCTTCAAGGCGATGCCGCCCGAACGCGGCGAGTGGAACGCAAACGGCAGCGCCAGCAGCATGATGACGGGAATGGCGAGCGGATAGAACATCTTGGACCACAACGCGACTTCGTAGCGCGTGGTTTTCTGCTTGTTTTCCCTGAGGTGCCTGATGTAGTTGACCAGCCCCGGCGTGGACATCTGCTCGGGCGAAACCAGCAGCACGCTGAGAATGTCGGGGCTCAGCACCGACTCCCATTCCAGAACGTTCTGCCGCTGTACCGCGATACTTCCGTCCTTCGAAAAAGCGGTATCCGAGACATTGCCAAGCTTCCACTTGTTCTTGCCTTCCCAGGTACCGTTCTCTGCCGTCATGATGCGCGCCAGCTCCCAGTCCCGGTCGAATTCGTAGACCTTGAGTTCGCGCAGGCTGGTATCCGGCAGCACCTCGCGCGCATTGATGAAGGCATTGCCGTCCTTCACCCACAGACCGGAACGGAAAGACTGCGCCACCACCGATTCGGTGGCGCGCAGTTTCAGGCGCTTGGCAGCCTGTTCCGACCAGGGCGATATCAGTTCGCCGACCATCAGTGCGATCAGCGCGAATCCGATACCGGCAAGCGCAAGCAGCATGGCGACGCGCCAGTTGGAGATACCGGAGGCCAGCATGACCGCGAACTCGGAATTCATCACCAGCCTGGACAGCGCGAACAATGCGCCGATCAGCGCCGCAATCGGAACAATCTCATACACATGCCCCGGCACATTGAGCAGCACATATAGCGCCGCTTGCGCGAACCCGTAATCGGCGCGTCCGATGCTGTCGAGTTCGCCGGCCAGGTCGAAGAAGGAAAACAGCAGGATCAGGCCCGCGAATACAAAGCCGGCGGACATCGCCACTTCCCTCAGCACATAGCGCGCAATCAGGTTCATTTGCGGCCCAGCCCGAGGTTGATCGGCTTCATGCGCATGCGGTAGGCGTAAAACGCGGCCAGTGCAACGATGGCCGGCAGATGGGCAGCCAACATACCGGTCAGCAACCCCAGCTTGCCCTGTGCCACCCAGCTCTGGGTCACCGAAATCATGTTGTGGTAGGTGAAAAACACCAGCAGCGCGGCAATCAGTCCGTAGGAGCGCTTCGCGCGGTTGTTCACATAGCTGAGCGGGATGACCAGTATCGCCAGCACCAGAAGGCTCAGCGGTACATTGAGGCGGCCGGCCAGCTCGCCGCGGGCATCGGTATCCGCAATTTTCAGCAACGCCAGGGTGCTTTGCTGGCGAATGTTCTGCTTGCGCTCGTTGGCCTTGATTTCGACCGGGTCCAGCCGTATCCAGTAGCGATCGAACTGGACGATGCGATATTCCGCCTGCCCCGGTTCCCCTTCGTAGCGCCACCCTTTGGAAAGCACAAGGAAGCGCGTGCCATCCTCCATTTTCTTTTGCGCACCTTCCGCCGCCACCACTATGCCCGGCTTGCCGCTGTCCCTGGACTGCATGAACACGTTTCGTACCGTCCCGGTAAGGGGATTGAGGCTCTCGATGAAAAACACGCGCTCGCCGCCCTGCGATTCTGCAAAGATTCCTGGTACGACCATGGAGGTGTCGTCGCGGCTGAGCAACTCCGCCTTGTAGACATCCTTCTTGATGGCCGCCCACGGAATGATGCTGTTGGTGAGCAGCAGCAGGATCAGTGCCATGGGCAGCGCGAACGTGAGCATCGGCCTGATCCAGTCGTTGAGCGACAGGCCCGAGCTGAGCCAGATGGCCATCTCGTTGTCGCGCCAGTAGCGCATGAGCGTCAGCATCGCGCCGATGAAGATCGCCACAGTCAGCAGCACCGGGAGAAAATGCAGCAGACTGAAACCGAGGTAGGCGAACACCGCCTCGTTGGCGAGTTCGCCGCGCGCGGCCTCGCCCAACAGCCGCACGAACAGCGTCACCAGCGCGATGGCGATGAGAATGACAAGCGAAGCGCCGCTCGAAAGGCTGAGTTCCTGCAGCAGCGCGCGCCGATAAAGCATGGGAAATTTATAAGGGGGTTTTGACTATCTGGCCAGGGTTTGCAAAGATGAGCGCATTCTCACACCGCAAGAATCGATTCCCATGTCCGCAAAAGATAACGCCCTGAAATTTAGCACAAAAACCGGATCGCCCGAGAAACTGAAGAGCGACTGCATCGTCGCCGGCGTATTCGAAGATCGCAAACTTTCCGCCACCGCCCGCGTCCTGGACAAGGCCTCGAAAGGCCGCATCGCCGCCGCCCTGAAGAGCGGCGACATGGACGGCCGTGCCGGCAGCACCCTGCTTCTGCGCGAACTGCCCGGCATCGCCGCCGCGCGCGTGCTGCTCGTCGGCCTCGGCAAGCAGGACGAGTTCGCGGAAAAAGCCTACCGCGACGCCGTCGCCACCTCGGTCAAGGCCGTCAGCAATACCGCAGCCAGGGAGGCGCTCATCGCACTCGGCGAAATCAAGGTCGGCAAGCGTTCCGCCGACTGGAACATCGCCCAGGCTGCCATCGTGGCAGGCGATGCGCTCTACCGCTTCGACCGCATGAAGAGCAAGCCGGACAATCAGGCCAGGCTCGGTCACATCAGCTTTCTCTCCGGAAACAATGCCGTCGCCAAGGGCCTGAAACAGGGTGCCGCCATCACCCAGGGCATGGCGCTCGCGCGCGACCTCGGCAACACCCCATCCAATGTCTGCACCCCGACCTACCTCGCCAACCAGGCCAAACAGCTCGCCAAGACCTATGGTTTCAAGTGCAGGGCGATGGACAAGGCCGCGTGCGAAAAGCTCGGCATGGGTTCCTTCCTCTCGGTGGCCAAGGGCAGCGACAAGCCGCCCATGTTCATCGAACTGCGCCATGACGGCGGCAAGAAAGGCGAGCAGCCCATCGTGCTGGTGGGCAAGGCCATCACCTTCGATGCCGGCGGTATTTCGCTGAAGCCGCCCGCGGACATGGACGAGATGAATTACGACATGAGCGGCGGCGGCGCCGTGCTCGGCGCCTTCCGCGCCATCGGCGAACTGGGGCTCAAGCTCAACGTCGTGGGCCTCGTGCCCGCCTGCGAGAACCTGCCGGACGCCCACGCCAACAAGCCGGGCGACATCGTCACCTCCATGTCGGGCCAGACCATCGAGATCCTCAACACCGATGCCGAAGGCCGCCTCATCCTGTGCGATGCGCTGACCTATGCCGAGCGCTTCAAGCCTGCCGCCGTGGTGGATCTCGCCACCCTGACCGGCGCCTGCGTGATCGCGCTGGGCCACCATCCCAGCGCGCTGTATGCCAACGACGACAAGCTGGCGCAAGCGCTGGAGCAGGCCGCCGACCATGCCTGGGACCGCGTCTGGCGCATGCCGCTGTGGGACGAATACCAGGAGCAATTGAAGAGCAACCTGGCGGACATGGCCAACATCGGCGGGCGCGCAGGCGGTTCCATCACCGCGGCCTGTTTCCTTGAGCGCTTCGCCAAGAACTACGCCTGGGCCCACCTCGATATCGCCGGTACCGCCTACCGCAGCGGCCGCGACAAGAAAGGCTCGACAGGCCGGCCGGTGCCGCTGCTGGTGCAGTACCTGATCGATCAGGAGGGCAAGCGCTGAGATGGATATCTCCAGAAATCATAGCGAGCGGGTGTCAGCCGGGCGCGCCCGGAGCGCAGGAAGCGGAGCGTATATGGACATACATGAGCATTCCGAGCACGGGACGCGCTCGGATCACGCCCGCGCAGTAGATTTATAGATTTATAGAGGTCTCCATGACGTCGATCAGCTTCTACACCCACGCCCCCGACAAGCTCAGCATTGCACGCCAGCTCGTGGCCAAGGCCTGGGGGCAGAAACTGAACGTATTGATCTACGCGCCGGACGAAACCGTGGCGGCAAACATCGATCGCCTCTTGTGGACGCAGCCTGCGCTGTCCTTCATCCCGCATTGCCGCGACAACAGCCCCTTGGCAGCCTCCACGCCTGTTATCATCGGCGAACGCGCCGATACGCTGCCGAGCGCCGATGTGCTGATCAACCTGGGCAGCGAGCCGCCGCCGGTGTTCAGCCGCTTCGAACGCCTGGTGGAAATCGTCACCGAGGACGAAAACGACGTCTTGCAGGGCAGGCAGCGCTACCGTTTCTACAAGGACCGCGGTTATGAACTGCTCAGCCATGACTTGCGCAACAGGGGACAGTAAACAAAAGGGGGCAATAAATGAGTGATCCGCTGCTCGACAAGATGGATGCGCTGCTGAAAAAGCACCAGGGCGGGGCTGAAACCGCGCAGCCCGTCACGCCAGCACCGCCGCCCGCGGCCGCTGCACCCAATGCACCGCCGCCGCTGCCGGAAGACGCCTGGCTGCCCGTGCTTACCGATGTCGTGGCCGTGGGCACCCCGGATACCCCGAGCGCGCCTCAGCCTGCGCCCGAGGTGGCGCAAGAGCCGCCGCCCCCTCCGCCGCCGCCCGAGCCTGCCGTAGACCCGGCAGTGCTGGTGGAACAAATCATGGGCGAACTTGAACCCCGACTGAACTCCCTGTTGCGCGACCGCCTGGTCGCGGAAGTCCGCAACACTCTCGATGACAGCCTGTCCGCCCTGCTCGCGCAGATGGACGTGCACATCCGCGAAATCGTGCGCGAGGCCGTAGCCGAGCAACTCGGCAAGCCCTGAGTCCAGGCTCCCTGCCGGTATAATGGCGGGTTTCCGAATCCGCCGTCATATCTAATGGAACTCGCCAAAGCCTTCGAGCCCAAAGACATCGAATCCCGCTGGTATCAAAAGTGGGAAGCCGCCGGCTATTTCAAGCCCTCGGGTGACACGAATAAGCCCGCCTACTGCATCATGCTGCCGCCGCCCAACGTCACGGGCACGCTGCACATGGGCCACGCTTTCCAGCACACCCTGATGGACGCGCT
>DCVO01000067.1 GCA_002327405.1 Thiobacillus sp. UBA2186 | reverse complement strand
CGTCCGGCGGCTTGCCGGTGTAGGTGCTGTGGTAGATCGGGTCGCGCCGCAGGGTGATGCGGGAGAGGGTGAAGACCGGAAACCGCTCTACCTCGTTGTAGTAACCGGTGTGATCGCCGTATGGGCCCTCGAGGGCGGTTTCCTCGGGATGGATCACGCCTTCGAGCACGATCTCGGCGGATGCCGGCACCTGCAGGTCGGAGCCGAGGCATTTGACCACTTCGGTCTTGGAGCCGCGCAGGAGGCCGGCGAACTGGTATTCGGACAGCGAATCCGGCACCGGGGTGACGGCGCCTAGTATGGTGGCGGGATCGGCGCCCAGCGCCACCGCCACCGGGAAGGGCTGGCCCGGATTGGCTTGCTGGAACTCGCGGAAATCGAGCGCGCCGCCGCGATGGGCGAGCCAGCGCATGATGACCTTGTTCGGGCCGATAACTTGTTGTCTGTAGATGCCTAGGTTCTGGCGCTTCTTGTGCGGGCCTTTCGTCACCACCAGGCCCCAGGTGATGAGCGGGCCGGCATCATTCGGCCAGCAGGTCTGGACCGGCAGCCTGGACAGGTCGACGTCCCTGCCTTCCCACACCACGTCCTGGCAAGGCGCGCTGCCGACTTCCTTCGGCGCCATGTTCAGCACCTGTTTCAGCACCGGCCATTTTTCCCAGGCGTCCCTGAGCCCCCTGGGCGGTTCGGGCTCTTTCAAATAGGCGAGCAGCTTGCCGATTTCGCGCAATTGCAGCGGGTCTTCCTCGCCCATGCCCAGCGCCACGCGCCGCACGGTGCCGAACAGGTTGCCGAGTACCGGGATGCTGTGGCCCTTTGGATTCTCGAACAGGATGGCCGGGCCTTCGCTTTTCAGCACGCGGTCGCAGAACTCGGTCATTTCCAGGCGCGGATCGACTTCGAGCGAAACGCGTTTGAGCTCGCCCATGCTTTCGAGTTGGGCGATGAAGTCGCGCAGGTCCTTGTATTTCATGAGCGGATTTTATCGATGAGCGCGGTGGTCGAGCGCTGGAAGGCAAAGGGGATGGAATGCACCTGTCCGCCCCAGCCTGATACTTCCTGCGCGCCGACGATGCTTTCCACCGGCCAGTCGCCGCCCTTCGCCAGCACGTCGGGGCGCAGGGCAAGAATGAGTTCGAGCGGGGTGTCCTCGTCAAACGGGATGACCAGCGAAACCGATTCCAGTGCGGCAAGTACGGCCATGCGGTCGGCCAGCGGGTTGACGGGACGGTCGGGCGCCTTGTTCTGGCGGCGCACGGACTCGTCCGAATTCACGCCGACCACGAGCGACGCGCCGAGCGCGCGGGCCTGGGCGAGATAAGTGACATGGCCGCGATGCAGGATGTCGAAGCAGCCGTTGGTGAACACCAGCGGGCGCGGCAATCGCGCCGCCGCCTCCGATGCCTTGCCGAGCACGATCTTGTGCTCGAACGCGGGCGAAGGGTAGGCGGGCGGCTTGCTCACGCTGCGAGGTGCTTCAGTCGATGTACTCGAACAACTTGACCACGCGCGTCACGCCGGAAGTGCCGGCCGCGATCTTGCCGGCCACTTCGCCTTCGTCCCTTCTGACCAGCCCCATCAGATAGACCACGGCGGCCTCGGTGACCACCTTGACGTGGTTGGAAGAAACCTTGTCGCTTTTGACGAGGCGCGCCTTGACCTTGGTGGTGATGGAGGCATCGTTGGCTTCGGAAGTGTAGGAAGCGACGCCGGAAACGGTGGTCTCGTTGTAAATCCTGGCTACGCTGGGGATCGCCTTGACGGTGTCGGCGACTTTGGCGCGGGTCGCTTCGTCCGGCACCTGGCCGACCAGCAATACCTGGCGGTTGTAGCTGACGGTGGAAACGCTGACGGTCTTCTCCGGAAAGCCTTCGCGCAGGCGGTTCATCGCGCGCAACTCGATTTCCTGGTCCTCCACGACAGTGCCGGTCGTGCGGCGATCGTCGGCCACCACGACGGCAGTGGCGGCGCCGCCCACGACCAGGGCGGTACATCCGTGGATCATTGGCAATGAGGCCGCAAGCAGTGCGGCCAAGGCAAACTTTTTCATCATGTCTCGACTCCCAGCAAGGCACTGTCCACGGCATCGCACAGGCAGTGTATGGTCAACAAATGGATCTCCTGTATGCGGGCGGTGGAATCCGCCGGCACGCAGATAAGAACATCGCGGTCGCTCAATTGTTCCGCAAGCTTGCCGCCGTCGCGTCCTGTCAGTGCGATCACGCTCATGTCGCGGCCGCGTGCGGCCTCGGCTGCTGCGACGATGTTGGGTGAGCTGCCGCTGGTCGAGATCGCCAGCAACACGTCGCCCGGCTGGCCCAGCGTGCTCACTTGCCGCGCGAATACCTGTTCGTAGGCGAAGTCGTTGGCGATCGAGGTCAGCGTGGAAGTGTCGGTGGTCAGCGCGATCGCAGGCAGTCCCGGCCGGTCGAGTTCGAAACGGTTCACCATTTCGGAGGAAAAATGCTGTGCATCGGCGGCCGAGCCGCCGTTGCCGCAGGACAGCACCTTGCCGTCGCGCAGGATGCACTGGAGGATGAGGTCGGCCGCGCTGGCGATGGCCGGCGCCAGCAGTTCCGCCACGTCCAGCTTGAGGCGGGCGGATTCGTTGAAGTGGCCGATGATGCGCTCAATCATATTTTTAACCTGGCAAACCGATTTGCGCCCGATTATCCCATATCCTCGAACGCCGCCTTGATCCACGCCGGCTCGCCGCCCGCGTCCAGGGTCACCGCATCGAAGCGGCACGCGGGGATGCGTGGAAGCGTTGCGAGATAATGTCTTGCCGCAGCGATGATGCGCCGCCGTTTGGCCGGGGTGATGCTCTCGGCGGCGCTGCCGTAATCCCGGCGGCTGCGGCTCCTGACTTCCACGAATACCAGGGTGTCGCCGTCCCGTGCGATGAGGTCGATCTCGCCCTGCCGGCAGCGGTAGTTCCGCTGCAGGATGGAGAGACCGGCATCCTGGAGCATTTTTTCCGCGCGGTTCTCGGCGAATTTTCCCAATAGTTGCTTCAGCATTTGCGACAATAGCGGGATGAAGGAAGCGCCATTACTGCCGGGATTGTATGTGGTCGCGACGCCGATCGGAAATCTCGGCGATATCACCCTGCGCGCGCTCGATGTGCTGAAGCGGGTGAATTGCATCGCGGCCGAGGATACGCGGGTGTCCGGCCAGCTGCTGGCTGCGCTCGGCATCAGCAAGCCCATGCTGTCCGTGCGCGGGCACAACGAGCGCCAGGGTGCGGAAAAACTGATTGCCAGGATTGCCGCCGGCGAGGCGGTGGCTTACGTCACCGATGCCGGTACACCCGCGATATCCGATCCTGGTGCATTGCTGGTGCGCGCGGTGCGCGAAGCCGGGCTGGCCGTGGTGCCGGTGCCGGGTGCAAGTGCAGTGGCGGCAGCCTTGTCGATTGCCGGATTTGCGCCGGGGCCATGGCTGTTTGCAGGTTTTCTGCCGCCCAAGACCAAGGCAAGGCAGGAGGCCCTGCAGGCTTTGAAGCACACCCCTTCGGTGCTGGTGTTCTACGAAGCTCCGCATCGCGTGCGCGAAACGCTCGCGGACCTGGCGAAGGTGCTGGGCGGCGAGCGGCGCGCGTGCATCGCGCGCGAACTGACCAAGCAGTTCGAGGAAACCGCCTGCATGCGGCTCGACGAAACCGCAGCCTGGCTCGATGCCAGCCTGTATCGCGAAAAGGGCGAGTTCGTGCTGATGTTGGAAGGCGCGGCGCAGGCCGATACCGGCATGGCCGAAGCCGAGCACGTGTTGCGCGTGCTGGCGGAAGAACTGCCCGCGAGCCAGGCGGCGAAAATCGCCGCCAAGCTGACCGGCCGCAAGAAAGCCGAGCTTTATGCTTTACTGGTGAACACCGAATCCGCAGATGACGCAGATGGGCGCGGATGAGCCCCAGTGGGTTCACAAGACTGCTGTTCGACAGGGCTTGCCCGGCTGGCGAGGCATTGGACGAGGGCGGGCCTTTGAAACGTCTGCGCTCATCTGCGGATAGTCGGATAGTGCGGATAGGGTCAGTAACACGGATAGTGTGGGATAGGGTCAGGTCTTGCACTAACACATTTCATCCCTTCTCCGGCTTTTCATATTCCCTTACCATTCTGCTCACCGTCGAATAATGCAAACACGGATAGGGTCAAACACGGATAGGGTCAGGTCTTGCACTAACACATTTCATCCCTTCTCCGGCTTTTCATATTCCCTCACCATTCTGCTCACCGTCGAATAATGCACCCCAAAGTGCCGGGCTATCGCCGCCATCGTATATTGGCCCGACAGGTAGGCGCGTGCCATGGCCTCCTTGTATTCATAGCGCGTCTCGAATTCAGCCAGGGGCTGAGTCAATGCCCGCCGCTGGGATCGGGGTATTTCGCCCAGCATCGGCGCCTGCTCTATCTTTGACTGCATTTTCTTCACGAAAGCCTCCGAACCCAAATAGATCTGGCCCTGCAACTGCGTCCACACGCTCGGCAGGCGGGCGCCTTCATGCACGAACTGCACATACTTGCGGATGGCGCTGGCACGCTGCTTGCCGAATTGCGCCAGTATCCAGTCCGTCTGCAGCCAGGCGGGGGCGGGTACTTGGCCGCAGGTGGCAAGATAGCTGCTCCATGGCCAGGCTTCCAGCCGTTTCACCATCTTCGCGCGCAGAGGGTTCAAGACGACATAGCGCGACAGCTCAAGCAGGTAACTGTCGCGTTCCACCAAAATGGCTTTGTAGCGCCCCTGGAATACATGCCCGACCCGGCCATGTGCACGGTTGAAGCGCTGAGTATAGACCCCGTTGAGTTGTCGCATGCCCTCTGCCAGGTTCGCCTCAGGCGTTTCTATCAACAGGTGGTAATGATTGTTCATCTGGCACCAGGCATGGCATGCCCAGTTGAAGCGCCGGCAGACCTGAGCCAGCACTTCCAGCCAAGCCTCGCGATCCTGGTCGGACAGGTAAATATCCTCCCGCCCGTCACCCCGCGAGGTAACGTGGTAAAGACCACCGGGAAGTTCGAGTCTTAGGGGGCGTGCCATGGGGGGAGTGTTGCATGAAGGAATGCGTTATTGCAAGACCTGACCCCGTTGCTGTTCTTTCAGACCTGACCCCGTTGCTGTTCTTTCTTCGTTTTTTGCTTCGTTTGTGGTCCTGACCCCGTTTGTGGTCCCGTTGCTGTGCGGATCACGCGCGACTATCAGCCGTCGCGTGCATCCGGCTTGTTGGACATCCCGATTGCTCACTTCTTCCGCCACTTGTCCTGCTCGTCCAGTACAGATCTTGGGCCATCACCATCGAGCCATTGTCGCGCGGATTCACTATCGAGAAGGAACGCGTCCCAAAAAGCGGTGCTGAGCGCCAGGATGGCGCGATGGTGATTCGGGTTGCGCAGCTCGGTATCCCCAGGCAAGGCTTGATCCGTGAACGCGGAGTGTTCGGCTCCGAAAAGAACCAACTCGTATTTCCCGCCGGGTGGCAAGGCGGGAAATACTGCTAGACGAGACTTCATGTCAGCATTGCCAATCGGAGCAGTGTCGTTCGTGCCGGTCATCAGCATCCAGGGCAGCGAGACCCTGCCAAACGCCGATTCCGGCGTGCCGCGTCTCGGGCTGCTGGGGCTCATAACGACCGCAGCGTCAATTCGCGGGTCGGTGAAAAGCTTCTTTCCCCGTGCGGTCGCTTGTCCGCTTACCGCCTGTGTGGTCACGGCGCCAAACGAGTGGCCGGACATGCCAACCTTCCGCAGGTCGAGTCTTCCCGCCAGCGCATGCCCATCCATTTTGTTCCATTGATCGAGCTGATCCAGGACGGCGGGAACATCTTTCACGCGCAACAGGAAGTTCCGCGCGCTTGCCGCCTTGCGCATGGCCTGCATGCGCCGTTCCGGCGCTTCGTCCTTCCATACGGAGGCATCGCTTCCGGGATGCTGGAGAAACACCGTCACGTAGCCTCGGGCAGCCCAATGCCTGCCAAGGTAGCCACTTCCTTCCCGAGATCCGCCAAGCCCATGACTGAACAAGACCACAGGCGCGGCCTGCGTGGCCTGCGGCAGATATACTCGGACGGGGATATCGCGGTTCCGTTTTGTATCCCGGACGGTCAGGTCCACAACGCGAGGTGTGTACTGGGCAGAAACGGCCAGTGGATCGTAATCCGCCCCATAGCCGACCGCGGATGCCAGGAAAAGCAGATACACCGCCGCCACGGAGTTACGTATCACGATCGCGGTTCTTCCCATATTTTGATCCTTACTTCTGCCGAACGTCCCTCTCGAAACGTTTGTTGGGCATCACACCGAACCATCCGACATTGGTGTCGAAGCAACGTCAGGTTCTTTTTCACTTACCTTCGAGTTCGATGCACGTAACGCTTTCGCAGCGGCTTTTGCAATCTTCTTCCGTGCATCCTCAGCCTTCTCGCCTTCGATTACTTCCCGCTTGATAACCTCGCTCAGGAGTACCTCCTTGATTTGATCAATATCGATCCGAACGTCAGGAGAAACGCGGCGAAGCTCTCTGCGAATAACTTCGAGAACAGGGGTGGTCTGGAGCATGGCCCCAATAAAGAAACGAGACAACGCCTGCCTCTGGGTGTGGTACTCGCCTAGGACAGATCGCTGCCAGCCTTCTTTGCACCACAGGTAAATGAGTTCAAGGTCGTGTTCGGAGCGGGAATTGAGAGTTGAGAAGTCGAGATCAACGACGAGTTCATAATCAATGGGTTTGGCAAACGTCAGGCGGTATACCCGCCAACTGATTCCGTTCGTGAGCAGTACCCATTCAACCCCTTGGTTGGCTGCATAGTCGACTGCCTGTTTTAAGTGTTGCTCTTTCAGGTCCAGACCAATGGCCTTGACCTCAATAAGCGTTTGCAATACGCCGTCGATTTTTGTTGCAAGATCGCAGTACGTTCCTCGGATGGCATATTCAGATGTAAGGTCCGTGTATTTGTCGTATCCAAAGATGTCGCTCAGCATGTCTTTTATGATAGTGACGGTATCGGCCTCACCGACATCTCGTGCCTTCGCGGCAATGAGAATGGGCTGATATCTCTTGATTCCGGCGACCAAGCGTTCGGCGACTTTTTTTGGAATTGATGCCATGTTCCCCTCCAGGAAATGTGAGTACGTGGTTAAACCTGTAATGCCCAACGCTGCGGATCACGCGCGGCTGCAAGCCGTCGCGTGCATCCGGCTTGTTGGGGTGCTCGTCATCCTCCAAGGCTACCTACCCAGTCTCCGACCAAGCGGGTGATTCCTATGACAACGAGGGCGATTAGCACGTGCTCGCCCACGATCTTCCACGGGGCTTCTCCTTGAGACTTCGCCATGGCATAGCTCAGGATCGCAAGGATCGCCAAACCCCAGGCGAGGCTGACGCCGATGGCTGTCGAAAGGGGCAGAAGGATAACCGGCACGGCAAATGTGAGAGCAAAGAGGGACTTGGCAAGAAATGTCGCCGCGGTGGCAGCCCAAATCTGCTTGACCGTATGGACGTTCTCTGACTCCTCGGATACGTGAATGCCGAGTGCGTCGGAAAAGGCATCGGCGATGGCTATGGTCAGGATGCCGCCGAGCACCACCATTCGGGAATGCGTGCCAGAATGCAGTCCCACCATCAGGCCGAGTGTCGTGATGACGGCTGATGTTAGGCCAAACGTGATTCCAGTTCGTAAAGACTCTTTCATGTATTCATCTCATTGCGCCCAACGGCGTAAATCAGCCGCGCCGCTTTCTGGCGTCGGCTGCATTTACTTGTTAGAAGCCAACTGTTCGAGGCGTTCAGCCAGCCAAACCTTGATGATTGACTGACGCGTCACCCCCAAACGGCTGGCTTCCTTGTCAAGGGACTCGATCATCCAGTCTGGAAAATCGACATTTACCCTTCTTTGTTTTTGCAGAGGACGACGCGCTTTGGTAATGTCCAAAATCGCGCTCACGTCCTTTCCGCTGTCAAAATCTGAATCAAATTTCTTCGCTTTCATACAGTCCAACCTCTTCAGGCCGCGAACGGCGAACAGAGATAATACGAATGTTCGAATTTCGGTGTGTGATGACCGCTGACCAGTGCTTGCCCCTGATCCGGCCAATGACCATGATCCGGGGTTCATCTACTGTCTTTGCTGGAATTTCCAGCAGATACGGATCGCTCCAGAGTTCCTGGGCTTGAACAAAGTCAATCCCATGTTTCTCCAGGTTAATTCGGCTTTTCTGGGCATCGAATTCAAACAAGAACATGGTATAAAAAATATACCATTACTATGGATAACGCAAGGTGCGCGGCTGATAGCCTTCTGGCTTCTAACGAAGCTGTATAAAAAGTCTT
>DCVO01000128.1 GCA_002327405.1 Thiobacillus sp. UBA2186 | reverse complement strand
CAGGGCGAGCACAAGCTCGCGCGCGGCTTCCTGCCGGTCGTCACGCAATCCCGGCACTGGCTGGCGGACGACCGCTTCGGCCAGGCCGTGGGCGACTTCCTCAGGCGCGAGGGCCGCGCCGTGGAAGATTATGTGAGCGAACTCGAAGGGCCTTATAAAAGAGAAACGCAGCCATGACCTTGATCGCGCAGATCAGCGACACCCATATCCGCCTGCCCGGGCAGCTCATCGAAGGCCAGGTCGACACCTTCGCCTACCTCTCGGTATGCATAGACCGCATCAACGCCCTGCCCCAGCGTCCGGACCTGGTCGTCGCCAGCGGCGACCTCGCCGACCGCGGCAGCGCCGCCGAATACCGGCGCATCAAAACCGAACTGGACCGGCTGTCCATGCCGTATTTCGTCATGCCCGGCAACCACGACCTGCGCACGCCCATGCGCGAAGTGTTCGGCAACACCCCTGCCCTGCCGGTTTCCGAAAGCGGGCATCTGCAATACGCCATCGATCTTCCGGAAGTGCGCATCCTCTGCCTCGACACCCTGAACGAAGGCAAGGAAGGCGGCTGGCTGTGCATCGACCGCCTCGACTGGCTGCACGACGAGCTTGCCGCCAGCGCAAAGCCGGCAATGATCTTCCTGCATCACCCGCCCTTCGACTGCGGCATTCCCGGCATGGACGCCATCAAGCTCGGCAATCCGGATGCGCTGGCGGAGGTGCTGGCGGAACACGACCACGTCATCGGCCTGGCCAGCGGCCACGTGCACCGCAGCGTATTCACACAGTGGGCCGGCCTGCCCGCCTGCATCTGCCCCAGCCCCGCGCACCAGATCCATCTCGACACGAACAGGGATGCGCCGCTGTCCTGGACCCTGGAAGCCGGCGGTTTACTGCTGCACCGGATCGAGGATGGCGTGCTGACCACGCACGTGGTGAACGGCCCGGCGCCGCTGGCGACCCGCTATGCCTGATGCCGGTCTGGCCTACAGCTTCGACACTGACAGCCGCCGCATCATCGGTCGGTGCTTGGACTGGTGTTCGCTCATGCGTTCCAGCACGCCGGACAGGAAGCGCACGGTCTCGACGATATACGGCCCCTTGTTCAGCATGACGCACTCGGCGCGTATGCCCTTGGCAGCGTCGGAAACCTCGGCCCGTGTGGGAATGCCGCGCTTGGCCATGGTTTCCAGCACCTGGGTCGCCCAGATCACCGGCACATGCGCCGCCTCGCACAGCCAAAGGATTTCTTCCTGCACTTCGGCCATGCGCTCGAAGCCGATCTCCACCGCAAGGTCGCCGCGCGCCACCATGACGCCGACCGGCGGATGCCGCAGCGCCGCCAGCAGGATCAGGGGCAGGTTCTGGAAGGCCTGCCGGGTTTCGATCTTGAGTATGGTGCCGAGCCGGTCCGCCCCCATGTCGCGCAACATGGCCTGCAGATCCAAAACGTCCTCTGCGCCGTGCACGAACGACAGGCCGACGATATCGACAAGCGGGGCAAGAAGGCGCAGGTTTTCCCGGTCCTGATCGATCAGGGCAGGCGTAGCGAGATCGGTCTCGGGCAGGTTGATGCCCTTTTCGGGGCGCAGCTTGCTGCCCTGGGGTGCGGCGTGGGTGATTTCGATGCACACCTGATGGCCGGTGTTCTCCACGATGCGCCCGCCGATCCTGCCGTCGTCGAACCATATTGACTGGCCGGCACGCGCGGCATCGAACACCGCATCCAGGGTGCAGGGGATCGAGGCGGGGCGCAGCAGCAGGCCACGATCATCGTATTCGGCCGGGCGACCGGGTTCTTCGCATGGAGTCAGCAGCAAAATATCGCCGGCCTTCAACACCAGCGGTCTCATCACCTCGGGAAGCGGCCCGGCGATGCCGGACGCGACGGCGTCTTCGCCGTGATAGAGAGTGCACCCGGCCCCGTCCAGGAGATAGGCATGCTGGAAACACGAAGCCCGCCAGGATTCACCGGACTTCTCTTCCAGGCAAAGATGCCTGCGAACGCCGCGAGAATCCTCGACATCCAGGTGATCGCCCGCCTCCGCCAACTGCAGCAGGGCATGCTCGACCGGCAGCACGCTCGCACCGGGCGGCGGCGCTTCGGGCGCCGAGGCCGGCGTCAGCCAGACCCTGCCGGGTTCCAGCAACCGCCCGAAGGCATCGCGCCGCGGCTTCAGTTCCAGCATGCGGCCGATGGGCTCGATGCGGCCCGTGCGCAGCTTGGGACCGGCCAGATCGGCATATATCCGGCAGGCCAGCCCCGTCTTCCGCTGCGCAGCGCGCAGGTTGCGGATCATCGCCAGCCAGGCCTCCGGGTCGTCATGCGCGCAATTGATGCGCATCACGTCCATGCCGGACTTGAGCAGATCCTCGAGCAATCGGGGACTGCTTGCCGCTTCGCCGGGCATGGTGACCATGATTCGCGTTGCGCGTTTGCCAGCGAGCGGCCCCAGCAGGCTGTCGGCATGCGCGTTCAGGAAAGCCGGTCCCATGCCCTTCTGCGCCTCGGACCACAGCGACTCTCCTGTCGGCGCATGGCCGCACAGGGCGTGCAGGGCAGTCAGGATGGCGTCGAAGCTGAACATGACGTGCGCTTCGGCACGCCCCAGCCTGCTCAAGCCGAGCAGGGCCAACTCTTCCTGCAGCTTGCGGATGTCGCTTTGCCTTAGTGAAAGATAATGCAGCAGGTTGCGGGCGCTCTCGCGATGGGCGGGATTTACCTGATGCAGCCTGTCCTCGTGCGCCAGCTCCAGCGCCAGCGCCTCCTGGCGCAGCCGCTCGATGGCTGGAATCAGGCGCTCGGCGATGCGTGCGGGATATGGCTTCAAGGTTGGTTCAGTGCATAAGGGAGAAACCCGCGAAAAGTAACAACGGATTGTGAAGGAAATATTTATCCTTGCCCGACTGCCGCCGAGCACATCCAGGCAGGCCGGATTCGGATTGGCTTTGCCCCCGCCTCACCCGCGAACGCGGATGAGGTAGGCGCCATCGCTTTGCGCCGGCCCCATGATCCGCAAAAGCGCATCGAGGCCGACTGCGTCGGCGCGTTTTCGCGCAATGCCGTCGAATGCCAGCCCGCCACGCCTGCTCCAGTTCCCGGCGCCGCTCAAATCGAGCACGCCCTGTTCCGTGGCAAGAGAAAAGGATACGCCTTGCGCCTTCCCCTCCAGATCTGCCCGATAATTCCCCAAGGGTTGTGCCGTCAGCGCAGAACTCGCATTCAGCCAGCGCAGCTCTGCGCGACCGGCAAAGCCGCCGGGAGTGAAGCTGAAGTCCGTGGCATCGAAAACGATCCTGCCGCCGGGCCGCAAGGTCGCCAATGCGCCGTGAAAACGAGCCAGCCAGCCGGCCTGGATTTCCGCCTTTGCATCCTTGATCCGCACGCCGCCGGCCCCCAGTCCGACTACGCCTTTGGCCATGACACCCCTGTCGGCAATTTCAAGGTCGAACCCGAGTTTCCCGCCCAGCAGATCGGCGGCGCGAAACCGCCACGATGCGCTCCCCAGCCTGCGCGGAACGGCGCCGTTTGGATCGACGATCAATATGTCGGCCGATCCTTTCCACAAGGTCCCTTTTTCGCTGCCGAGCAGAATTCTTTTGTCGGTCTGCCTTTCGATTTGCCGCGCAACGATTCCCGTGGGAATGGAGGCGACAAGAAAAGCCAGATAGAACAGCCCGCCGAAAAAAAGGATTTTCCGGCCGGAAAGCAAGACCCTGTCTCCCCTTGCCATCAGGAATACCCAAGCACGGCATCGGCGTTGACCATGCCGGGGGAGCCGGCCGGCAATATCCCGATCGTCTTGACGAATATTCCCCTTCCCTGCAAGGCTTCGATCCACGAGAGCAGCTTGTCGACATCGACCGCCTGAATCTCGATTCTTATGCGGTTCGCATTCACCGGCGCCATCGAGGAAATGCCGCTGCGCATGCCCAATTTTTCCGCTTCCTGCTCGACGGCGGCTGGAAGATCCACCGTTTCCGCAGCTCGAGGGGCCATTCCCTTCAGCCGCAGCACCTCTTTTGCGTCAATCTCGAATAGCCGGGCCTTGCGGTTCAAATCGACGACCGACGTGCGAAGTCTGCCCATACTTTGCTGCAAGGGCGACCACACATAAAGGTAGCCGCCGACCAGAAACAGGAGGATGCCCCCCGCCACCAGGGAACGACGCTCCCGGTCGCTGCATGCACGCCAAAAATTCAGCACTCTGTCTTTCATGCAAATCACCCGCCAATTACGTAGCTGGCCGAGACATGGCTGCTTTTCATGTCCACGCTTTCCAGGCTGGCCTGCAGCCCTGCCTGCCTGAATGCCGCAAGCAGGGCCTCGGCCGACGCCCTGTCCCGAACGCTGCATTCGATGCCGAGCCGGGAGGAGCTGTAATCGATGCGGCGCAAACCGCTGCGCTGCTCGTCGTCGAGCGCCTTCATGGCCCGCGCAAGCAACGGAAGCAAGTCGTTCGCGCCGGGCTGCCGCAAGGCATGGCGCATGTCATCGAGCTTTCTTTGCATTTGCAGGGGCGCGTCGACAACGGCAACGGTTTCCGGGAACACTTCCCGGAAGCGCTGCTCCATCCGTGCGTTCAGTTTCGACTCCGTCCTCGCCAACAGCCCCCACTCGGCCAGCGTGGCGCCCAGATGCACGAGGAACAGCGCCCCAAGAAGTGCGAGCGGCATGCGATACGCTTTCCAATCCATCTCCATCATCGACGCGGGGGCAAACTTGCCCTGCAAAAATTCGACGCCGCCACGGTAAGGCTCCGGCCTCCTGATGGGGTCCCAGGGAATGCCGATGCCGACAGGCATCCCCAGTGCCTCCTCCCAGGCGGCCGTATTCGGCCGCAACGCCGCATCGGCCAGGCGGAGCTGGAGGGTCTTGCGGCCTTGTGCGCCACCATGCAAGGCCTGCGCCGCAAGCTTCAGCGCGACAGGCGGGTCGGCCTCGGAACCTCCGTCAACCGGCATGCCGGCATGCGTGCCCGTGCGCAGGAAGCCTTCCTGACCGTTCCAAACCATCACCCAGCCATCGTCCGGCAAACCCGGCAGCAGCGTCTCCGGCCAGGCAGACCGGGGCTTGATGCCGACCGCTTTCAGCTTTTCCAGCACCTGTTCCAGCCAGGACTTTTCAATGACGCCCATGACCGTTTGCCCATCGGCTTGAAGCGGGCCGGCGGCCACATGGACCGTTTCCGGTTCCGCGCCGAGCCTGTCTTCGATTGCGTAGGCAAGCATCTGTCCGCGCTTCTGCTTCAGTCCCCCCGGCAGGGGAATGCTCAAAAGCACCGCGCTCGCGGCGGGCAGAACGATTTCGCTGACCTTGTCCGCGGGCAGTTCCGCGAGCGTGCCCGCCCCGCTGTCGAGCCTTTCGCCCTTCGCACCCAACCTCACCCAGGCAAGGCGCGCCTGATCGTCCTGGTCCGGCCAGTTTGAGGGAATGTGTATGCGTAGCATGCTGGCTTGATCCTCCTAATTTTGGCTCAGGGCATTTTCTGCCAAACGATTGTCGGCAGAACGCTCCCCCGCCGTTCGATCAGCGCTTCGAAATAGGCCTTTCCCCGCCCGTGGGCTACCTGACCCCTGATCTGGAAATACCGGCTTTTGACATCCAGGTTCGGGTTGTTCAGGACAACGCCCATTTTTGACAGCAGCGCGCGAAATTCGCCCAGTTCCGCGAAGTACTGCTCCTCCCTTTCCCTTGCCACCTCTCGCGCCTGCTCCAGGGAAAGCCCGTCTATGGCAGCCGCCAGCACTTCCGCGGGCGCCGTATTCACGTTGATCGGCGTAGGGACGGGAAGCGCCGTCACGAACGGACGCAGGCGCCCGACCATTTCGGGGGTGAATCCCTTGATGCGGTACAAGGCATCTACGGTATCCAGCGGGCGATTGGCCGACAGGTAGGGGGGGTCCTGCCTCAGATATTCGCTGTCCTCTGCCCCTCCCGGCATCCCGGCTTCCCGGTCGGCATCCACCCAGTCCGCCACGGCGGCCGACAGGTCGGGCGGCAGCTTCAAGCTCTCCAGCAACCTGCGGAAAGTCTCCCGGTCGGCCTTGCCGGCATCCCCGTCCCGGCCGAGATTGTTCAGGTTGAACAGGCCTTGCTGATCCGATACCGTCCCCGACAACTGGGCACCGTCGACCGGCAGGGAAAGGATGGCTTTCGCCCAAGGCTCGTCCAGATGGTCGCACGAGGTGTCGCCTTCATCCCTGGCCAATTCCATCCCGATCCAGTCCAGGGAGGCTGAAACCAACGCCTGGCTTCGAGACCTGTCCACCATGTTCTCAGATTGTCTCATTCTCAATTGCAATTGCCAGGCAATGAACGAAGCAATACTGGCCACGAATGCCACGACCAGAATGGCGGTGATGACGACGACACCTCGCTGGCTGGATTTCATCGCAGTGAAAAGATTCGCGTGATTCTCAGGCCGTCGTTCAATTCAATGGTCACTTCAACCGCAGCCGGCAAAATGGTCTTCTCTGCGGTGACGGGCCACTTGATCTGCCACTGCCCGTTCGCGTCCATGAACCTCAACTCAAACACCCTGACATTTTCCAGGATTACCGTGCCGGATGGCTCCGTCCGGTAAGAACGATCCAGCACCGGCCAGGCAATCTGCTCCAGCGCGCCGTCGTTCAGCCGGTAGTCGTGCCGCACAACGTCGGCGGCGGCGCCGGTCTGCCACACCTGCCTCAGGCTGCTGACGCCAAGCTCGGCGCCGCCGTCAGTCTGCGCGGGAACTCCGGAAAGGGCCGGCATGACATTGTTGCGGTCATCGCGCACCGGACGTCCGGCAGCCATTTTTATGTCCTGTTCCAGCTGCGAAAACGCCAGCGACAGATCCCGCCACCTCTTGTTCTCGCCGGACAGCCTTTCCTGCATTTGCATGGCGGATCCCATGGCCTTGTAGGCAAGCATCGACGCGACCGAAAAAATCGCCAGCGCGACCAAGAGCTCGATGAGAGTGAATCCGCGCAATCGGCGATTCATGGCCTGTGGTCGACGAGGTAGCCGGTCAGGCGCGCCAGCTTGTAGTCGGCCTTGTCCTCCGCGCTCACGTCCAGTTCCACCCGCCGGAACGACGCATTTGGGGTGGACTCCACGGACTCGCTCAGGACCATGCGAAAACCGCCCATCTCGATTCTCTGCTCCCGCTCTCCGAGCGAAGGCCATGCCCGGCGCGCGCGCAATTCATCCAGATGGTTCTGCGCGGCCCAGCAGGCCAGCAGCCTCTGCCTCTCCAGCAGGGCGCTTTTGGCGCTCATTACCGACACCCGTCCTACGGCGGCCAGCGCAACGGAAAAAATGGCCAGCGCGATGAGGACCTCGACAAGGGTGAACCCGGCATGCTTCTGCTTGGGCATCTTTACCCGCCCCCGGGAGCCTCTTCGACGGAAAATCGGCACAGCACGTCGCCGCGAATGCGAAGAAAACTCTCATTCAGCGCCAAAGCGGCGACAAACGGAGGACATTCGCCGTTCGGCGCAAAGGCCAGCTTCGCGGCACTGCCCGAATTTCCCGCCTGCCCGATCAGTATTGAAGTGAAGCGGGCGCCATTGGCCAGGCTGCCTGCCTTGAATATCGGTTCCTCCTCATACATCTGCCAATTCCCGGCGTTCTGCTGCAACCAGAAGGCATATCGGTCGCCGTCGAAGGAAATGCCGACAGGCTCGCCCCTGCGGGCTGCCTCGTGCTGCGCAAACTGGAACAGCAGGATCATCCTGTCTGCCTCCTTGCGCAGCAGCTCCCGCTCATCCGGAAACATGCGCAGCACGATCACGCTGACGGACACGCCGATGACGACCATGACGACGAGCAACTCGATCAGCGTGAACCCTTTGTCCCTCAGATTTCCCATGATCCGATGTCGGCGTTGACGCCCTCTCCTCCGGGCGCCCGGTCGGCCCCCAGGCTGTAAACGTCGATCTCTCCATGCCTGCCGGGGTTGAGATACTGATACGGCGTTCCCCACGGATCGTTCATGAGCCGTTCCAGATAGCCGCCGCTTTTCCAGTTGTCCGGTATCGCCCCGGAGGCAGGCTTTTGCACCAGCGCCTGCAGGCCCTGCTCGGTGCTCGGGTAGATTTTATTGTCGAGGCGATAGAGATCCAGCGCCTGCTTGATCGTGCTGATGTCCTGCCTGGCGGCCACGATGCGGGCTTCGTCCGGGCGGCTCATCAGTTTCGGCACCACCATGGCAGCAAGGATGCCGAGTATGGCCACCACGATCATCAGTTCAATGAGCGTGAAGCCCGCAAGGTCTTTGCGCCGATTGCGGCGCACGGAACGGCGGGGGGCTTCGACCATGCTCAGGCACGGCCGCCGGGATGGGAAAGCGCCGATGTTTTTGCCCGGCACGAAAAATCGCGTAACTGTTTTCATAAGCGCACCATTTGATTCATCTCGAATATCGGCAACAGGACAGCGAGGACGATGAGCAGCACCACAACGCCCATGACCAGGATCAGAAGCGGTTCGAGCAAGCCGGTGATTCTGATGATTCTGCCTTCGATTTCGCGGCTTTGCTGGCCGGCGGCACGCTCCAGCATCTGCACCAGCCTGCCGCTGGCCTCGCCCACGGCGATCATGTGCACCAGCAACGGCGGGAACAGCTTGGCCGCCCCAAGCGAACGGGCGAGGCCGGCGCCTTCGCGCACCCTGTTTGCCGCCTCTTCCACGGCCTTGCGCATGGGCAAATTGCCTATTACGCCGGCACCGGCATGCAGCGCCGCCAGCAGCGGAACGCCGCTGCCGACCAGGATTCCGAGGGTGCTGGAAAACTGTGCGCTGTTTATTCCCCGTATCAAAGTACCGATCGCGGGAAGCCGCAGCAGCCAGCGGTGCAGCCTCTCCCTGCGCGTGTCATTCCTGAGCAGCCGCCTTGCCTGCCAGAGCGCCAGCAGCAGCGCAGCCAGCACAAACACCCCGCCGGATTTGAGCATGCCGCTGCCCCATATGAGCACGCGCGTCAGCAGGGGCAGGGGCTGGTTCGTATCCTGGAAAACCTGCACCACCTGGGGAACCACATAGACCAGCAGCCCAAGAACGACCATTACCGCGACAAATGTCACGATCATCGGGTAGAGCATGGCAGTGACCACTTTCTGCCGGAAGGCCTGCCTGGATTCAATGTAATCGGCGAGGCGTTCCATCACTTCGCCAAGCTTGCCGGACTGCTCGCCCGCGCTTATCAGCGTGACATAGAGCTCCGAAAAGTCACTCGGAAACTTTCGCATCGCGCGTGCCAGCGTCTGGCCCGCAAGAATTTCGCTGCGAACACCGGCCAGCACGTTTCGCTCGCGGTCGGACTCGACCTGCTCGATGAGGGCGTTAAGGGCCTGCTCGACCGGCATGCCGGCGCTCAGGAGCGTTGCAAACTGGCGGGTAACCATGCTCAGCTGGGTGCCGCTCATTCCGCGCTTCCAGACGAAAAAATCCGCCCTGGACGGCAATATCCCGTGCGAAATGGCCGAGATGTCCGCGACCACGAGCCCGCGCTCGCGCAGCGATGCGCGTAACTGGCGAGGCGTGTCCGCCTCCTGCACGCCTTTCTGGAGGCGGCCCTGGACATCGTATGCCTTGAAACGGAATGCAGTCATTTCAACGATCAGACTTCGCCGGTGACACGCACCACTTCCTCGAGCGAGGTAACCCCGGCTCTCACCCAGCGCATGCCGTCCTGGCGCAAGCTGGCCATGCCCTTCGACAATGCATGGGTGCGCAGGTCCTGGTCCGACGATCGATCGTGCACCATGCGCCGGGCCTCGTCATCGAGCACAAAAAGTTCGTAAATGCCGGTTCTTCCCCGATAGCCGGTGGCGTTGCAGTTCTGGCAGCCCGCTGCCGCAAACATCCTGCCCCCGGCTTCCTGCCCGACCATCGCGCATTCCGCCGCGCTGGGCTCGTGTTCAACGCGGCATACCGGGCAAAGCCGGCGCACAAGACGCTGCCCGAGCACCCCCAGCAGGCTGGAAGCCAGCAGAAACGGTTCCACCCCCATGTCGATCAGGCGCGTCACCGAGCTCGTGGCATCGTTGGTATGCAGGGTCGCCAGCACCAGATGCCCGGTGAGCGAGGCCTGTACCGCGATTTGCGCGGTTTCCAGGTCGCGTATCTCGCCGATCATGATGACGTCCGGGTCCTGGCGCAATATGGATCTGAGCGCGCGGCCGAAGCCCAATTCGATGCGCTGGTTGACCTGCGTCTGGCTGATCCCGTCGAGGTCGTACTCGATGGGGTCCTCGACCGTCATTATGTTCAGGTTCTTCGTGTTCAGCCGGGAAAGCGCGGCATACAGGGTAGTGGTCTTGCCCGACCCGGTCGGCCCCGTGACCAGCACGATCCCGTGCGGCCGTCTGATGAGCGCGTCCAGTTCCAGGAGTGTTTCGCTGCTCATGCCAAGCGCATCCAGTTCGAGCCGGCCGGACTGCTTGTCCAGCAGCCGCATCACCACGCGCTCGCCGTGGCCTGTCGGCAGGCTGGACACCCTGACATCGACCGGGCGGCCGGCCAGCCTCAGCGTGATTCTTCCGTCCTGGGGCAGCCTCTTTTCCGCAATGTCGAGCTGGGCCATGACCTTGATGCGCGAAATGATCGCGGCATGCAGCGCCCGCTGCGGCTCGATCACGTCGCGCAACGACCCGTCTATGCGGAATCTCACGACCGACCTGCTTTCGAAGGGCTCGATGTGTATGTCTGAGGCGTTTTCCCGCAGTGCCTGCATGAGCAAGGCATTGATCAGGCGGATGATGGGCGCATCGTCTTCCGTGTCGAGCAGGTCGGCCACCTTGGGCATCTCCTGCGCCAATTGCCGAAGATCCATGACCTGTTCGATGCCATCCACCAGATCCGCCGCATGGCTCTGCTGCCGGTTGTAGGTTTCCTGCAGGATTCTCTCGAATCTGTCCTTCGGCAGAACCTCGAGATGCAACGGACACTTGAGAATCCTGCGCAGCTCGGCCAGCGTGGTTGGCGCGGCGCCCTCGCGCAGCAATATTTCCACGCCGTTCCCGATGCGCCGGGAAATCATTGCACCGTGGTCCCGGGCAAAAGCGTAAGGCAGCCTGTCCGGCCTGGAATCACTACTTTGCGTCAGCATCGGTCACGCTCGCTGCAAATCATTTCGTTGGCGGCCGCAGTTCGGGCAGCATGTCCATCTTGAATTCCGGCATGGCGAAATGGGGCTGCATCTGATGCTCCACCTGCCTGTTGCGAATGTATTCATAGCGTCCCTGGGACAGCTCGAGCCCGCTGTCCGCATCGCGCAGCACGTGCGGGCGCAGAAAAACCATGAGGTTGGTTTTCTTCCGCGTGCGCGATTCGGAACGGAACAAATGGCCGAACAGCGGCATGTCGCCAAGCAATGGAACCTTGTCGATGGAATCTTGCCAGGTGTCCTCGATGAGGCCGCCCAGCGCTATGATCCTGCCATCCTCGACCAGCACGACAGACTCGATCGAACGTTTGTCGGTAATGACGTCCGCGGTCTGTGTGGTGGTGGAAGTGGGTCTCAGGCTGGACATCTCCTGATATATCTGCATGCGCACGGTTCCGCCTTCGGATACCTGCGGCTTGACCTTGAGGGTCAGGCCCACATCCCGCCGCTCTATCGTCTGGAACGGCGTCGCGGTCGTGGCGCTGCCGGTTTGTGCATATTGCCCCGTCACGAAGGGAACATTCTGGCCGATGACAATTTTTGCTTCTTCATTGTCAAGCGTCAGCAAATTCGGCGTTGACAGAATGTTGGCGTCGGCGTCGGTTTCGAGCGCGCGCGCAAGCATGCCCAGGTTGGTTATGGTTCCGATCCCCGGGATGGTCACCGTGCCGCTGACGACGCCGACATTCAATCCGCGCCCTGCATTGGTCGGATTGACCGCCACATCGATGATGTTCGTGCCGCTTCCCTTTGCCCCGAAATTGGTCCCGCCGATGAAGTTTGTGCCGCTGTCATTTATGTTTCCGAGATCCTGCCACTGTATGCCGAACTCCGCCGCCTTCTCGGCAGTCACCTCGACCACGAGCGCCTCGACATAAACCTGGGCGCGCCGCGCATCGAGCTTGTCGATGACGGCACGGAGCATGTTGTAGGTGTGGTCGGGGGCGTTGATCACCAGAGAGTTCGTCGCCTGGTCTGCAATTACCATGCTGCCATCCCCGCCCCCGGAAATCGCGACCTGCGCGGCATTCTGCGCCGGCTGCGCCGTCGGCGCGACGAGAGGAGAGCCGGCCAGGATTCCACGCAGGGTTTCCGCGAGTTTCTTGGCATCGGCGTTGCGCAAATACACGACATGTATGCCTCCGCCCTGCGCTCCCGGCGAATCGAGCTTTTCGGCCAGCTCCCTCAGCATCTGGATTCTCGACGGGTTGCCGCTTCGCACCAACAGCGAGTTGGTGCGGACGTCGGGAACGATGACGATACGGCTCTGCGGGTCGGTCGTGGCAGCGTTGCTTTCCGTTATCAACCTTGACAGGGTCTGTCCCAGATCGATGGCGGATACATGTTTCAGGCTTATCTGAACCGCATCGCTGCTCACCGGCTGGTCCACTGCCTCTATGATTGCGTTGAGCCTGTGCAGGTTGTCGGCATAGTCCGTAATGATCAGCGCGTTGCTGCTCGGCAGAACCGAGATCATGTTGTTGGGCCCGACGAGCGGCTTGAGAACCGGCAAAAGCTGCGCCGCCGATTCGTGCTGAAGCGGATACACCTGAGTTACGATCCGGTCGCCGCTCTCATTGATTTGCTTTCCCCTCGTTACCTTGAGGCTGTGCTTGGCCTCGGTTTCCGGGACAATCTTCGTGGCCCCGGGCCCCTCTATGGCTGCATACCCCTGCATGCGCAGGGCAGACAGCAGGATCGGGTAGACCAGGTTCAGCGGCACGGGCTTGGCGGAGGTAATGATGATCGTGCCCTTGACCCTCGGGTCGATGACAAAATTCCTGCCGGTCAGCTCTCCCACGGCCTTGATCACTGAAGGAATATCCGCATTGACAAAGTTCAGCACGATCTTGTCGTCCTCGCTGCGCGCAGCCTGCCCCGGTGCCGACCATGTGACTGCGCCGGAGATGAGAACCACGCTCAAGATCGAAGCATGAAGTCGTGCAGAAATTCTTTTGATCACCGCTGTACCTTGTAGGTAAGATTCATCGATTGGCCATTGCGCTCGCCTGAGAGCGTAATTTCCCGGCTTGCCGCCGAACTCACGAGCTGGCGATTCAAATCCTCGACATTGTTTATCCTGACGCCGTTTATCGTGCGGAGAACGTCTCCATTCTGAAGCCCGAGCTTCTCGACTTCGCTGGTCGCCTTTGCCAGGACCAGCTGCCGTTCACCGCCGGGCGGCTGCCTCAGCTCGAATCCAATGTTCTGCGCATTCGCCAGGAGCGCGTTGATATCGTTTGCGGAAATCGACATTGTGTTCTGCACCTTGTCAAGAGAGCGCCCCAGGCTGCCGAGGTCGAGCCTTTCCGGAATGCCATTGTTCAGCAGCCGCACATGATCTGCAGCCACCGACTCAAGGACCACGCCGGGCATGATTTGCGCCCCCGCCGGGAAAGCCTCGTCCTTGCCGTCAATCGCAAGAATGGCAAGAGCCTCGGCGCCGCCCATGGCGGCAAATACGCCACGAAGCCTTACGTTGAGCGAGGTTCGTGCAGCCCCGGCGGACTCCTCTCCCTGGCCAGGCTCGGCTTTTCCGAACAAATGCATGGCCTTGAGATCTTCCAGTCCGGTCTCTCCATCCTGTGGGGCAGGAAGAGCTTTGCTCGGGGCCGCGCCGAGTTCGGCAAAACGCCACGTCCAATCGGCCATCGACGCGGCCAGCGCTGCCAACAAGGCCACATCAATCAACAATATCCCCCACCTTGAGGAAGCCGCCGTCTGCAAGCCTCCGAGAAAATTGTTGGCAAGGTCCCTTGTTTTTGCCGGCATCAGCAGCGTTCCATGACTCGTCGATTCCTTCGTGAACGAGGCTACGCCTCTTCTATTCCATAGCGCTTGATTTTCCTCCACAGCGTCGACTTGTCGATTCCAAGGATTTCTGAAGCCAGCGCCCGGTCGCCGCGGGTCTCGCGCAATGTTTTCTTGATGAAATAGGCTTCAATATCATCCAGCTTTTGCAGTGGCATGTAGTCCAACGCCCTCCTTGCAGGCATGTCATCCTTGTAAAACTGCCGGGGCAGCACATTCGGCTCGATATGGTCCGATTCCGTCATGATGATCATTCTCTGAATGACGTTTTCCAGCTCGCGCACATTGCCCGGCCAGTCATAGCGCATCAATTCGCTCATTACCGCGTTGCTGAGGCCCTTGATTTTCTTCCCCAGCCTGGTCGCATGCTTGTTGAGGAAATAATAGGCAAGCAGCGAAATGTCCTCGCGGCGCTCGCGCAAGGGAGGCACAGAGATTTCCAGCACGGACAGGCGATAGTACAGGTCCTCCCGGAACGATTTCTCTTCAACCATTTTATGGATGGGCCGGTTCGTGGCGGCCACTACGCGAACATTGACTTGCGTGGCCTCTGTCGCACCCGCAGCAAAAAAAGACCCATCCTGGATCACGCGCAGCAGTTTGGCCTGGAGCGAAAGCGGTGCATTGTTGATTTCGTCAAGAAACAGCGTGCCGCCGTTGGCAAGTTCGAACATGCCCGGCTTGTTTCTGTCCGCGCCGGTAAAAGCGCCTTTGCGATAGCCGAACAGTTCGCTTTCGACCAGCGTTTCCGGGATGGCCGCGCAGTTGATTGCGATAAACGGCTTGTCTGCGCGGCCACCCCGCAAGTGAATTTGCCGCGCCACCACTTCCTTGCCGCTGCCGCTTTCTCCGCTGATGAGCACAGTGCAGTCATGATTGGCCGCCGCATTGATGATTTTCTCGAGACGTTCCCTGGCTTGCGACTGCCCGATGAGGTCTGCGCCCTCGGAGTAGACGAGATTGGCCCGCTTCAGGCGCTGGTTTTCGGTCGCGACCAGATAAAATTTCAGTGCGTTCTCGATGACGTTGCGCAGCTTGACGATGTCAAAAGGCTTCTGGACATAGTCGAATGCCCCTTCCTTGAGCGCGTCGATCGCCGACTCCACGGTACCGAAGCCCGTCACCAACACCACCTGGATCGCGGCGTCCCGGGACTTGACGAACTTGAGCAGCGTGATCCCATCGGGGCCCGGCATGCGCAGGTCCGTGACGATCACGGCCACGTTGTGGGTCTCGATATAGTCCATCGCCTCAGTGGCATTTTCCAGGCTGACCGTGCAGAAATCGAGTTCCGACTCGCCAAGGACGGCCAGGATCAAATTGCGCATGTTGGGGTCGTCTTCCACGACCAGTATGGCCGGCTGCCCATGCCGAGCCGGGACTTCTGCCGATTCCGGTTTCTCCAGACTGGCGACACGAACCGTCATGCTGCGACTCTCTCCAAATTCACCGACGGCAACTTCACGATGAACCTTGCCCCTTGTCTGTACTGGGGATCGTATTTGATGTAACCGCCGCGCTTCGCGACGATCGCCTGGCTGATGGACAGTCCCAGGCCGGTTCCCTTTCCTACCTCTTTGGTCGAGTAGAACAAATCGAACAGGCGCGCCTGGATTGCTTCAGGCACACCTGGGCCGTTGTCGCTGACCGAAATCAGGCCGTAGCCATCCTCGGCCCAGGTGTTGACGACGATTTTCGGGGATTCGACCCCCTCCAGCGCATCGATCGCATTGATCAGAAGATTGGTCAATACGATATCCAGTTGCCCGCAGCCCCCTTCAAGGATCAAGCGGTCGGGACTCAGATCCAGGACAATATCAATGCGGTAACGTTTGAGCCTGCAGTTCAAAAAGGTTTCCGTAAGCTCCTGGACCAGCGCGTTCAGGTCGCAGGTTTCGCCGCTGCAAGTGTCCTTGCGGGCAAAATTCAGCAATTCATTGATCACCGACGAGCAGCGCTGTGTTTCCTCCACGATCACTTTTGCATGGCCGCCCAGCAGCGCGTCCGCGTTCAGGTTCTTTTGCAGCAGCTGGGCATATCCAAGAATATTGCCCAGCGGGGTATTGAGCTCATGCGCCACACCCGCCGCAAGCTGCCCCATGGCCACGAGCTTTTCCCGTGTGGACAGGCTTTCCATCAGGCTTTTGTACTCCGTGATGTCCTGCAGGATCAGCACGCTTTTCAGGTCGTTCTCATCGCTGTTGTAGAAGCCGAGATTGAGCGAATGGAAAGATGTTTTTCCGTTCATCCTGAGCATGATTTCCTGGTTGCCGACCGAGCGCTTGTACAGAAAAGCGTCGCGCAACAACTCGCGGTCATGCTCGTTCAAATCCATGATCTCGAAGATGTTCTTGCCCGTGAGGCTGCCGGATGGCACGGCGAACATCCTGTCGGCCAGCAAGTTGGCAACGGTTATCGTCAGGTCGTCATCGACGCTGAGCAGCGCCGCCGGAAGGTTTTGCAAAATTGTGATGAAGCGGTTGCGCTCGTTCAGGAACCGGCCCTGACATTGCTCGACGGTCTGGAACATCAGACTCAGGGTATTGACTGTCTGGTTGAACTCATTGATGAGCCGCCCCCCGCTCGTCCAGTTCTCGAAAACCGGGGCAATAGGCTCCAAAAGTCCTTCCCGTACCTTATGGATGCCCGCTTCGAGGGCCCTGAGCGCGATCAGTTCGCCAAACAGGCGAACCACTGAATAGGCAACGGCAACGGTCAAAAGGACGCCGCTCAGCCAAAACAGTTTTGACTCATGGCCGACAACCACCAGCAGCGCATACGATATGGAAGTGAGCAGAACGACAGCCAGCACCGCCAGCGGGAGGGGCACGACAGGAATGCGGGCTAACCCGGAACCGGCGTGGTTTGAATAAATCTGATTGATGCCTTTCACCACTGTCACCGGACACTTACTCAAAAAACCTGAGCCATTATCAGGCAGTTCGGGATAAAGTCAACCGCCCGGACGGGCCGGGCGGTCGCACGTTCCACATGGCGCGAGCAGAGGCATCAGAAGATGAACTGCAAGCCCAGTGTCGACTGGTCGTAATCCTGCAATGAAGGATTGGTCGGATGCTCGGTGTCGAAGCTCACATTCGCGTACTCGAACGTAACCTTGAGTTTCTGGCCGTCAAGGTAATAGTTGAAACCGACGCCATTCCAGCTCTGGTCGTAGTATTCCGCGCCGGCGAGAGTGCCGTTGTCGCTTACGACCCCATAGTCCTGTTCTTCGTGCCGCGCGAAGAACTGCAGGCGGCCGGGGCCGATCTTTCCCGGCAGCATATAGCCGGCCTTGACATAATAACCTTCCAGATCGCTGTTGGCGCCAAAATGCGGGTCGTCGGTTGCCGTATTGTCCTTGAATGCCCCGCCGGTATCGTAATTGAAGTATGCGCCGGACAGGGTATAAACCCCGCTTGCCGCCGGGTACTCCATGAACACGTCGACAGTCCAGGCCTTGTAGTCCTTGACATCGGAGCGCATCGGATAATCGCCATACGCCACGCCTTCTTGCGTGTCGTATGCGGCGCCGATGGTAAACACCTTCTGGGTGCCAAGATAAGTGCCCAGATAGCCGTAGTTGTATTCCGGGTCCCAGAAGCTGTAGTGCACACGGGCGGTCCAGCGGGCATTGTCCTCCGGCGACTCATCGCTTTCCGTGCCGTCCGCAATCATGAAACGATACTGCAGCTTGGCATCCATCAGGTTGCCCCAGATCGCCAGACCGGTATCACGGCTGCCGGAGAAGGGGGTATAGGACATGGCAGTACGGTCCAGGGTGAGCGGCTCCAGACACGCCTCGAGATTTTCCCGCGAGAAGGTATTCTTGAAACGGCCGACGATGAAGCGCAGCTCGTCGCGATAATCCAGCGTCACATAGGCGTCGCGATAGTAGACGTTCTTGTCGTCTTCGCCAAGCTTGCTGTCGTTGCCCGCCTCGAGCTGGGCATAAAAGCCGATGTAGTCGTTGTACTGGCCGGAAAAGGTCAGGCGGTTGCGGCGCAGAAACGCATCGGTCGACGACGAGTCGTTGTTGGGCGAGGTGAAGCTCTTGTTCTGCAGCCAGCCCTGGAGCGCATAAGTAAAGGTCAGCGAGCCCTCTTCGCCGAACCTGATCGTCGGTCCGGCGTACGCGGCAGCCGGGATCAGCGAGGCCAGCGCCGCCGCGCCGCACGCACACGAAAGCGGGGCAAGACGCGCGAGGCTTTTGTGAATTTTTTTCATCTCATTTCACTCCCGAAAGCGGTTTGTAAACGTCTTGCACCTTGTTCAAATCGCTCGTGTGGCAACTGGCGCACGATTGCGCGCCGCCGAATGGCTTGGTGAGGAGGCCCTTGTGCGCCAAATCCTGCTTCATGATGCGCGGGTTGCCGCTGTGGCATCCGATGCAGGAGTTGTTGACCTTGGTATGATGCGCATGCCAGGGAGACTTGGCCTTGTCGAGGCCGGGTTGAGGGGCACGTTTGCCGTCGTGGCACTTGAAGCAGCTGGAAGCCCCCATGCCGCAGGCATTGGCCAAGGGGATCGGAGACAGCTTCGATACCCCCTCCGCGACTGCGGCGGTAGCCTCGCTCCCCCATCCCGACGCCACGCTTTCAGCAGCCGTGTTCTTGAGCGCGACCCCAAACTCGGTCAGCGCGACGGCACATACGCCGAAAACCGCGAGAAAAGCCGCCCCGCGCCATGCTTTGCCCCCAAGAGCACCCAAGGTTTTACCGAACTTCATTCACTCCCTCCTTTTGATTGAGACCAGAATCCTTACGAGTCGCTTCCAACTCGCCGTCGCCGGCACCGTCGCCTGACTCGATCAGCCTTTTTAAACCCCTGCTTATGTCGGCTTCACTCATGCCGGAACTACAGGAGCAGACAGGTCCGCCGGAACGATATTTCAGCCTGGGGACCTTCTGCGCATCGGCAGGCTCGTCCCCTGCCGCCAGCACGGGTACCGAACCGGACAGCAGTGCCGCAGCCAGCAACAAAATTTGTTTCATTCGGCTTCAACGTCCCGGCAGTCAATATCAATACTTGGGTAAGCACGAGCCGTGCCAGTTGACATTCCCCCGTTAATACAGTGAGTTACGCATTCGAGAGATTTTGTGCCGATTGCAAGAATTGATTTGGCGAATGCCGGATTTCAATTTGCAATGGCCGCTTGCCTGCCTTGGCGCGCGCGACCGGGAGGCTTTTCGGCACGGATCCGCATCAACTCATATCGGGCGCCTTCCGCATTGGCCAGCGCATGGCGCAACAGCTCGATGGCATCGGAAGGCAGCCTGTCCGCCTGTTGCAGGCTGTCGCGATAAATCCGCTCGTAATGCTCGCCCGGGGAAACCCGAAGAACCAATTCGATCCCCCAGTCCCGATTCTCCGGTGCGGAAAACGCCTGCCGGAATACGCGTTTCTCGCCCGCGGGAATGCGCGTATCGGCTATTTCGCGCGTGATGGGCGTGTCGACCTGCCAGCCGATCACCTGACGGCCAAGCTCATGCACGCTGCCGTCGGCGTCGCGCCTCACGAACAGCAATTCCACCTTGGCCACCATGTAAGTGGGGAAATGATGGCCGGCGCCCGAGTTGAGAATCTCGGCCACCGCCTCATAGTTGCCGCCCCCCGGATCGGCGATCGAAAGCTTGACGTCTATGGCCTTGCGCGTCATGGCCGGGTCATGGATGCCGCGCCACAGATGCCGGCGGTCCGGCATATGGCATGACTGGCAGGTCTGCCTCCCCGCCCCTTGCCGCGCGAAAGGGCTCGCCAGCCATTGGCGATAGGTGTCTTCCCGCAGCTTTCCGGCGGTCCGCGGCCCGTCTTCCGGAAATTGATGGCATGTGGCGCAAAAGCGGCTGTCCTCAAAGGCCCTGGATACCCTGAATCCCCCATGCGGGCCGCCATCGCCGGGCTCGATGCGCGGCGGCGGCCCGAAGCGCCGGTGTCCGCGCACATGGCAGCTCGCGCATGTCAGCCCCTGATGCGCCAGATCGCGGCTGACGTAGTCGGGAATCGGCTGCTGCGGCGTGTTGGGCCAGGCCTGATCCAGCGCGACCAGGGCTTTCTGTTCCGCGAGCGGCGCATGGCAGCGCAGGCAGGCGTTGCCTTGCTCCTGGCCCATCAGCTTCAGTTGCCAGCTGATGCCGGGACCCATCGCCTTGCTGTGCAGGCTGTCCTTCCAGCCTTCGAATTGCCTGGCATGGCACTGGGCGCAGGACTGCGGTGACAGCGAGGCTTCCAGTGCGGAAAAACCCGCCGGCGGAGCCCCTTGTGGGGGAAGCGGGTCCTGCCAGTGCTTTTCGAGAAAATGTTCGACCGGGTCCCGCCTTGGGTCGCAGCCCCCCAGGAAAGCCAGGGCGGACAATCCCGCCAGCAGGCAAAAGCCGTGGCGGAAGAACATGAACAGGCGCATTTCAATCTCCAAAAAAAAGCCCACGATCCAATCGTGGGCCAATGGAGGCACGACTATGCAATGCAGATCAAGTGCCCGTGGATATCAGCCGCACGGGTTGGCAACAATACCACTGGTGCCCTGCGTATCGATAATCTCGCCGTACTTGTACTGCTTGTCGGCACGGATGATTTTATCCGCATGCGTGGCATAGGGGTTGGTAATGTAGCGCTGGGCAACGAGATTGCTGCCGATGGGTCCGGTGCCGGGATCGGAATCCTTGGCATAGCGGAAGAACGACCTGTCGGTGCGATCCGTCCTCCAGGGCGAATCGGCCGGGAGAATGAGATTGCCGGAACCGTCTTCGGTTGAAGACAGGGAGTTCCACTCGATCATCGCGCCGTCGTAGAAACGCACGGGCTTGCCGAGAACGACCATGCCTGCGATGCCGGTGATCATGGCACGGAAGGTGGTTTCGCAGTAGGCGTAGATGACGTCGCCCGGCCGATAGGCGTTGCCCGCTCCGACCAGCTGGTAATCCCCTGCAACGAAACCGATGCCGGAAACGTTGGTTTCGCCGTTGAGCAGCGCCGCCAGTTCAGCCTTTGGACGGTAGGACCAGCCCTTGGTCGCGTCGAGCAAATGGGTGAACTGCAACTGCAGAGTGCCGTTGGGATGGCCGCCCTTGGAGTTGTTGTTCTGGAAGAACTGGATGTAATTCTCGGGATGCACCGGTGCACAGTAGGCAGTGGCGCAGGCCTGCGTACCGGTAGTGTTCGTGTCGGTGTCCTCACCCAGTTCGACTTGTTCGCCCGAGCTGTATTGGCCGAGGTTGCGCGCATCCCAGATGAAGACACCATCGTTCGGGTCGTTGACGTCGGTGGATTTCGCCGCATGGATGACGTCCTCGAAGGTGGCCTGGAGGATGGTATTGTCGACCTTGAGATCGCGCACGGAAGCGGTCCCGTTGTTGGGAGCGCTGCTGCCGGCGGTCGAGAAATACGAGGCCGCCAGGGCGCCGCTGTCGGATTGCCACTTGTGCCCGCCGTTCAGCATGGCCAAATGCTCCTTGGCGACACCCCAGTAGCGCAGCGCATACCATATCCTGCCCTGTGCCATGGCATTGGCGGGAGAGGCAGCACCCATGGTGACGACGATCATGTCCTTGCTCGGGTCGATGGCGAATTTCTTCAGCAGGCCGTCCATCGTCTGCCCGTCCGGGACCATGCTCGGGGTCTCGATCACGCCGTTGTCCCGGGTTTGTATCCACTCGCCCGAAGACGTGAGATAGGTCACGACACTGCCGCCATTCGGCTTGATGTAGGCGTAGCCGGCTTCTCCTGCCGTCGCCTGCAGGATCACCAGCTTTCCGGTAATGCCGGCCGGCCGGTTGTTCAGCCAGTCATCGATCCATTTTTTGAGTGTGGCCGCGGTAATCAGGCCGTTTACATTGTCGTCATAATTGTCGGCCGACTCCTGGGGAAGTTCCGTCACGGCACTGACCCTGATGCTGTCAGCCGCATCGGCAGTCTTGTCTCCTCCACCTCCGCCGCCGCAGCCTTGCAGCCCCAGCAGCATTGCCAGGACAGCGACACCGGCCAGGCTCCTGCTCAAGTGCATTTTCATAAATAATCCTTTATCAAATTTACAAGCCGCGTCGCCCGCCGGACGGCCAAGCTACGCCCCTCAACTTGACAGGCCTGTCAGAATCGCCTTGCGACAGGCACAGCCAATACCCCGGCCGAAACTCAAGGCCGCTATTCGTCAATCCGCTGCCGGCGGCTTGAGCACGACAGGCATCCAGCCCTGCTCGATCGCATCCAGCACCGCATTGCAGTCTTCCAGCCTCATCCGCCTCACTTCCGCACCCGCCCTCTGCAAGGCCTCCGCCAGGCCCGGCAAGGCCTGCTCGGGGGAGAGTTCCAGCAGCAATACTTTCTTTACGCTCATACGCAAAACACCACGTCAGAATCGGCAATTCGCAAGGCCAGTGCCTGGATGCCGCTCTCGCCGATGTCGACGACCTCGATCGGGACTTCGGAAAACTCAAGCGCTTCCAGCTGTTCCGCCGCATCGGTTCCTTCAGGAAGCCCGCCCGTGCAGGCTACAAACACGGCGTCATCAAGCAAGGTGAGGCCGCTCGCCATGCGCAATGCCTCGACTTTTTTCTGCGCCGCAATCATGAGAATTTTTTTCTTTTCCGCCATATCCGTGTCCTATAAAACCATCACCCTGTCGCAGTTACGGACAAGTTCGGCATCCTGGTACTGCCCGCCGACCACGACATAGCTGCCCAGCACGCCCAGGTCATAGCGTCCCTGCGCATAGCGCTCGGCGCTGTGCTCGCAGAGCGAGACATGGTTGGGATGAACCTTTGCCCGGCGAACGAAATCCTCGTCCGCCAACAAGTTGACCCCGGTGTCGGTCAGGAAGCAGAATGCCTCCCAGCCGCGACCGACAGCCGCATCGAACAGCTGCTTGGCCAGGGAAAGACGGCCCTCGTCGGTAATCACTATTCCCAGTTTCACGGTCAGACTTTCCTGATTTTCCAGACAAAGGAACCGCCTTCCTCCTTGCGTTCGAACAGCTCATTGCCCTCCGATTCGCACATTGCCGCGATCGATTCGCCCGAGGACGGATTGTCGAAAACCAGCGTCAGCACATCGCCGGAGGCAAGCTTTTGCAGCGCCTTCTTGGTGTACATCTGTGGGTGCGGACAGGTATAGCCGCACACATCCAGTTTCCATTCATGCTCGCTGAGCTGGTTGAAACTCATTGCCATTTACTTCCACTCCTTTAAACAAGTACCAATAAACTTGTGCCGCATGCGGAGGCTACAGACCGCATCCCGCTTCCATCCTGGCCGCAGCCCTGTCCATCCACCAGGTAAAGACTTTCACACCGAGATAGGCGCCGAAGGTCATGCCGGCGAGGAAAACCCAGCCGCTGGGGTCGCCATTGGTGACCGTGGCAAAGAAGGCGCCGATGTTGCAGCCCATGGCGAGCCGCGCGCCGATGCCCATCAGGATGCCGCCGGCGATTGCGAAGAAGGCCGACTCCAGCGTGGGGGCTTTCCACTTGAATTCCTTCCGAGCCAGCGCCATTACGGCGGCCCCCAGGATGATTCCGATCGACATGAAACCGGGCGCATTGAGCAGCGGGTTGGGCAGGCCGTTGTCCAGACCGAAGAAGATGCTGTCCATGTTCTCGACGCCGAGCTTGTTCAGCGCCCATCCCCCCCACTGCGCTTCCTGGGTGGTGATGTACCAGTAGCCGGGATCGAAGACCGTGCCCTGGATCGACAGGCCATCGGTATAGCCCATGGCGGAGAGCAGTTCGCCAAAGTTGTAGATCCCGTAATGCTCGCGCAGCGCGCCGGTGACATACATGTGCAGTCCGGCGAGAATGCCCAGGCCGATGCCCGCGATCGCGGTGTTCCTGGACGAGGTGCACATGGCCCAAATCCCGGCGAGTTCGTCCTTCAGCGCGGGATTGGCGTTTTTGGTGCGGCGCAGATAGCTTTTCCGGTAGTACAGAAGGTAAAGCGCGACCAGAATGACGAGCACGGGCAAAATGGTCGTGAGCAGGGTGTTGTACACGACGATTCCCGCCTTGGTGCCGCCGGCGCCAAGCAGTTCGGCTGTTGTCGAGCCTTTCAGGTCCCACACATAACCCGCGGTGAAGATGTCGAACCAGCCCCTGGTCACCGACAGTTCTTCCGGCATGCCCTTCGCCACGGCGGAATCCATCCAGTGCTGGGGAACGAGGTTGTCCCACCAGCCACTCGCCGTCACCACGATGGCCTGCGAGAAGGAAATCGCGACGATGACCAGCATGGAGTTCATGTTTCCCTCGCCGGCCTTGTAGAGCGAGCCGGAAGCGCAGCCGCCGGTGAACACGATGCCGAATCCGAAAATGGCGGCGCCGATGAGGATGTGCCAGCCCATGGCATTGGGGTGGAAAGTGCTGAATCCGCTTATGGTGACCATGGCCGCAACAACCGAGTAGAGCGCCACCGCGATCATCATACCCACCGCCATTCGCGGCACTTTTACGGCAAAGAGATCGCGCACCGCAGACGCCATGCAGAAACGGCCGTACTGCAGCAAAATCCCATATGCCAGGCCGAACCACACATACACCAGCAGGTAGACAAAGCGCGTATCGATGGACAAAGCCAGAACAGAACCCGCAACCACAAAAAGCACAACCGCCATGGACTGAAGACCGTTCTTGCTCAACAGCCCGCCCGGTTTCGCGCCAACATTTTCCGTTACAGCATTCACTGCATTTTCCCCTTATGAATCAATGGCCACAGCCACAAACGATCAAACTCAAAACCGGCAGCCCCGGAAAGACACTACTGGCTTTTTTGCAGGTAGATACGCCATACCCCCGCCTCTTTCACCACGGCCAGAAGCGTGCAAAGCAGAATCTCCGCGAGAGGGGCAAACCCCTCAACCGCCGTCGGGTTGTCGGTTACAAGCTCCACGACATCGCCAGGCCCGACCTCGCTCAGCAGCTTCACGGCCAGCAACTGGGGCCGAGGGCATACCGCACCGAGGCAATCTGCGGAACGCTTGATTCGCAACGCTCCATGTCCCGGCACTTCGGCAATTCGTCCCTCACTCAAAACCGGGCCGAGTTTTTTGTTTCCGAACCAAAACACAACGATGACGTCCCCATGGCTGAGCCTGCTCGACTGTGAGAGCTAATAAGCAGAAAGCGTGCCATTTTATTTATTGTTAATAATCAATAAGTTATGAAAAACACGGGAGGGGGGGAGGAAAAATAATGCAATTTGCGTGGAGGAGCACACTGCAACGCTTGGCTTTTGCAACGAGCCGGAGTCAAGTTGATCCGGCCTTTGCAATGCGCTTGGCTACAGCAAGTCCTTCAGCCGGCCATTCCATCGCCAAGGCTCGTGCATACCCGTCAAACGGGGAAGCCGGATCGGGTCGTCCGCGGCTTTCATTGGCGATGCGGGATCATCAAGGGACGGCAGGCGGCCGGGACAAGCATGTGCCGGCGCAAAAAAACCGTCAAAGCTGACGGCGTGTCGACAGCGCCCGGTTAGAGACGCCTGGGGAAACCAATGCGGTCTTGAATCCCGGCGCCAGGCTCACGGTCGGAAGACTCCGTGTCCTGGCGCCAGGGCTTCGCCCGGACGTTTAATCCGCAACGAGTGATTTTACGCGGCGCAAGAGATCCGCGTTTTGTGGGGACAGTTCGATAAGCCAATAGCGGGCCTTGTTCGTTTCCGGATTGCCTTGATGCGTCCTGCCCGTGCGCAAGACAAAGGAGTTGCTTTTCTCGTCCGAAGTGAACAAGCGGTCGCCTTTCTCGATATCCCAATAGAACGGGCTGGGGAAAGCCCCGCCTCCAAACGGATTGCTTATGCTCGGCGGAATCTTGCTTTCATCCCACTCGATCTTCAATTTCCCGTCAGCCAGCAAGCTTATGGAAGCATTCTGTATTTTCAGGCTTTCCTGAACGATCGGATCGCCCAATGCGACATACTGCTCGATCTTTACCTCGCCCGTGGTCTGCATGACCGCTTCCGCATCAGGCCCACTGCTCGCGGGCCTGTTCATGGCCTGAAAAGCTCTTAATTTCTCAGCGCGCGTCTGCGGCTGCGGCAAAGGCCTGCCAGTCGTCTTGAGATCGTTTTTTATGATTACCGAAATCGTTTCATCAGAGAAGCCGGCGGACCTGAGTTTCAGAATCCGGTCAATGTCCATGTAGTCATTCTCAACCATCATGCGTATGACGCTCTCCCCAACGCCGGAAGCCTTCAACCTGGTCAAATCTTCCGTGGACATGGCAGCCGTCGCAGATGCCGAAGCCAGCATGATGAAGGTCGCCGCCAGGCCCACAACCGTGGTTTGTACTCTATGTAGCATGGTCAGATCCTTAAAATTGATTTATTCGTTACTCCTCGCAAAAGACCGACAAAGACAGTCTTTCCAAAAAAAGCTTAACTCAATTTCATTGCCATGGATAAAATTAATTTCGCGCTGGCGATCCTGACCGGCGGCCTTGAAAGGGGATGGAATAGCTGCATCCGGCATTCTCGAATGCCTCATTTCGCCTGTAGTGTCGGCAATCGGCGTATTCTGTTGAAAAACTCATTCTGGGCTACTGCTGGAAGACCAAGCTGAAAATCCGGCCTCTCGGAATTGCCCACATTCAACAATCGTTACCGAGTTGAACTTGAAGCCTCCCAAAACTCTGCAGACGACCAACCCCAAAGAGTTTTTCAACAGAATAGGCGGAAAGCAGAAGCAGTATGCCGACCGGATTGGATCAGCAGACTGCTCTCCCGATTCCTGACTGATGCTTGTACGGCAAATGACCGAAAGGCCGGGCGCGAGGATGGTGCCGCTTGTCCGGTTCGAACGGACGACCTACTGATTACAAATCAGTTGCTCTACCAACTGAGCTAAAGCGGCATGCGGGTGCGAATTTTACGCGAAAGCTGCGCGCTTCACCTTACTTCACGACCTTGAGCTGAGGCCTGCCTTTCGGGGGTTCGGGCGGCTGGCCCTCGGGCGGTTTGGGAGCCGGTGCGCCGGGCTCTTCCGCCCCGGCTTCCAGCACGTCGAAGTGCATGCCCTGCCCGTTCTCGCGCGCGAAGATGGCGGCGACGCGGTTGATGGGCACGGCGATTTCCTGGGACACGCCGGAGAAGCGCGCGGAAAACAGGATCCAGTCGTTGTCGATGGCGAGGTCGCGCACGGCATTGCCGCCCAGGTTGAGCACGATCTGGCCGTCCTTGACGTAGCCGGCCGGCACCCGGGTGTGCTCGTCCACCTGCACCAGGATGTGGGGGGTGAACCCTGCATCGTTGCACCACTCGTAGATGGCGCGGATGAGATAGGGACGGGTGGAGAGCATCTGGCCGGCCTGCGCCTTACTTCCTCATGGCCTTTTCGGTGGGCGTCAGCGCTTCGATGAAGGCCGGGCGCGAGAACAGGCGCTCGCGGTACTTGAGCACCGAGGCGGCCTGCTTGGGCAGGTGGATGTCGTAGTGCTCCAGGCGCCACAGCAGCGGCGCGATCGCCACGTCGAGCATGGAAAACTCGTCGTTCATCAGGTACTTCTGCTTCTCCAGAATGGGCGTGAGCTGGGTCAGGCTGTCGCGGATGGCGATGCGCGCACCTTCGGCGGCTTTCTGGCCGCCGTGCTCGATGGCGTTGACCTGGGCGAACAGGTCGTTCTCGAAGTTGTGCAGCACCAGGCGGGCGCGGGCGCGCATGACGGGATCAGGCGGCATCAGCTGCGGGTGCGGGAAGCGCTCGTCGATGTATTCGTTGATGATGTTGGCTTCGTACAGGACGAGATCGCGCTCGACCAGCACCGGCACCTTGTTGTAGGGGTTGATGACGGCGAGGTCTTCCGGCTTGTTGTGCAGGTCGACGTCGATGACTTCGAAATCCATGCCCTTCTCGTAGAGCACGATGCGGCAGCGGTGGCTGTAGGGGTCGGTGGTCCCCGAATAAAGTCTCATCATGTTTGGATTCCTGTTTCTTATGCGGCTTTAATAATGGCGAAAGCCGGACACAGGTCCGGCTCGGAAAATTCCGGCGGCTTCCCCCTCACCTCCCTCCCTTGCAGGGCGCGTTCCGGCTTGCACGCCGGAACCGCTCGACAGGCGCGGAGCATGCTCCGCGAATTCCCAGTCTCGCCCCGCGAGGGGCGAGGGAGGCAGGGGGCCGCTGCGCGGCGCTGGGTTTAATGCACGTCTTTCCAGAATTCCTTCTTCAGATAATAGGCAATCACGAAGAACACCGCCAGGAACGCCAGCACCAGGAGGCCGGTCTGCATGCGCTTGGGCTTGGCGGGCTCCGCCATCCAGGCCAGGTAGTTCACCAGGTCGCCGACCATGGAGTCGTACTGGGCCTGCGACACGCTGCCCGGCTTGACCAGCTCGAAGCGGTCGAACATCTCGTGTTCGTTGCCTTCGTGGTCCTTCACCTTCTCGAAATGCGCGATCTGCTCGCCCTGCAGGGTGGCCATGACATGCGGCATGCCGACCTTGTCGAAGGCGATGTTGTTCCAGCCGGTGGGACGGGTGTCGTCGCGGTAGAAGCTGCGCAGGTAAGTGTAGATCCAGTCGGGGTCGCGCGAACGCGCGATCACCGACAGGTCGGGCGGCGCCGCGCCGAACCAGACCTTGGCGTCGGAGTACTTCATGGCCGCGGTCATGGTGTCGCCGACCCTTTCGGTGGTGAACAGCAGGTTGTTCTTGATCTGGTCTTCGGTCAGGCCGAGGTCCTGCAGGCGCGAATAGCGCATGTAGCTGGCGGAATGGCAGTTCAGGCAGTAGTTCACGAACATTTTCGCGCCGCGCTGCAGGGAGGCCTTGTCCGACAGGTTGACCGGCGCCTTGTCCAGGCGGATCTCGGCGCCGCCGGACGCGGCGGCCGCCAGCGGCACGAAAGCCAGCAGGGTGAAAAGTTGTTTGATGAGTTTCATTAGCCAGTCACCCTTTCCGGTTCGGGTTTGGTTTTATCGATTTTGGTATACCAGGGCATGAGCAGGAAGAACGCGAAGTACACCACGGAGAGGCCGCGCGCAATCCAGGTGTAAAGCGGCGTGGCGGGCAGAATGCCGAGCCAGCCCAGGCCGATGAAGGAAATCACGAAAGCGGCCAGGAACCACTTGTAGATGGGGCCGCGGTAGCGGATGGACTTGACCGGGCTTTTGTCGAGCCAGGGCAGCGCGAAGAAGATCAGCACGGCCACGCCCATCAGCAGCACGCCGGGGAACTGCGAACCCAGCAGCGGCGGCACCGCGCGCAGGATGGCGTAGTACGGGGTGAAGTACCACACCGGCGCGATGTGCGCGGGCGTCTTCAGCGGGTCGGCGGGGATGAAGTTGTTGGCTTCCAGGAAGTAGCCGCCCAGTTCCGGCGCGAAGAACACGATGGCCGAGAACACGATGAGGAAGACCACCACGCCGAGGATGTCCTTGACGGTGTAGTAGGGATGGAAGGGGATGCCGTCCAGCGGAATGTGCGTGACCGGGTCCTTGTTCTTCTTGATCTCGACGCCGTCGGGGTTGTTGGAGCCGACTTCGTGGAGCGCCACCAGGTGCGCGGCCACCAGCGCCAGCAGCACCAGCGGCACGGCGATGACGTGGAAGGAGAAGAAGCGGTTCAGGGTCGCGTCGCCCACCACGAAGTCGCCGCGAATCCACAGCGACAGGTCGTTGCCGATGAAGGGCACGGCGGCGAACAGGTTGATGATGACCTGCGCGCCCCAGTAGGACATCTGGCCCCAGGGCAGCAGATAGCCCATGAAGGCCTCGGCCATCAAGGCCAGGTAGATGATGACGCCGAAGATCCAGATCAGCTCGCGCGGCTTGCGGTAGGAGCCGTAGATCATGCCGCGGAACATGTGCAGGTAGACCACGACGAAGAACGCCGAGGCGCCGGTGGAATGCAGGTAGCGCACCAGCCAGCCCCAGTCCACGTCGCGCATGATGTATTCGACGGAAGCGAAGGCCACCGGGACGCCGGCCGCGTTGAGCGAGCCGTCGGGCTTGTAGTGCATGACCAGGAAGATGCCGGTCACGATCTGGATTACCAGCACCAGCAGGGCCAGCGAGCCGAAGAAGTACCAGAAATTGAAGTTCTTGGGCGCATAGTACTCGGACAGATGCGCTTTCCAGGTAGCAGTCAGCGGGAATCGGGCGTCGACCCAGCCGAGGAGTTTTTGCAAGGCATTCATTTATCAGGCCCCCACGCTTTCTACTTTGCTGTCGATGCCCACGAGCAGCAGGCTTTCGCTGACGTATTTGTGCGGAGGAATCTCCAGGTTGATCGGAGCCGGCACCCCCTTGTATACGCGCGCCGCCAGGTCGAAGCGGGAACCGTGGCAGGGACAGAAGAAGCCGCCGGGCCAGTCCGCGCCCAGGTCGGCCGCGCCGATTTCCTTGCGATAGGTGGGCGAGCAGCCAAGGTGGGTGCAGATGCCGACTGCGACGAGGTATTGTTCCTTGATGGAACGGAACTTGTTCTTGCAGTAGTCGGGCTGCTGCGGCATGTCGGACAGGGGGTCGGCCAGCTGGTTGTCGTGCTTGCCGAGCAGGTCCAGCATTTCCTTGGTGCGGTGCACCACCCATACCGGCTTGCCGCGCCATTCCACGGCAATGATCGCGCCCGGCTCCACTTTGCCGATATCCACTTCAACCGGCGCGCCGGCCGCCTTGGCGCGCGCGCTGGGAAGCATGCTTGCGATAAACGGCCAGGCTACGGCCGCGGCGCCCACAGTGCCCACGGCCGCGGTCGCTGCGACCAGAAACTTGCGCCTCTCTCGATCCACTTCTTGTTGGCTCATCAGTTCAACCCGATCAGGTAGGTTACAAAATTCCGTTATTCTAACTAATTTCGCATTCCCACTGGAAGCACTGCACGGCGCCGCCATTAATATCGTTTCGGGCCGGGTATAATTTCCTTATTTTCTTTAATTGCAGGAAGTTATGCGTAAATACTGGCTGCTGTTCGCCCAGGCCGTCACCATCGCGCTGGCCGTGCTGTTTGTCCTGGTCCTGTTCAAACCCGACCTCCTGCGCTGGCAATCGCGCCTGGCCACGGACGGCCTGACCATCCGCCAGGTCGAGAGCGGCGCCACGGCGGGCTCGACCAATTCCTTTGCCGAAGCCGCGCGTCACGCCATCCCGGCGGTGGTCAACGTGTTCACCAAGAAACAGGTCAGCGGCGCGCGCAACCCGCTGATGGACGATCCGGTGTTCCGCCATTTCTTCGGCGATCGCTTCGATCCGCGCCCGCAGGAGGTTTCCAACCTGGGCTCGGGCGTCATCGTCAGCGCCAACGGCTACATCCTCACCAACCACCACGTCGTGGACGGCGCGGATGAAATCCAGATCGCGTTGTCCGACGACCGCACGCTCCCGGCCAAGGTGGTGGGATCGGACCCGGAAACCGATCTCGCCGTGCTCAAGATCGACGCCACCGGCCTCCCCGCCATCACCTTCGGCCAGTCCGACGGCCTGCGCGTGGGCGACTGGGTGCTGGCCATCGGCAACCCCTTCGGCGTGGGCCAGACCGTGACCCTGGGGATCGTCAGCGCGCTGGGGCGCACGCATCTGGGCATCAACACCTTCGAGAACTTCATCCAGACCGATGCCGCCATCAATCCCGGCAATTCCGGCGGTGCGCTGGTCGACGCCGCCGGCAACCTGGTCGGCATCAACAGCGCGATCTATTCGCGCACCGGCGGTTCGCAGGGCATCGGCTTCGCCATTCC
>DCVO01000144.1 GCA_002327405.1 Thiobacillus sp. UBA2186 | reverse complement strand
AGCCGGGTGTGCTTCACCACGTGCAGGGGATGCAGCTTGAGCCCATCGACGCCGACTGCGAGCACACGGTCGAGGCTCGCATGGCTGTGCGACTCGTCTTCGCCCGGCAGGCCGACGATGAGGTGGCAGCACAGCGGAATGCCGCGTGCGCGTGCGGCGCGCGCGGCTTCGGCGTACTCGGCGAAGCCGTGGCCGCGGTTGACCCGCGCCAGCGTCTTGTCGAAGGCCGACTGCAGGCCCAGTTCCAGCCACACCTCGTGGCCGCGCTGCTGGTATTCGGCTAGCAGGTCAAGTACCGGCGGCGGCACGCAGTCCGGGCGCGTGCCGATCGACAGGCCGATCACGCCGGGCTCGGACAGCGCCTCGTCGTAGAGCGCACGCAGTTCGTCCACGTGCGCATAGGTGTTGGTGTAGGCCTGGAAGTAGGCGAGGAAGCGGCGCGCGCCCGTCCGCTTGCCGATGCGGGAACGTGCGCGCTCGAACTGGCCGGCCAGCGATGCCGGCTCGCGCGCGCCCGGCGCGAAGGACTTGTTGTTGCAGAAGCTGCAGCCGCCGATGCCCTTGCTGCCGTCGCGGTTGGGGCAGGTGAAACCCGCGTCGAGCGCGACCTTGTGCACGCGCTCGCCGTGCTTTTCCAGCATGGCCTGCCCGAAGGTATGGATGCGCTCGGCGAGCATGGTCACGGCAATCCCACAACTCCTGAATGGTTATAACAAGACCGTGTTATCTTAAATTAGCCCGAATGCCGCCGTCCATCATTAAATTCAGATCAAAGGCAAAAGCAAAAAAATCTTTCAACGCAGAGGCGCAGAGAAAACCTAAAGCGCTTACAGGGAGGTATGGGAGGATAAGGGAGAAAACAAAGTATTATTTCCTCTCTTAACCTCTCTGTTATTGAATTTCTCTGCGTCTCTGCGTTCCTGCGCCTGGCTTCTGCCTAGCCCTGCCGCCGGCTGCGGTCGGCCCACACCGCCGCTTCCACGCGCGAGCGCAGGTTGAGTTTCTTGAGCAGGTGCTTGACGTGGACCTTCACCGTGCCTTCGGCGATGTCGAGTTCCCTGGCGATGAGCTTGTTGCTCATGCCGTCGGCGACGAGATCGAGGATGCGGCTTTCCTGCTCGGTCAGCCCCGCCTCCGAAGGTTTCTTCGGCCGCCCGATGTCGCGCAGCGAAGTCGCCAGCAATTGAGTCAGGCGCGGGGTGATGGTGATCTCGCCGCGCGCCGCCTGCGCAAGGTGCGCGGTCAGGTCCTCGGGCTCCATGTCCTTGAGCAGGTAGCCGTCCGCCCCCGCCTGCAGGGCGGCGACCAGATCGTCGGCGTGGTCGGACACGGTGAGCATGATGACGCGCGCATCCAGCCCCGCCGCCTTGACCGCCTTCAGCACCTCGACGCCGCTCATGTCCTTCATGTTGAGGTCGAGCAGCACCAAGTCGGGATCGAGTTCGCGCGCGAGGCGGATGCCGTCCGCGCCATTGGCCGCCTCGCCCACGAACTTGAGCTCGGGCAGGGTCTGGATCAGCTGGATCACGCCCTTGCGGAACAGGGGGTGGTCGTCGACGATGAGGATGGTCTGGATGTCTTCGGAATTCATGGATGCGGTCGTCAGGTAACGGAGGCGGGGCGCGCCGGCATGAAGTTTAGCGTGACGCGGGTGCCGGCGGTCGCCGGCTGTTCCACCGCCAGCACGCCGCCGAGATTCCTGGCGCGCTCTTCCATGATCTTCATGCCGTAGTGATGCGCGCCCGCGGTCTTGCGGATGCCGATGCCGTCATCCTGGATCACGGCGGCAACGGCGCCGCTGCCGAGGCATTCCACGCTGACCGACGCGCGGCTGGCGTGGGCATGGTTGATGACATTGGACAGCGCCTCGCGCACGATCTGCAGGGTATGGATTTCCTCGTTGGCTGAAAGCATACAGCCGGCAAGATGCACTTCCAATGCAATGGGGATGCCGCCGCGATTGGAAAACTCGTCCACCGCGTTTTGCAGCGCCGCGCCCAGCCCGCCGCCCTCGATGCGCATGCGGAATGTGGTCAGCAGCTCGCGCAACTGGCGGTAGGCGCTGTTGAGCCCCTCGCGCAATTCGTGCAGCACCTGGGCCGCTTCGCTGCCGCCGCTGTCGACATAGGGCTTGAGCCGGCTGACCTGGATTTTCATGTAGGCGAGCGACTGCGCCAGCGAGTCGTGCAGCTCGCGCGCGATCGCCGCGCGTTCCTCCAATAATGAAAGGCGATGGCTCTGCTCGGCGCGCTGCGCGGTGCCGATGGCGATGCCGATGTGGCGCGACAGCGCTTCCAGCAACTGCGTCTGCCAGGGCGCCAGCTCCATGCCCTGCTGCAGTTCCAGCTGCAGCACGCCGTATGCGTGTTCGGCATCCTTGAGCGGCAGCGACAGCAGGCGCCTGCCATTCCTGATGGCGTTAACGGAGAGCGTCTTGTGCGCCATGCACTCTTCGCAGCTCATGAGCCCGCACACGTCGACGTCCCCGCGCGCGGGTTCCAGCGTGCTGGCGATGACGTGCGCGCGATACTCCCCGGTTTCCACCAGGCAGGCCACGCCGTGGCCGACGCCCAGGACGTTCTCCAGGTCCTTCAACAGGATGGCATAGGTGTCGTGCGCCACCGGCCCGCTGTAGAGCCTGGCGATGGAGTGGTAGAGCAGTTCCAGCGAGCGGTTGGCGATGGTGAGCTCGGCGGTCTTCTCCTCGACCCGCGTTTCCAGGTTCTGGTAGAGCTTGGACAGGTCCTCCGCCATGAGGTTGAAGGCCTGGCCGAGGCGACCGATCTCGTCTTCTCCCGCAAGATCGGTGCGCACCGCCAGGTTGCCGCGGCCGATCTGGTCGGTCAGTTCCAGCAGCTCGCGCAGCGGATGCACCAGGATGTTGTTGACGAGATAGATGGAAAGTGCCACCACCAGCAGGGTGGCGATGACCGATACGCCGAGGATGACGCGCATGACCAGGATCTTGGCTTCGGTGGCGTCCTCGATCTGCTTGACCAGGGTATTGATTTGGTCGACGAAGTCCGGGATGCGTTCCAGCACGTCGCCTGCGGAAGAAGACAGGCCGGGTTTGATCTGCGTGCGCCAGGCGGTGTCGATCCGGCGGTAGGTGCGATTGAGGTCGGCGGTTTCGTCCGCGGGCAGCAGGCCGACGATGGAGGGCGCATTCAGATCGCTTTCGAAACGCGCCATGGCCTGACGCATGCTTTCCTGCCCGGCTGCGCCGCGCTGATAGAGCGAAGCCATGCGCCAGCTCTGCATGCGCAGGCTGCCCGCCACATTGATGGCCTCGCCGCTGCCCTGGGTGGTTTCCGCCACCAGCCACGAGGTGGACATGCTGACCACCGCCAGCAGGGTGATGGCGACGAACATGCCGCCCAGCCGCAGCAGCAGCGAGTTGCGCAATTTGTTTCTCAGCGGACGGCTCAATGTCTTCTCCAGACTTGCGAATAAAAGGGTATACCACTTTTCCCCCGCCGGCTTTCCGCGCCTGTTGGCGCGCGAAAAAAACTCAAGCCAAATCAATGCGCTTGCAACTACCCCCTCTACCACCAAAGAGGTAGATGGGCCGGTTTGCCCCTCGGAACCCCCTCTGGCATCAGGCCTTCTTGCAGAGTAAAAAGACATTGCAATCTTCTTCTCAATGTTTTGAAGGCAGCACCATGACAACCCAACAATCCAAGGCCTGGTCGGTCGTCATCATGAGCACACTGGCTTTCACCGTGTGCTTCATGGCCTGGATGATGTTCGCCGTCATCGGCGTNNCTGAACGAGACCGAGTTCGGCATCCTCGTCGCCACCCCGGTGCTGACCGGCTCGCTGATCCGCGTGCCGCTGGGCATGTGGACCGACAAGTTCGGCGGCCGCATCGTGTTCTTCGTCCTGATGCTGACCACCGTCGTCCCGATCTGGATGATCTCGTGGGCCACCGAATACTGGCATTTCCTGGCGACCGGCCTCTTCGTCGGCATGGCGGGCGGCTCCTTCACCGTCGGCATCGCCTATTGCGCGCGCTGGTTTCCCAGGCAGCAGCAGGGCCTGGCCATGGGCATCTTCGGCGCCGGCAACACCGGGGCCGCGGTCACCAAGCTGGTCGCCCCCATCATCGTGGTCGGCTACGGCTGGACCATGGTGCCGAAAGTCTACGCGGTGCTGATGCTGGTGACCGCCATCGTGTTCTGGTTCTTCACCTACAGCGATCCTGCACACAAGGTGGGCAAGCACGTCACCCTGCGTGAACAGCTCGCCGCCTTCAAGGATCCGCGCGTGTGGCGCTACAGCCAGTACTACTCCATCGTGTTCGGCGGCTATGTGGCGCTGGCGCTGTGGATGACCAAGTACTACGTGAGCGAGTACGGCTTCGACCTCAAGACGGCCGCGTTGCTGGCCGCCGCCTTCAGCATCCCCGGCGGCATGCTGCGCGCGGTCGGCGGCTGGTTCGCCGACAAGTTCGGCGCGCACACCATCACCTGGTGGGTGCTGTGGATTTCCCTGGTGTGCCTGTTCTTCCTGTCCTACCCGCAGAGCAGCATCACCATCCAGACCGTGACCGGCCCCTACACCTTCCATGTCGGCCTCGACGTGACGGTGTTCACCATCCTGCTCTTCACCCTGGGCGTGGTGTTCGCCATCGGCAAGGCCTCGGTGTTCAAGTACATCTCCGACGACTACCCCCACAACATCGGCGTGATCTCGGGCGTGGTCGGCCTCGCCGGCGGCCTTGGCGGCTTCCTCATGCCGATCATGTTCGGCGCCCTGGTCGACCTGACCGGCATCCGCTCCTCCGCCTTCATGCTGATGTTCGGCGTGGTGTGGGTGTCGCTGATGTGGATGTACTGGACGGAAGTTCGCCCCATGGACGCGGCGCGCGAAGTGAAGCGCCTCAAGCGCGCCGACCTCATGGAATGACGAGACACGAAAACTGAACCACTAACGAAGGGAACGCCATGGCAACCGACATCAAGGAATGGAATCCGGAAGACGCCCAGTTCTGGGAGTCCACCGGCAAATCCATCGCCAACCGCAACTTGTGGATCTCCATCCCCAGTCTGCTTCTTGGCTTCGCCATCTGGCTGATGTGGGGCATCATCACCGTGCAGATGCTGAACCTGGGCTTTCCCTTCACCAAGGAGGACATGTTCAGCCTGACCGCCATCGCCGGCCTCTCGGGCGCGACGCTGCGCATCCCCTCCTCCTTCTTCATCCGCATCGCCGGCGGGCGCAACAGCATCTTCCTCACCACGGCGCTGCTGATGATCCCCGCATTCGGCACCGGCATCGCCCTGCAGGACAAGGACACGCCGCTGTGGGTGTTCCAGCTGCTGGCGCTCCTGTCCGGCATCGGCGGCGGCAACTTCGCCTGCTCGATGTCGAACATTTCCACCTTCTTCCCCAAGCGCCTGCAGGGCACGGCGCTGGGCCTGAACGCCGGCCTGGGCAACTTCGGCGTGACCACCTCGCAACTCCTGATCCCGGCGGTGATGACCGTCGGCCTGTTCGGGGCGCTCGGCGGCGACGCGATCCCGCTCGCCAAGGATTCGGCCACGCTGATCGGCAAGATCGCCGCGGGCACGCCGACTTATGTTCAGAACGCCGGCTTCGTGTGGCTGCTGCTGCTGGTTCCGCTCGCGGTGGTCGGCTGGTTCGGCATGAACAACCTGCTCACCGTGTCGCCCAACATCGGCTCGACCGGTGCGGCGCTGCGCAAGATCATCCTGTTCTACGGCATCGCGCTGGTGGTCTCGGCGATCGGCCTGTATCTGTACCTGCCGAGCGGGCTCGGCGTGCTTTCGGGCGGCGGGATGTGGATCATGCTGCCGCTGGTGATCCTCGGCACGCTGTACGGCATGAAGTTCGCGGCCAGTGGCGAGATGAGGACCAACCTCGACAAGCAGTTCGCGATCTTCCGCAACAAGCACACCTGGTCGCTCACGGCGCT
>DCVO01000047.1 GCA_002327405.1 Thiobacillus sp. UBA2186 | reverse complement strand
CGGCGCCGGGCAGGCCTTGAGGCAGCCCGGATCGTCGCAATGCATGCAGCCGTCCTTGCGGATCAGCCACTCCAGCCGGCCCTGCTCAACTTCCACTTCGGAGAAGCGCATCACCGTCCAGGACTGGGCGGTGAGGTCGCGCGGGTTGTCGTACACACCGGCGTTCGTCCCCACTTCGTCGCGCAGGTCGTTCCACTCCATGCACGCCACCTGGCAGGCCTTGCAGNNAGCCGATGCACTTGGAGATGTCGATCAACTTGGCGACCTTGACCGCTTCGCCGCGCGCGGCCGGGGAAGGGGTGGTGGTGGCGGACCGGGCCTTGATGTCGAGTGATTGCAGTGCCATGGTTCGCCTCCTATACCTTTTCCACATCCACCAGGAACGCCTTGAACTCGGGCGTCTGCGTGTTGGCGTCGCCGACGAAGGGGGTCAGGGTGTTGGTGATGTAGCCGTTCTTCGCCACGCCGGTGAAGCCCCAGTGGATGGGCACGCCCACCGTATGCACCTTCTTGCCGGACACGTCCAGGGTGCGCACGCGCTTGGTGACCACGGCCACCGCCACGATGAAGCCGCGGTTGGATTTCACGCGCACGTGGTCGCCGGCCTTGATGCCCTTCTCGGCGGCCAGTTCCTCGCCGATTTCCACGAATTGCTCAGGCTGCATGATGGCGTTGAGCTTTGCGTGCTTGGTCCAGAAGTGGAAATGTTCGGTCAGGCGGTAGGTGGTGCACACGTAAGGGAACTTGTCCGGCTTGCCGAATGTGCTCCAGTCGCCACTGAATACCCGCGCTGCCGGGTTGGCGCGCGCCTTGTCGTTCTTCGGGTGCAGGGGATTGACGGCGAGCGGCGACTCCAGCGGCTCGTAGTGTTCCGGGAAGGGACCTTCCGCCATCTTGTCCACGGCAAAGAAGCGCGCCACGCCCTCGGGGTTCATGATGAACGGCCCCATGCCTTCGTCCGGCGCCGAGTCGATCTTGAAGTCCGGAACGTCCGCGCCGCCCCACTTGCCGGCAGCGGCATCCCAGGCAATCAGCTTGCGCTTGGCATCGAAAGGCTTCCCGTTCACGTCGCAGGAGGCGCGGTTGTAGAGGATGCGCCGGTTCGACGGCCAGGCGAACGCCCAGTTGAGGGTCTGGCCGATGCCGAAGGGGTCCGAGTTGTCGCGCCGCGCCATGAGGTTGCCCTTTTCCGACCAGGCGCCGGCGAAGATCCAGCAGCCGCAGGACGTGGAGCCGTCGTCGCGCAGTTCGGCGAAACCGTTCAGCTGCTCGCCGGCCTTCACCAGCACCTTGGACGTGTCCTTGGGGTCGGTGAGATCGGCGAGCGCCTTGCCGGAGAACTCCTTCGCGAGTTCCTCGGGCGAGGGCGCGTGGGGCTGTTTGTGCTTCCAGGTCAGGTTGAGGATGGGGTCGGGGAAGGCGCCGCCGTCCTTCTTGTACATTTCGCGCAGCTTGAGGAAGATGCCGGCCATGATTTCCTGGTCGCCCTTGGCGTCGCCCGGCGGCTCGGCGGCCTTCCAGTGCCACTGCAGCCAGCGGCCGGAGTTCACCAGCGAGCCGTCTTCCTCGGCGAAGCAGGTGGAGGGCAGGCGGAACACCTCGGTCTGGATCTTGGTCGGGTCGACGTCGTTGTACTCGCCGTGGTTCTGCCAGAATTCGGACGTCTCCGTGGCCAAGGGGTCGATGATCACCAGGTACTTGAGCTTGGAAAGCCCGGTGGCCACCTTGATCTTGCACGGCGCCGAGGCGAGCGGATTGAAGCCCTGGCAGATGTAGCCGTTCATCTTGCCCTGGTTCATGTTCTCGAATACCTGCAGGATGTCGTAGTCCTTGTCGAGCTTGGGCAGCCAGTCGTAGCACCAGTCGTTCTCCGCGCTGGCGGCGTCGCCCCACCAGGCCTTCATGGTGCTGACGAAGAACTTGTTGTAATTCGACCAGTAGCTCAGCTGGCCCGGGCGCAGCGGCTTGGAGGCGCGCTTTTCGATGTAGGTCTCATAGTCCTGCTCGGCATCGCGGGGCAGGGTCATGTAGCCCGGCAGCAGGTTGGACAAGAGGCCGAGGTCGGTGAGCCCCTGGATGTTGGAGTGGCCTCTGAGCGCGTTCATGCCGCCGCCCGGCGCGCCGATGTTGCCCAGCAGCAGCTGCACCATGGCGCCGGTGCGGATCATCTGCGATCCGTAGGAGTGCTGCGTCCAGCCCAAGGCATACATGATGGTCATGGTCTTGTCGGGCGCGGAGGTCTCGGCAATCATCTCGCACACCTTGAGGAAAGCATCCTTGGGCGTGCCGCAGATGGACGACACCATCTCGGGCGTGTAGCGCGAGTAGTGCTTTTTCATCAGCTGGTAGACGCAGCGCGGGTTTTCCAGCGTCGGGTCGGTGACCACAAAGCCGTCCTCGCCGATCTGGTAGCCCCACGAGGATTTGTCGTAGCTGCGCTTTTCCGGGGCGTAGCCGGAGAAAATGCCGTCCTCGAAGCCGAAGTCCTCCTTCACCAGGAAGCTGAAGTCCGTGTAGTTCTTCACGTACTCGTGGTGAATCTTGTCGTGGCTCAACAGGTAGTTGATGACGCCGCCGAGGAAGGCGATGTCGGAGCCGGCGCGGATCGGCGCATAGAAGTCCGATACCGCCGCGGAGCGGGTAAAGCGCGGGTCGACCACGACCAGCTTGGCGCCGCGATGGGCTTTCGCTTCGGTCACCCACTTGAAGC
>DCVO01000162.1 GCA_002327405.1 Thiobacillus sp. UBA2186 | reverse complement strand
CCGTTGGGCAGTTCGCGGAAGAACACGTAGCTCGGATTGCTGTGCAGCAGTTCCGAGAGCTTGTCGGGATTGGCTTCGCCCCAGGCCTTGATGCCCTGCATCGAGGCATCTTCCAGCTTTAGCTCGCCGCGCTCGACCAGCAGCTTGCCGATGGATTTGTAGGGATGGCCGTTCTGGTCGGCGTAGCCGANNCCCGAGCCCTGGATCTGCAGGAAGAAGAGTTCCACCGCATCTTCTGCCCAGGCGATCGGCTTGCCGCGGAATGTGCCGTTGGCGTTTTCGATCTCGCCGCGCGTGGGATAGGGCACGACCTTGTTGCCTTGCAGCCGCCCTCTCAGGCGCAGGCTTTTCAGTTCCGGGTACACACCGGCGAGGTCCACCACGATTAGATCGTCCGGCGCGGCGTAGATCGGGTAACGCGCCCTCATGGTGCGCTTGCGGTCGCCCTTGACGAGCGGCTCGTAGTAGCCGGTGACGGTGCCTTCCCGCGTGTCGTCGGGATTGAACACCTCGTGCGGCTGGAAGCGCTGCTCGAAGAAGGCGCGCACGGCGGCCTCGTTCGCGCCGTTCATGGCTTGCGCCTCGCTGCACACGGCCTGCCACGCAGGCTGGCTCTTCAGGCCGGCGCAGGACTGCAGGAAGGCCGGCCAGGTTTCTGCCAGCGTGTCTTCCTGCCAGCTGGAAACGGCGCCCCACTCAACGGGCCTCAATTGCGCCAGCGGTGCGGGCGGCGGCATGAGGGGAGGCGGGGCCGGCGGCGCAGGCGGGGGCGGTGCGGGCGGCGCAGGCGGGACAGGGGTCGGCGCCGGCACCGCGGCCGGCGGCTCCGGCTTCGGTTCGGGTTTCGGCGTGGCGCAACCCGCCGCCAGCAGCGCGGCAATCAGGCTTGCGTAAAATGGGCGCCAGGATAATGCGAAACGTCTCATCTGGGAGGAGTATAAACCGTGGATCAGGGAAGTCTTTGGCTGTTGCTGGAAGCCGTCCTCGCGCTGGCGATATTCATCTTCATCGTGTGGTGGACGATGAAGAAATAAGGGGATAGGAGCCAGGGGTCAGGGGAAGTGCGGCCGGAGGCCGCAAATTTTCAAATCAAGGCGCGAAGCTCAATCCCTGAATCCTGAATCCTGACCCCGACCCCTGGGTCAATGCAATATCCGCGGCATCGACAGGGTGAATTCGGGAATCTCGGCCTCGAACTTCTGGCCGTCCTCCGCCACCATCTGGTAGCTTCCGCGCATGGTGCCGACCGGCGTGCCAAGCGAGGTGCCGCTGGTGTACTCGAAGCTCTCTCCGGGCCGCAGGAAGGGCTGCTCGCCCACCACGCCCAGGCCGCGCACTTCCTGGATCTGGTTTTCGGCATCGGTGATCACCCAGTGCCGGGAAATCAGCTGCGCCGAGGCCGTGCCCTCGTTGGCGATGGTGACGGTGTAGGCGAACACGTAGCGGTCGCTGCCCGGGTCGCTCTGCTCCGGGATATAGGCCGTGCGAACAACGACCTGGATATCGTATTTCTTGCTTTCTGCCATAAAAATTTCCTGATGCCTTCAGTCCCGCCATTGTATCCAAAGCGCGGGACGGACCAACTAGGGAACCCTTGAAAAAGCTATTAACAGGGAGGTAAGTGAGGTAAGGGAGGATTGTTTATCAATAAGGCTGACTCCCTGAACCTCCCGTTCCTCCCCGTGAAGCATTTTCAGAGCTTCCCTGGGTTAAAATCCCGGTTTTGCAAAATTTACCGGAGCAAGCCATGGCCTACCGTATCGCCCCCTCCATCCTGTCGGCCAACTTCGCCAAGCTGGGCGAGGAAGTGGACAACGTGCTCGCCGCCGGCGCGGATATCGTCCACTTCGACGTCATGGACAACCATTACGTGCCCAACCTCACCATCGGCCCGCTGGTATGCGAGGCGTTGCGCAAGCACGGCGTCACCGCGCCCATCGACGTGCACCTCATGGTCAAGCCGGTGGACCGCATCATTCCCGACTTCGCCAAGGCCGGCGCCACCTACATCACCTTCCACCCGGAAGCGTCCGAGCACATCGACCGCACCATCGGACTCATCCGCGAGAGCGGCTGCAAGCCCGGCCTGGTGTTCAACCCCGCCACCCCGCTCGACGTGCTGGAGTACACCCTGGACAAGATCGACATGGTGCTCTTGATGAGCGTCAACCCCGGCTTCGGCGGCCAGAAGTTCATCCCCTACGTGCTCGACAAGGCGCGCGCCGTGCGCAAGATGATCGATGCCAAAGGCCTCGACGTCAGCCTGGAAATCGACGGTGGCGTCGGTCCTGCCAACATCGCCGAAGTCGCCCGCGCCGGCGTGGATACCTTCGTGGCCGGTTCCGCCGTGTTCGGCGCCGCCAAGGACAGCGATCCGCACCGCTACGACAGCGTCATCGCCGCCATGCGCGCCGAACTTGCCAAGGTTTGATTTTGACAACAGGGAGGTTAAGAGAGGTAAGAGAGGAAAAACTCAAAAGCCATACTCCCTTAACCTCCCGTTCCTCCCTGTGAGAATCATGAATTTCCCGATCGATATCAAAGCCGTCGTCATCGACCTCGACGGCACCCTGCTCAACACCGCGCCGGACCTGGCGCTGGCAGCCGAGCTGATGATGGGCGAACTGGGCATGCCCTGCCCCTCGCCGGAAGTCATCAAGACCTACATCGGCAACGGCGTCCCGCGCCTGGTCAAGCGCGTGCTCACCGGCGACATGGACGCCGAGCCCGATGCCGAACTTTTCGCGAAGGCGCTGCCCCTCTACCGGAAGCATTACGGCGAACACGTGGCCGACCGGTCACGTCCCTTCCCCGGCGTAGTCGAAGGCCTGCAAGCCTTCAGGAAAATGGGCCTGCATATCGCCGTCATCACCAACAAGGCCGAGCAGTTCACGGTGCCGCTTTTGAAGACCACCGGCCTGTTCGATTACTTTGAGCTGATCCTGTCCGGCGACACGCTGCCAAAGCGCAAGCCCGACCCCCTGCCGCTGCAACATGCCTGCAAGGTGTTCGGCGTGCAGCCGGCCGAGCTTTTGCTGATCGGCGATTCATTGAACGACACCCAGGCCGCGCGCGCCGCCGGCTGCCCGGTGTTCTGCGTGCCCTACGGCTACAACCGCGGCCGCCCGGTCGCCGAGCTCGACCTCGATGCGGTGGTGCCGACGCTGGTCGAGGCGGCGAAGATGGTGGTGAAGGCGTGAGCTTAGGGGCTAGGGGCTGGGATCTAGGGATCAGGGGACGCGCCCTGTGGGCGCGATGGTGACGCTGCGTCGCTTCATCCCTAGCCCCTAGATCCTAACTCCTAGCCCCTAGAA
>DCVO01000107.1 GCA_002327405.1 Thiobacillus sp. UBA2186 | reverse complement strand
CTTCCGAGTGCGGTAGCCCTGGGGGTGATTCGAAGCAAAAACAGGGCAACGCCGCCTAGAAAAGCGGTGGTTTGACGAAGAAATTGAACCGAGTTCGGTCGCGGTCATCGTTGCGCGGCGGGATTCACTGAAAACCTCGGGTTATTCGAGGTGCCCCCTTGTCCCGTGGTTCGATGCTGTCCGCCCCGGTCTGCGTCAATTTCGAGTGATAGCAAAAGTTCTTTGTAACCCGCCGGCTGCGCGAACTGCCTGTATTTGCCAGACGCTGCCAGACGTTGCCTGCCGTTGCCAGGTCACTCCCACTCGATTGTAAACAAGCCCTTTTTATCCTTTATATTCAATGGCTTATTTTCCTGCCAAACGGTAATACCATGAAAAATACCACGCTCAGAAATTGCCGAATGAACCCGCAAAATAACATGGATTAAAAACCAGTTGCCTATGATTCCACCCTAACCTATATTCATATTTATTAATTATGAATACTTGGAGAGTAACATGGCAACGACAAGTCTCAGCCTGGGAGAGCACTGGGAAGCTTACATCAAACGGTGAATTGGCCGTGTTGGCAGGTTTCCTGCCCTATGCCGACGTGGTGGGTTTGCCCGACCCCTGGCCGCTTGCGGCCAGCACGACCCCACCGCCAGGGGTGAGCCGTGGCTGGCGGAAAATGCGTCTGCAATCGCGCTTATTTGTATTGCGCACAATTAAATTGCTTGATATATTTATTTGAACCACTCAAACAGGAGATGATTCATGAGCACGCTCTATTCCACCAAAGTGACAGCCATCGGCGGCCGCAACGGCTCCGTCAACAGCGACGATGGCCTTCTGGATCTGCCGCTGGCCCTGCCGAAGGCGCTCGGCGGCAGGGGTGACGCCCCCAATCCGGAGCAGTTGTTCGCCGCGGGCTATGCCGCCTGCTTCGGGAACGCCGTGATCCATGTAACCCGCAACCAGGATGAGAGGGTCCGCGACGACGATATCGTGGTGGTGGGAACCGTCGGCATGGCGCCCAACGGTAGCGGCGGTTTCGGCCTGTCCGTGGCGCTCGACGTCACGATCAGCGGCGTCGACCAGGCGACGGCCGAGGCCATCGTCGAAGCGGCGCATCAGGTCTGCCCGTATTCCAACGCGGTGCGCGGCAACATCGATGTCGCCATCACCGTCAGCGCCGACTAGAGGGGGTGGCATGGATTGGTCTGATCAGGAGGATGACCTGCTCGATCTCGATCGGCAGGTCTGCTTTCCGCTCTATGCCGCATCCAATCTGCTGACCCGTCTCTATCGCCCGGTGCTGGCGGAGATTGGCTTGGGCTATCCCCAGTATCTGGTCATGCTGGTGCTGTGGAAACAGACGCCCCAGACCGTCGGATCGCTGGGCGATCGCCTCAACCTCGACAGCGGGACGCTCACGCCGCTCCTCAAACGGATGGAACTGGCGGGCCTGGTAACGCGCACCCGCGATGCCGAGGACGAGCGGCGGGTGCTGATCGAGCTCACCCCCGAGGGGCGCGCATTGCGCGAGGCCGCCCGCAATGTGCCGGCGACCCTTGCCGCCGGCCTCGACATGCAGCCCGATGACGTCATCGAACTGCGCACGCGGGTCCAGGCCCTGGTCGCGGCGCTGCGCGGACCGGCGCGTGCAAATGACCGTTAACCGACTTTCTCATAACCGACTTTCTCAGGAGACTCCCATGCTCAAGGTTCACCATCTCGGCGTTTCGCAATCGGATCGCATCGTCTGGCTCTGCGAGGAGCTTGAACTCTCTTATGAACTGGTCCGCTACGAGCGCGATCCGGTCACCCGGCTGGCGCCGCCGGAGTACAAGGCCCTGCATCCGTCCGGCACCGCCCCGGTCATCACCGACGGCGATCTGGTGCTTGCCGAATCCGGTGCCATCATCGACTACTTGGTGGCGCGTTACGGTGAAGGCCGGTTGACGCTCAAGGCGGACGATCCGGCATTCTCCCGCTATCTATACTGGTATCACTTCGCCAACGGCTCGCTGATGCCGAGCATGATGATGCTGATGGCCGAGGGCGCGATGGCGGAGACGATGCGGGCGCGGGCCGATCGCGGATTCAAGGCGCTCGACGACCATCTCGCCGAGGGGCACACCTGGCTTGCCGGCGATACGTTCACGGTCGCCGACATCATGACCGCGTTTCCGCTCACCACCATGCGCCAGTTCGTACCGCTCGACCTCGCGCCCTATCCGAACATTCTCGCCTATCTGCAACGCCTGGCCGCCCGGCCTGCCTTTCAGCGCGCCATGGCCAAGGCCGATCCGGATCTGGTGTTGAAACTCGATTAGAGCAATCTGAGCTCAAGCGCCTGTGGATTTGTTGCAACCCCATTTTTCTGGTTTCCACTCACTTCAACCATCAGTTCACATGTCAGGAGATTTGTCATGACTTCATTCCACGATATCGAAGTGACCGCCATGAACGGCGAACCCGACCGCTTGGAAAAATACCGGGGCAAGATCCTGCTGATCGTCAATACCGCGAGCAAGTGCGGTTTTACACCGCAACTCAAGGGCCTCGAAGAACTCTACGAGACCTACAGGGACCGCGGACTGGAAGTCCTCGGCTTCCCCTGCAACCAGTTCGGGCGACAGGATCCCGGCAGCAACGGCGAGATTCAGGAGTTCTGCCAGCTCAATTACGGGGTCAGCTTCCCCATGCACGAGAAAATCGACGTCAATGGCGATCACGCCCACCCGTTGTTCGAGCACTTGAAGTCCGCGGCTCCCGGCATACTCAGGGCTTCCGCACTCGCATGTCA